>JBNKVX010000185.1:0-502 GCA_050299435.1 Cellvibrionaceae bacterium | reverse complement strand
GGTGGTAGGTGCAGCATGGCGTGCAGCGACGAGGACCGCGGTAGGAGTAGGAGACCTGGTGCAGAGGACCGGAGATGGTCGCACAGGTCGGGTACTCGGTGGCCGGGCGGTCGAGAGATCGGGTGGCGCCGTGTGCGATCTGCACCTGGCACGTGGAGACTAGGAGCGCGGGTTTCTTGGTTGAGCCTCAAAACCAAGGTCGACGGTTTGTGAGTGGTTTGGCCTCAAAACCAATCAGATGGTTTTCACCGGTTTGGTCTCAAAACCGGTGACGATGGTTTCTAGCGGTTTGGCCTTAAAACTTGTTGCGACGGTTTTCTCTGGTTTGGCCTCAAAACCAGTGACGACGGTTTTCTCCAGTTTGGCCTCAAAACTGGTGGTGACGGTTTCTCTCGGTTTGACCTCAAAACCAGTGGTCGGTTTCTTGGTTGAGCCTCAAAACCAAGGTGGTGAAGGGTTTCCCGGTTTGGGCCTCAAAATCGGCAGCTACGGTTTGATGATT
>JBNKVX010000184.1:0-509 GCA_050299435.1 Cellvibrionaceae bacterium | reverse complement strand
CTCAATCAACGGCCCGGTCCCTTTTTTATTGTGTTTAATAACCGTAGGGGATTATTTATTCCGCTCCGTCAATGCACCGAGCGCTCGGGTGGTGAAATTGGTAGACACAAGGGACTTAAAATCCCTCGGCTTCGGCCATGCGGGTTCGAGTCCCGCCCCGAGCACCAATACAAAAAAAAGCTCCCGGAAGAGGGAGCTTTTTCATGTCAATTGATTGGCAAGGATCAGCGGCGGCTACGGCGGCTGTTGGCCAGGCGCTTTTTCTTTTCGCTCGGCTTTTCGTAGTGGCGCTTCGCACGCATGGTTTTGAGGATGCCTTCCTTGTCCAGCGCCTTCTTCAGGCGGCGCAGGGCGCGGTCAACGCTTTCGCCACGGCGTACTTTTACTTCACAGGTTTCTTGTGCCATTTCTAGATTCACCTCCCCCAAATTGTTCGGGGTCAAAAACAAGTGCGGGAACGTAGGCGAATGACTCCGTGAAGTCAAACAGATTAATGGATTTATGAAAAT
>JBNKVX010000183.1:0-509 GCA_050299435.1 Cellvibrionaceae bacterium | reverse complement strand
ACTCCCATACTTATCGCCCTTGACTATAGGAGCAGGCGTAGGTTTACATGCATGCATACTAAAATTTTTTAGAACCTTTTCGATGTATGTCTTCTGTGATAATCCCAATACCCCATTTCTTCTATCTCGGTGAATTTCAATTTCTAGAACGAACGATGCTTCACCAAAATCCTTCATATCAAAATTGGAGGACAAAAATCTCTTGGTTTCTAGCAGCAGACTGACATTACTACTAGCGAGTAGAATATCATCCACATACAAGATTAGGAAAATAAATTTCTCACTCCTGAACTTTACATAAATGCAATTGTCCTCCTCATTTTCTTTGAAGCCAAAACTTCTTATAGTCTCATCGAACTTTAAATACCATTGTTTAGAGGCCTGCTTTAATCCATAAATGGATTTTCTCAAATGGCACCCCATATGTTCTTTTCCTTTTATGGCAAAACTTTTGGATTGTGCCATGTAGACATTCTCCAATAGATCCCCATTCAGGAATGTCATCTTTA
>JBNKVX010000182.1:0-510 GCA_050299435.1 Cellvibrionaceae bacterium | reverse complement strand
GCCCTGCCAATCATGGGCCGACATGTGTCCCTTGCTTTAATCAGCTTTGCCGATGGCATGTCACGCCCCAAAATTCCAAATTTTGGAATGTGACTAAAATTTACTAAATTTTAAAACTTTATATCAATAGGTTAAAATTATTTTCTAGAATTTAGAAGGGATTCAAATTTATTTAGGCAAAAGATTATTTTCTAAATTATTAAATCAATTTATAGAGTGTATAATTGTTTGTTGCATTTTCATGCCGCCTACATTTTCTTTTGTATTGATGTGTGATCTAGAATTAGGTTCTGAATAGAATTTATTTGAATTCGATCAAATTTCATTTAAATCTTAAATTCCAAAAATTAGAAACTATTTTCTATACTCCCGTTGCTCTTTGGGCCTAATTTCCCACAGCAATATACTTTTCTTTCCGTGTCTCGTTTCCCCTTCCCAAACTAGCCTAGTATCGCAACCCATTTCCCCTTCCACAAGCTCAGTCGCACTGCTGTCTTGCCCCGGTCTTTT
>JBNKVX010000181.1:0-512 GCA_050299435.1 Cellvibrionaceae bacterium | reverse complement strand
ACAACAGCTCGCCCCGGGTGGGCGCATGATTCTGCCTGTCGGCAAACGCCGCTATACCCAGGACCTGATCCTGTTGCAGAAGAGTGCGGACGGGAACATCCACTCCACCAGTCTGTTGCCCGTCACCTTCGTGCCGTTGGCGGGGGAGCACGAAGAACAGGTTTCATCCTGAGAATCGTATCGCTGGATCCGATTGTCGTTACGGCATCGGGATGCGGCGTTGCGCGGCGAAAGACATCCTGAAATCCATGCGTTATCTCCACTTTGCAGGTCCGCAGTGGGGTGCGCATGCGCGAAGGAGCCATAGCTCTGTCAAAGGGTTGCAATGGAGTGCACGCAGCCTGTATGATTCGCCGTCTCACAGGCGCGTAGCTCAGTTGGTTAGAGCGCTACCTTGACATGGTAGAGGTCGTTGGTTCGACTCCAATCGCGCCTACCAAATATAAAAGCACTCGTTCTTTAACGGGTGCTTTTTTTTTGCATGCTTTAGGATCGATGCCCAGCACTGAATT
>JBNKVX010000180.1:0-521 GCA_050299435.1 Cellvibrionaceae bacterium | reverse complement strand
AACACTCACTAAGGGTCATTTGAGTCAATTCTCTTAGCATGTAAGGTATTCACATCAACATCTAATCAGGTCATGTCACGTCAACATTCATCCAACATCATCTGCCACATTATTTCATATAATAATAAAACATTAAAATAATTTATCTCACTCATATGATATCCATTTTCAATTTCATTTTCACCATTGTGTTTTATACAATGAGATGAACAAAACTATATCACATTTGTATATGTTTTGAACATTTTTTTAAATCAACTTATTTTACTCTATAAAAAAGATACTTTTAGAGATGCAAAATTCAAAAGTGTTTCTTCATTTTTAAGTCCTCAAGTAGAAAATTGCCATGAACAGATCACAATAAAAATCCAGTAAAAATAAACAACATATTTAGATAGTTGAATCACAAAAATCTTTCAAAAGTTAAAAAATATTTTGTGAAATAATATATATGCACATCTTGATACACATTTATGTGTCATATGCTACATTAAATAATATTTTTACACATCTTAATAGAA
>JBNKVX010000179.1:0-522 GCA_050299435.1 Cellvibrionaceae bacterium | reverse complement strand
AAAGAATCAATTAATTTTATAAGTAATCTATCAAAAACAGTTGAGGTATGTGCGAATAACCTAGAGGCTCAACAAATGTATATTGACATCTGGCGCCATTTAGCTACCAGTGGTTTACTTCAATTACCGGAAAAGTAAAAATGCCTAAAAAGTGTTATACGGACCGCAGGGTCCGTTTAGCACACTGCTAGGCAAGTACGGAAACCATGAATAAAATATTGGCATATATGCCGCTGATTATTTTCTTAACACTTTGGCTAGGTGTTGCCTACTATTACTCTCGTAAAATAGAGAAGCATAAGAATTCTATACAAGTCGACGATTCTCGACCGGAAAATTGCATTACTCTTATTAGAGGCATCGATCAAACTAACTATATACGATTATACAAGGTAATAATTGATGGAAAAGTTGTCGACTCAATAGCAAGTGGTGAAACTAAGCATTTTAGCCTGCCGCCAGGGGAGTACACGATTCAAGTAAAAATTGACTGGTGTAAATCTAAGTCTTGGCCAGTAATTC
>JBNKVX010000178.1:0-525 GCA_050299435.1 Cellvibrionaceae bacterium | reverse complement strand
CGTTGACAAAGTGGATGGGCACGTGAACCTTGACCGCCTTGTTCTCGTCCACGCGCAGGAAGTCTGCGTGCATCACGCTGTCGTTGGCAGGATGCCGTTGCAGGTCCTTGAGAATCGCTTTCTGGCTGTCCTTGCCGACATTGATGGTCAGTACATGCGAGTAGAATGCTTCATTTTCCAGCGCCTTTTCCAGGTCCTTGCGGATGATGGTCAGGGGCTGGGGATCCTTGTTACCGCCGTAAATGATAGCGGGGATCTGGTCGGCGAGACGACGCAGGCGGCGGCTCGCACCTTTCCCCATGTCCTCTCGCAATTCTGCGTTCAGTTCAAATTGGTCAGACATCGTCTGGACTCCTTTGATGGTTCACTGCCTGGCTTGCGACCGGCCAGGACAGCGGGTTGGTATTACGCCGCTCCTACTGGAACAGCGCGCTGATGGATTCCTCGTTGGACACTCGGCGGATAGACTCCGCCAGCAGGTCCGCGATCGTGAGTTGGCGTATCTTGTCAATTGACTTCGCCTCG
>JBNKVX010000177.1:0-526 GCA_050299435.1 Cellvibrionaceae bacterium | reverse complement strand
CAATATACCCTTTGATAGTACGGAGCTCATAAAACTCAAATAAAATATAAAATCCTCAATTCTACATAATCTTCGTGACTTTTTTCTTTTTTATCATTAATGCACATATAAAAATTTATTTCAACGTCCGTATTACCTTTTTGGATGTTGTACACTACAAAACTCTCAACACAAGGTTAGATATCTAATTGTTGGTCATCAATCCTCCAAAACCCACACGGGGGCCTAGATGCACTTTCAATCTCCCCCTTTTTGGTGATTGATGACAAACACTTAGAGTTTTTCAATAATTAAGTATGATAGAGTTTTGTTTTCTAAATTTGTATAAGGAGCTCCCCCTAAATATGTGCATTGATTAATAATTGCAAAAATCACACTAAGAAGCATGTGAGAGCTCAATTATACAATTTTGCAAAATGTGGGGTGCCTAATAAATGAAGTGGAATCAAGTGACAAGATAGTGATACAATATGATTAAGCACAAAATTACACCAACAATATGAATCAACAAGGCACAACCATGAAT
>JBNKVX010000176.1:0-532 GCA_050299435.1 Cellvibrionaceae bacterium | reverse complement strand
AAGCCCTACTAGGTCTGTCACTCCTGCGGGTACCACAACAATCCGTATGGCCGGGGGTGCCACGTGCTTAGACAATGCCCCTGACACCACGTCGACTGCAGTACCTAGGATCTTCCGCCTGGTCAAAGTGGTTAACCTTTGAGGGATCAAGTAATAGTTGCCACACTGGGTCCCACTATACTCGATTGATCCTCAAACACGGGACCGTATATATGACAAGACAAACACCAATTCTACTATACGGTATGTAAATGCACAAATAACATAAGAGCAGTGAATGAATGACTTACTATGATTGGCAAATCACCCACTCTGAGGTAATGTCGCGGGTATCCTGACAAGCCGAAATCCCGATACACCAGAGGGACTCGAGAGTCGGTTCTCTGTCGGAATTTGCAGAATTCCAGCAGAGCTTCCGCACTCGACTGAAATAGATCTCGAAAAATTCCGTTGAATCCAAACGGATTCCTGTAGAGCTTCCGTGCTTGAGCTACTCCGAAGACTCCCGATAAGCCGGGAAGTCCTCCGACGC
>JBNKVX010000175.1:0-533 GCA_050299435.1 Cellvibrionaceae bacterium | reverse complement strand
CTTAGCTCGACTGCGTGTAATCGGTCCATCAAAAACATGTATTGGAGTCGCTGTGGTCGAAGTGGTCGGTGTAGAGGTTGGAGTGGTCGGTGTAGAGGTTGGAGTGGTCGGCGTGGTCATATCACACAGCTTCCAAACTGGTCACCCAAACCCTAACACCATGTTGCTGCAAAAAGATTATCCATCTCCCCTCATGTGCAATAGTTCAATTAATCAAAATTAGACCAAATACAAACTCAATTCCCAAAGCAATGCTAAGCATGACCTACCCAGAGACTCATCCCATAACTAGGTCAACAAGGAATAATAAGGAAGGGTAAACTCACACAGGATTCAATTTAAATGTGTGCAACTATCTAAAGTAGAAAGAGAAAGAATATAGGATCAACATGGTCAAGGAACACTTGCCTTATTTCCCTGCTAGCTGCTGCTCAAAGTCTTGAATGTCGAGCTCCTGGAGATTCTCAAAGTCATTGATGCCTAACGATAGCGATTGGAAACAAGTAATTGTAAACAAATAAATAAACAGTATA
>JBNKVX010000174.1:0-540 GCA_050299435.1 Cellvibrionaceae bacterium | reverse complement strand
TTGGCAGGCTAGGGCAGGAGAAAGGGAAAAAGAAATGGGCCTACGGTGATTGGGCCGAAATGATTTTCGGGCCAAGGGGTTTTGGGCTCTGAAAGGTTTTGAGTTCACAAATCAAAGCATTTAAACATTTTCAAATTGAATTTGAACTGGATTCAAACTAAGATAAATCAAATAAATCTTTTGGGAACTTTTGAAATATGGAATTTGGTTTAAATATTCAAATTTAAACCAAGGGCTTTAAACGAAACATTTTTCAGAATAAACTGAATCAAATTTTGAAAATTCAAAATGAAATTTGAATCTTTTTAAAAATCAAGCTTTTGGATTTTGAGACTTTTGAATCAAAATGATTTTGAAATTCAATTCAAAATTTAAATCACAAAGATTTTAGAAATAAGGCTTTTGGAGTTTCTTTTCAAAATACGTTTTCGAATCGAAATCGAATTTAAATCGGATTTTGAAACAAATGATATTTTCCAAAAATGGAAAGCAATGATTTTGGAAAGGCTTTGATGGAGATTTGGTTTTGAATTTGAATCT
>JBNKVX010000173.1:0-544 GCA_050299435.1 Cellvibrionaceae bacterium | reverse complement strand
TGCGACATGGCGTGCAGCGACGAGGACCGTGGCACGAGTAGGAGACCTGGTGCAGAGGACCGGGGATGGTCGCACAGGTCGGGTACTCGGGTGCCGGGCAGTCGAGAGGTCGGGTGGCGCCGTGTGCGATCTGCACCTGGTACGTGGAGACCAGAAGCGCGGGTTTCTTGGTTGAGCCTCAAAACCAAGGTGGTGGAGGGTTTCCCGGTTTGGGCCTCAAAACCGGCAGCTTCGGTTTGGTGATTTGGGCCTCAAAATCACCGCGATGGTTTTTTGGTTTCGGCTTCAAAATCAAGTGGGCTTCCATTTATCGGTTGCGCCACAAAACCGATGGAGGGAGGTTGGCACGGGACATGCGTCAAGATCTAGCAGCTTGCTTGGCGTGGAAGCAAGTCTGGCCTGAAGACTGGCGGAGACACGATGACGGATGGTGCACGTGGCACCATCATGGAGGTTGCGTCGGAGGCAAAGTGAAGATGGACGAGTCGATGCAACGGGCTGCGTCAGACCCTACTACCCTTACTTACAATTTTCTTTCTATTAG
>JBNKVX010000172.1:0-561 GCA_050299435.1 Cellvibrionaceae bacterium | reverse complement strand
GTGTCGATGATTCACTCTCTGGAAGGACCAAAATGCACTACGTGACCAACAGATCCCACCAAATGCAAAAAAGCAAGTTCAAAACAACGTGTCCTGAAGTGCTTTTTGTCAAAGCTGTACCGGTCCCACCGAAGCATGAAAAATAGTGAAGCGACGTTTCACGCACTGGACGCACCAAAATGCACTACGTGACCCACAGATCCCACCAGATGCGAAAACAAAAGTTCAGCATAACGTGTCCTGAAGCGCTTTTTGTCAAATCCATACCGGCCCCAACTGAGCTTGAAAAATATTGTGTCGATGATTCGCTCTCCGGAAGCACCAAAATGCACTACGTGACCCGCAGATCCCACCGGATGCAAAAACAAAAGTTCGGCGTAACGTGTCCCAACGCAATTTTTGTGGATTCCGTACCGGTCCCACCCAAGAATGAAAAATAGTGCATCGATGTTTCACGCCCCGAATACACCAAAATGCACTACGTGACCCGCAGATCCCACCGGATGCAAAAACACAAGTTTGGCGTAACGTGTTCCGGCGCGCTTTTTGTCATACTGTACC
>JBNKVX010000171.1:0-566 GCA_050299435.1 Cellvibrionaceae bacterium | reverse complement strand
TGGTGGAGTCTCCATTGATCCAGGCAAGGTAAAAGATGTGCTCAATTGGATGCCACTTGCAACTGTTTCAGAGATTCAGAGTTTCCTAGGATTAGCAGGATACTACCGTCAGTTCATAAAGGATTTCTCCAAAATCGCCAAACTAATGACAAGGTTACTCGAGAAGAACAAGGACTTCGACTGGACTGAAGAATGCTAAGTCATCTTCGAAGAGTTAAAGAAGTGACTCACTTCGGCACCAGTACTGACCCTACCAGATATCACCAAGAAGTTCGATATTTACTGTGATGCATCACGATAGGGATTAGGATGTGTACTGATGCAAGACAACCATGTAGTTGCGTATGCTTCAAGATAATTGAGGAAACATGAAGAGAAGTACCCGACCCATCATTTGGAGTTAGCAACCATAGTGCATGCTTTAAAGATTTGGAGACACTACATCATTTGTAAAAGATGTGAAGTCTATTCGGATCATAAAAGTTTAAAATATATTTTTACTTAGCCAGATTTAAACCTAAGACAATGAAGATGCTTGGAATTAATCAAAGACTATAATTTGGGAA
>JBNKVX010000170.1:0-567 GCA_050299435.1 Cellvibrionaceae bacterium | reverse complement strand
GCGCGTGGGCCGAGCGGCTTGGGCCGATCGGTGGGTTTCGGCTTGCAGGAGAGGAGAGGCCAGCGGGAGCCGGCTGGGCCAAAGGCCGAGTGGGCCGCAAGGTCGGCCGGGCCGAAAGCGAAGAAAAGAAATTTTTGAATTAAAAATTGGATTTTTGAATTTACCAAGGCTTTGGAAATTTGCACAAGGAGATTTAGGAGGAATTTTGACATGAGGATTTTTCCTAAATTCTTCTAAGCTCCTCAAGGATTTTAGAAAAATATAATGTGCCATGCCATGCAATGCATCCTATACAAGATTTATTTTTGAAAATGTTTTTCATATGTACTGCAAATTGATATGCATCTTATATGCACTCCTATGTTGGCAAAATTTTATTCTTGTAAAAAGTGGGTGTTACAAACCTACCCCCCTTAGAAGAATCTCGCCCCGAGATTCAGGAAGCCCTTGGGAATAAATCAGGATAATCTGCTCTGAGTTCTTCTTCGTGTTCCCAGGTAGCTTCGTCTTCCGTGTGGTGACTCCACTGTACCTTGCACATCTTGATTACCTTACTGTGAGTCACTC
>JBNKVX010000169.1:0-573 GCA_050299435.1 Cellvibrionaceae bacterium | reverse complement strand
GGACGATCGTTTGACAGCCGTCATTGGGGTGAAGGATCTGGTTGTGGTTCAGGCCGAGGGGGTCACGCTGGTGTGCCCCAAGGATCGTGCACAGGACATTAAGAAAATGGTCGTTGCGCTGCGCGAAAAGGGGCGCTACGACGAACTGCTCTAGCCCTGAGTGCTAAGAAGGGAATAGCGCTTTAAAAGCTGTTGCCAATGCACGGCAGTTTGCTATCTTCCACCTCTTTCATCCCTTGCCGGGATGGCGAAATTGGTAGACGCACGGGATTCAAAATCCCGCGGAGAAATCCATGAGGGTTCGAGTCCCTCTCCCGGCACCAATTGATTCACTTAACACCGAGTGTTTTCAGAGCGGTGTTCCAGTATTCAATGAGCCGTTGCTCTCCAAACAGGTCGTTGGCCGTATCGGGGCCGGCAACGCTCTCCTTTTTCAGGGTTTCAAAGGCTGCGGCGGCGTGGTCTGTTTCATTTGTTTTGCCGATGCCCACGAGGGCGATGAGTTCTCTGCGGATTTCGTCATCCAAATCGTTTACCACGCTGAAAAACTGGTCCCGCTCGGGGCAGGTCATG
>JBNKVX010000168.1:0-588 GCA_050299435.1 Cellvibrionaceae bacterium | reverse complement strand
TACCCTGCAGCAACAAGATGAAAGAGCTAAACACGAAGAATAATTTTAGGCATAAACTAGGACCTACAGTGTACAAGGCTGCAATGCCAAAATGGGCAAACAAGGAGCAAGAGCTTCGTGAGGCTGGGATACCAGGTCCCCTTGAAGGATGCACGATGCGCACCAGAAACTGGATCTGGGGTTGTTCTCATACAGATGATAGCAGACGATTGATCACTTCAAGCTCTGAAGTTACCAGCATGGTTGAAAAAGCCAAGACTCTCGCCGCTAAAGAGAAGACTGGCAAATTTAAGTCGTAGCGAGAGAGAGACCAACTCAGCGCACCCTCGAGAACGAGGAACATCATGGTCGCACATGAGCAATCTCTTCAATTGCATCGTGGAAGGAAGGGTTTTCAGATGAAAGCCATATGTACAAGAAGCATAAAACACATGAGATAACACATAACGCTGAAGAGACAATTGCACAACAATTCTTTAATTTCATGAGAAAAAACCTGCAATATGTTGTGTTGATGCCTATTCCATAAATCAATTTAAATCTCGATGCTAATATCCAACCCTTTGCTCCAAGAAGTGCCAGCTCTGC
>JBNKVX010000167.1:0-620 GCA_050299435.1 Cellvibrionaceae bacterium | reverse complement strand
CGTAAGACACCAAAAACAGCACATAAATGTTCAATATGTTCATCCAACGACTTTCTGTAAATCAAGATATCATCAAAATAAACCACCACAAATTTACCAATAAATGAACGGAGAACTTAATTCATCAAGCGCATGAAAGTGCTAGGTGCATTAGTTAATCCAAAAGGCATTACTAACCTCTCATACAAGCCAAACTTAGTTTTGAAAGCAGTTTTCCATTCATCACCTAGTTTCATTCTTATTTGGTGGTAACCACTTCACAAATTAATCTTGGTAAAAATAATAGAACCACTTAACTCATCAAGCATATCATCTAACCTAGGTATAGGAAAATGATAGCAAATGGTAATTTTGTTAATGGCCCTACAATCAACACACATGCGCCAAGTACCATTTTTCTTAGGAACCAAAATAACAGGAACAGCACAAGGACTAAGGCTCTCACGTACATACCCATTGTCCAACAATTCTTGGACTTGTTGCTGAATTTCCTTCGTCTCCTCTGGATTGGTCCTATATGCAGCTCGGTTAGGCAATGATGCGTCCGGGATCAAGTCAATTTAATGTTCAATTCCTATCAAAGGTGGCAGCCCCGGGGTATCTCAGCAGGAAAAACATCC
>JBNKVX010000166.1:0-639 GCA_050299435.1 Cellvibrionaceae bacterium | reverse complement strand
TCTGGGCCGCAGATCGTGAGTTCAATGGTCCGTGTTGTTTCACTGTGCCGTAGACTCATAGGCCGAACCCCATAGACCCGGTCTGTGAACCGTAGACCTATTCCACCGATTTATCTTTAGAAAAATAATTCTGTAAATCCGAGAAATCCACTATTTAGGTATTTTTTGCAATTAGACCCCTCGGTTTAATTTTAATTATGTTTTAGCCCTGGAATTTTATAAAAACACCCCTGAACTTTTCCAAAATTATATTTTAGTCCCTATAATTTTACATTTAGGTCCCTGTTTAACTTTTTATAATTACAATTAGGTCCTTTTCATAATTAATCTATTAATAATAATTACAGAATTAGTCTATCAACTTCAAACCCACATAACTTCTTAACCGTAACTCCGATTTAGGTGATTCTTGTGCTCATGTGTTTGTAGCAATGAGTAGAATCTTTTGGTACTGTTTGTTTAGTCATTAGGTACTATTTGATGTACTGTTTATTCATTTGCTTGTGTTGCTTGTTTTTTATCACTACCGTTAGGAGCCGAAGACTTTGAGAATCTCCAAGAGCTTGACGTGCAAGACTTTGAGCAGCAAGCGGGGAATCAAGGCATGTGACCCTTGACCATATTGATCCTATGTGCTTT
>JBNKVX010000165.1:0-644 GCA_050299435.1 Cellvibrionaceae bacterium | reverse complement strand
ACATAGGCAACAACAAGACACTTTGTAACACCCCGATGACGGGTGTCATACAGGATCACATCAAACGATCATCGATGAAGCGAGAATTCACAAACATATATACGCAACATACAAAACCATGATTAAAGTGGAAATTAAGTTATTACAACTTTGGTTTAAAGATTACAAGATAGAGAAGCGAAAGATGCTTCAAAAGATAGAACATTTGTGGAAGTGTAACATTTTAGCGGAAGTGTATAACTCGACATCACAAGAGTATTCACCTCGCCCTTGTGACAGAACCACCTCTGAAATGAGGGGTTCATCTCCTCAAGATCGATCAGGGGATTCTCGATGAAGCGAGAATGCACCAACACACATACGAAGCAAATAAAGACAAGATTAAAGTAGAAATTATGTTATTACAGCTTTGTTTATGGATTACAAGATAGAGAAGAAGAAGATACTTCAGAAGATAGAACATTTTAGTGAAAGCGTTTAACTCGACGATCAAGAACATTCACCTCGCCCTAGAGGTGAAAACCTTCTTCAGCAACTCTACACCTGTGATGGGCTCCAGTACGGAATCTAGCACTCAGAAGCCTGCACTTCCCACTGATAGCCGTCATCGGCATCACTAGAAGAGAGGGAAGGAGGAACCTGCA
>JBNKVX010000164.1:0-650 GCA_050299435.1 Cellvibrionaceae bacterium | reverse complement strand
AGCCTGCGCTGACTGCTAAGTGCTTGCATTGGACGTACAGTGAGCCACCTGCCTCCTGCTGAATGCAAATATGCAAAGGCGCTGAAACTTTTGCAACCGGAAGCAGCGGCATGTACATCTCCATTTTTTTATTGTTGATTTTTTAATTTATATTTGATCACCTATTTTATTTAAAATATTAGTTCAATTATTTAAAAATTATAAGACATGATTCAATTTTTTTTAGTGATAAAATAAATCATAACAAAAAATATTTTTTTATAAAAATATTTTAAATAAGATAAATAATCAAATATATCTTAAAAAATCAACAATAATAACAATTAAAATAAGAAAACAAATCTTAAAAATTAACAGTGATAACAATTAAAATAAGATGAATGATCAAACTTATCTTAAAAATCATCTTATTCAAAATATTAATTCAAATATATAAAATTATAAGTTATATTTTAAATTTCTTTAGTGATAAATCAAATCATAATAAAATATATGATATTTTTTAAAAAAATTTGAATAAGTTGAGTGGTTAAACATAACAACAAATTCAATGGCGACAACAAAAAGACAACAGAGTAGTATAATCTAATTATATATTCAAATCTAAATAAATTTATATTCAACTCTAATACAAAATTGGTCACAACTAC
>JBNKVX010000163.1:0-659 GCA_050299435.1 Cellvibrionaceae bacterium | reverse complement strand
GAAGAAATTATAGCACTCACAAAGTGGCTAACTGAAAAGCAATTTTCAGCAAAACTTGCTAAGTCTGAAATCTGGGTTATGTAGCCATCTTTGGACTCTTGAAACAATTGTCTCCCCAGCTGAAAAATTTATGAAAATTTGCACACTTGTATATCATGACATCAGGAACAAATTCTATTTTGGAAGTGGAGACTAACTCGGTCTAGATTAATTATGAAAAATCGACAACCGAGCCTAATGGTCCACACTAATCCAGAATTTGCAACTTCAAATTTGATTCTAGACTTCGAATTTGATCAACACTTAGAGTCTCATAAACATGTGATTAACATAATCATGTGGTTTAGAGACATGGGGTGTTACAGCCCTCCCCCCTAAAATAAAATCTCGTCCCGAGATTTGAAAAGGAGAAAGGTTGAAAAGGGACAGCGAACAGTCGCACGATCCCTGTCTACGGCAACTCGAAGTCTGGATGGCGAGAACGGAGGAAATCTTCATTCTCCCATGTTGCTTCTTCTTCCGAGTGGTTACTCCATTGGATCTTGCAAAATTTGATTGTCTTACGCCTTGTGACACGACTCTTCTGATCCAGAATCTTGATTGGGTGCTCGGGGTAGGTTAAATCTGCCTCGAGGGGTGCTACTTCCGGCAATACCACA
>JBNKVX010000162.1:0-659 GCA_050299435.1 Cellvibrionaceae bacterium | reverse complement strand
AAAGGTGCTTTTGACTTTATTCAGAAACCGCCAGATCTCAATAGACTTCTGATTACCATTCGTAACGCAATGGATAAAAGTAGTCTGATCACAGAGAAAAAAGTGCTTCAAAAGAAAGTATCCAAGAAAGGTTCCCAGGAAATGATAGGGAATTCTGAACCGCTAGAACAAATCAAGGATACCATTGAAAGAGTCGCTCCTACGGATGCAAGAGTATTAATAACCGGTCCTAATTGAACAGGAAAAGAGCTAGTTGCCAGATGGATGCACATAAAAAGCAGTAGAAAGGAAGGACCTATGGTAGAAGTGAATTGTGCTGCTATCCCTTCTGAACTGATAGAAAGTGAATTGTTCGGTCATGAGAAAGGTGCTTTTACCTCTGCTGTAAAAAATAGAGTTGGAAAATTTGAATTGGCTAACAACGGAACTCTTTTCCTTGATGAAATCGGTGACATGAGTCTTTCCGCGCAAGCTAAAGTACTTAGAGCGCTCCAGGAAAGCAAGATCACAAGAGTGGGAGGAGACAAAGAGATTTCGGTAAATGTTCGTGTTCTTGCTGCGACCAATAAGGATCTGAGAGAAGAAATTCGTAAAGGGAAATTCCGAGAAGACCTCTATCATAGACTTGCTGTAATAATCGTTAGAGTTCCAGCGTTGAA
>JBNKVX010000161.1:0-663 GCA_050299435.1 Cellvibrionaceae bacterium | reverse complement strand
CTGAAGCCCAAGGCGTATGCCGATAATTTTGCGGTCTCGCGCAAGATGCCGTGGAGCCACTAGGCGTCGCAGTGGGGCAGTCGGGACTGCCTGGCACCGGTTTTCTGTACCGGGGTGCCCGTAGCTCAGCTGGATAGAGCATCGGCCTTTAAGTGAGGAGCCTGTGCCGGGAAACAGAACCGGTACAGTGGACCGCACTGTAACGGGGAAGCCTTAACAGGTAATGCTGATGGTAATCCCGTGGAAACCTTCGGGGGAAGGCAGTTCGAGGGGATCCGTAGAGACTATACGTGCGGCGCCTGAGATGGCGAAGAGATAGTCCAGACCACAAACCCGGGCGGGGCTCGGGGCCGCGAAAGCGGTAGTTGGTAAGCTAAGCCGGCGGTCGCAGGTTCGAATCCTGCCGGGCGCGCCAGTTTTAAGCGACTGGCAGGATGAGAACCGTGGTTCGCACCGAGGAGCGCGAAGCGCGACGACAAGCGGACCGCGAAGCGGTCGCTAATCCTGCCGGGCGCGCCAGTTTCAAGCGACTGGCAGGATGAGAACCGTGGATCGCACCGAGGAGTGCGAAGCGGTCGCTAATCCTGCCGGGCTCGACATTACCTTGCACAGGTAGTGCGACGGCGGCGTAAGCCGCGATACAATTTGAATACCGTGGTGGGC
>JBNKVX010000160.1:0-665 GCA_050299435.1 Cellvibrionaceae bacterium | reverse complement strand
GAGCGCGAGCTCCGGCGAGCTTTTCGGCCGCCACCGCCTGTGGTCCGCCATGGACCCATGGACCGGCCACCCCCGCGCGGTCCATAGACCATGGACCCGGTCCACCGGCATTTTCATACTCTAAAATAATTCGTTATTCAATTAAATCCCGAACTTTTGCACCGAAGCCCCTGTAATCTTTATAAATTCCGATCTAGCCCCTGCTTTAGGATTTTATTTAAAATCTAACCCCTGTATATTTACATTTTAGTCCCTAGAACTTCAAAACCTTATAACTTTTTAACCGTAACTCCGTTTTAAGTGATTTTTGCGCCAAAAGTTTCGTAGTGACAAAACCTATCTATCCATTGCATCATATTGTTGATAATCAATTGTTTGTTGTTCTGTTTGATTTATTTTGTGTATATTGCTTGTTTCCGGCCTGCCGATCTTCGAGTAGAGAGCGAGCCCGTGGAGAATTTCCAAGACATCAACTTTGAAGACCCCGAGCAGCAGCAAGCGGGAATTGAAGGCAAGTGTCCTTGACGCATGTTGTACCTATTTCTCGTATTTATCTATAGGATTGCATGCTGGTAGTGTTGTTTGTTGGGAATACCGATGTGTTATATCCTTCCGCATATTATCCTTGTTACCTGGGTTTTGGGTAGATTACTAGGATCTTTAAG
>JBNKVX010000159.1:0-666 GCA_050299435.1 Cellvibrionaceae bacterium | reverse complement strand
CATACCACATAATCTTGCATAGTAAACTACTTAAAAATGATTAATCCCACACATATGATATCCATTTTAAATTCTATTTTCACTGTTGTCTTCTACGTGATGAGATGAACAAAACAAGATCTCACTTTCATATTTTTAAAGATTTTTAAATCAACTTAATTTGCTCTACAAATATAGAATGAGCATATATACATGCTTGATGACCCAGAAAAATATTCAGGAAAATTGAAAATCTTCAGTCGTAATTTCCTCCAAATATGGATGTCATATGCTTGTACGATTGATAAAAACAATTTATAGGATCTGCATATTATAGCATTTTAAACTTTAAAGTTGCCTAGGGGGAGAGGTGAATAGTCAATCAAACCTGAAACTCACTTAATTTAAACAAGTTAAATCTGGGGGACCGGATATGTCCGGTTCAGGGGCCGAATATGTCCAGTCAATCAAGATAATGTGCTGTGAAAAAGTAAATCGGGAGCTAAGACGATGAATGTAGGACTCGATAAGCTTACGACTAGCAAGCAAGATACTAGAGAGTATGTTGAAATAAATAGAGCAACTAATTATATCCTATTCACTAGAATCACAACTAGGGTTAGGTCAAACATAACCGAGAACAAACTTGAGCAAGAACAATAATGAAATCGAAGTGCGCACAAGAGA
>JBNKVX010000158.1:0-666 GCA_050299435.1 Cellvibrionaceae bacterium | reverse complement strand
CTTGTTTGGACAAGTCTTGGCTGGAGCACCCTCACTTTGAGTGGTGAAATTCTTTGCCAAATGTTTAGCTCATGATGGGACTTTGGAGAGGTGTGTGCCTCTTGTGCCGCAAAGGCACACTCTTTTGTCTCATGCTTTAAACTTGTCTAAAATTCAGTTTGTATTCTGTGCTTAATGATAGATTCTAATATAGTGATCTCGAAGCTCCGGGGTTTTTGCCGTACCCAGTCGTGCGACCCTCTGCACGGTCTAGAGATCACTTGAGGACATAAAATGTGTAAATTGTGAACCTAATTGCTTATTCACTTGCTTGTTTACTCACTTGTACAAACTGAGTTCTTAGTTGCATATGTGAGCGTTTGGTAAAGCACGCTATCCCGAACTATTGTTGCTCTTGATGAGATGATGTCTAGAGAGTTTATATGCTTGTCTTGATTGAGATAGGAGTCTTATGCTTGTGGTGGCTTGCTTAACTTGCTTATTCACTTGATACTTATCTTAGCTCATGGCTTCTTACTTGTTATCTTGTATTGGTCTCCTTGTGAGGATTCACTCTTGTTTTTGCATATCTTGGCACAATGATGTGTATAATTGCTTAAATACTTGCTTGTATGCCTTGTGAAGCACCCTAATTATGAATCTCATGCATAGCATCTTGTTCTTCTC
>JBNKVX010000157.1:0-690 GCA_050299435.1 Cellvibrionaceae bacterium | reverse complement strand
GGTGCCGCCGTCCACGGCCGGTCCACCGTGGACCGAGGTTCCGGTGGTCCACGGCCCCGTGGACCCAGTCTACGGGATTTCTTTACGAAATTAATTCGTTAATTCGTTATTTTCAGGAATTTTGCAAAGAAGCCCCTCAGTTTCTTCGAAATCAACCCGCAATCCATGATTTTATAGTTAGGTCCAGGAATTTGAAAAATAATTCCAAAAAGGTCCATAGCATCAGAAAAATCTACAAAAATAGCTCCAAAACTTCAAAAATTCATATCTTTTCAACCACAACTCCAAATCCAGTGATTATTGCGCCAAAATTCTTAGAATCAATTCCTCTTTCTTTCTATGCATTCATATAACACATGTTTGTTGCATTTTATTGATTGATTGCTTGTGTTTACTTCACGGTAGGTATCATTGTGCCGGAGCCGTTCTTCGAAGACTTCCAAGACCAAGCTTTTGAGGATTCCCCCTCCTTCTTTGCGGAGCAGCAAGGCAAGTGCCCTTGACCATTTTGCAACCATTATTTTCCTGTCTATTCTGTAGAAGTAGAACTGCATGTTAGGAGCAAGCGCTGAGCAAACCTTTTGCTAGGCCTACTAGAATTGATTGTCTTTTCCTTGAGAATCCCATAGAGTAGAATGGTATGTCTTTGGGTTGTAGAACTGCTTAGTCGTGCATGTCCTGGTCTGGTTT
>JBNKVX010000156.1:0-693 GCA_050299435.1 Cellvibrionaceae bacterium | reverse complement strand
CATCAAGGTAAATGACAACTTCACCTTGAATGATGTTGCTCTGGTGGAAAACATCGGGTATAATCTACCGTCTATTTCTTAGCTTGTCGATGCTGATTTGGATGTTCTCTTTCACAAGTCTGGTTCACAAGTTCTTGATTCTTCTGGCAGACTTGTTTGTGACATCTCTCATATTGGAAAAGTCTTCCAAGCTGATTTCTCATTTTCTCAATCTTCTATGAAGTGTTTCATCTCACCGTCTTTGTTTGAGCTCTAGAAGTGGCATAGGAGATTAGGTCATTGGAGTTTCGACTTGTTATGTCGACTTAGTGGCTTAGGCCTACATCGAGGATTGCCCTTGCTCAAGTTTGAGAGTAATCTTGTTTGTGCTTGTTGTCGTTATGGCAAGATGATCGTTGCTTCCCATTCTCCGGTTAACACCGTGATGATTGAGCACCCTGGACAGTTACTCCATATGGACACTGTTGGTCCCTCTCGGGTTCGGTCCATGGAAGGCAACTAGTATGCTCCTGTCATTGTTGATGACTTCGTTACTCTTGGGTTTTTTTCTTTAAGCAAGGATGAAGTGTTTGAGCACTTTCAGAGCTTGGCTTTGTGGTTGAACAATGAGCATCCCAACTATGGAAATGAAGTGGTACCAGGTCACTCACTGGAAGCAAGCAGCAGTTGCCGATGCGTTGTCAGGTTCGGGGG
>JBNKVX010000155.1:287-700 GCA_050299435.1 Cellvibrionaceae bacterium | reverse complement strand
CCATCTGGGTCGTTATTTGCTTGTAACAAATTGGATAGCCCCGTTCCGTAAAAGATGTTGTCTCCCAAAATAAGGGCCACCTTATCCTCCCCAATAAAATCCGCTCCAATAATAAATGCTTCTGCTAACCCATTGGGTGATTCTTGAACGGCATAGGTAAAGGTGCAACCGTACTTTTGTCCATCTCCCAACAGTTCCTGGAACAATGGCAAATCCTTTGGGGTGGAAATAATCAGTATTTCCTTTATTCCGGAATACATCAACGTAGATAGTGGGTAGTAAATCATTGGCTTATCGTAAATGGGCATCAATTGCTTGCTCACCGAAAGGGTGAGTGGGTGCAATCTACTGCCTGTTCCTCCTGCCAAAATGATTCCTTTCATTATACGTTATTCTTGATATTGTTTTTTATA
>JBNKVX010000155.1:0-277 GCA_050299435.1 Cellvibrionaceae bacterium | reverse complement strand
TTCTAGATAATCTCCAGAGGTGACATGGGCCAACCATTCCTGATTATCAAAATACCAGTCAATGGTGCGTTCAAGACCTTCTTCAAACTTTAATGATGGCCTCCAGCCCAGTTCTTTATTGATTTTGGAAGCATCAATGGCATATCTTAAATCGTGTCCAGGGCGATCTTTTACAAAGGTTATCAGTTTTTCCGATGTTCCTTCCACCCTGTTGAGTTTTTTGTCCATTAATCGACATAAAGCTCGGGTCAAATCAATGTTCTTCCATTCACTAAAA
>JBNKVX010000154.1:0-729 GCA_050299435.1 Cellvibrionaceae bacterium | reverse complement strand
GCACCAAGATTCATTGGACCATTTAAGATTCTGGAGAAGAGAGGTGAAGTAGCTTACCAATTGGAGTTGCCGCCACAGTTGTCTGATGTGCATGACGTATTCCATGTCTCTCAACTAAAGAAATGTTTGCGTGTGCCTGAAGAGCAAATACCCATGGAAGATTTGGATGCCAAGGAAGACCTTTCTTATCAAGAGTACCTTGTCAAGAATTTAGAGATGTCCGAGAGAGTTACATGAAACAAGAGGATCAAGATGTGCAAGGTGCAATGGAGTCATCATACCGAGAAAGAAGCTACTTGGGAAAGAGAAGAAGAATTGAAGGCGGAGTTTCCAAGTTTATTTTCCGATCTGTCTGAATCTCGGGGACAAGGTTCATTTTAAGGGGGTAGGTTTGTAACACCCTGATTTTCACAAGGAAATAAAACTGTAGAAAATTATTTATATACATAAATAATTATGTTTGTTGCATTCAGGCCACTGCATATTTTATTGTGTGATGAAGTGCTCCTGTGTATTATTTTGCATGTAGAAGTCATTCGTAGTTTAAATTTGAGTTTGGATCAAAATGGTTTGAATTTATAAAACATTTCAAAACTGGAAAGTTAACCCGATTCGGGTTAAGGGATAAAGGCCACCCGACCTAGCTGATCTAAACCAGTTAACCTAGCTAACCCAGCCCGGGTTGAGGGATAAGGCTAAAACTAGCCCGAGGTGAAGTTTGTGCCTTAC
>JBNKVX010000153.1:488-750 GCA_050299435.1 Cellvibrionaceae bacterium | reverse complement strand
ATCATCCTCAAGTCGAATCGTGGGCATTTTATACTTTTGACCAAAGTCCGAAGCAAACTTTCGAAACAACAAATGAATATCATCTTGGCGTTCACGGAGGGGTGGGATACTAATTTCCACCGTGCTCAATCGGTAATATAGATCTTCTCTGAACTTTTCATTTTTAATGGCCTCAAACATATTGATGTTGGTGGCGGCCACAATGCGAACATCAGTTTTCTGCACATGGGAGGACCCCACTTTAAGGAATTCGCCATTTTCC
>JBNKVX010000153.1:0-478 GCA_050299435.1 Cellvibrionaceae bacterium | reverse complement strand
AAACCCTGAGCAATCGCACTTGGGTGGTCAACGGAAGTTCTCCAACTTCATCCAAGAAAATGGTCCCACCATCGGCCACTTCAAAATAACCGCTACGGGTTTGGGTGGCCCCCGTAAAGGCCCCTTTTTCGTGACCAAACAATTCACTGTCAATGGTTCCCTCTGGAATGGCACCACAGTTTACGGCAATATATTTGGCATGTTTACGGTGCGACAGGGAATGGATAATCTTTGGGATAGCTTCCTTACCGACCCCACTTTCCCCGGTTACCAAAACCGAGATATCGGTCGGAGCCACTTGCATGGCCTTTTCTATGGCACGGTTGAGCTTAACGTCATTTCCAATAAGCTCAAACCGCTGTTTAATGGATTGAATACTCTCCATAAATTAGTTGTTCTTTGAATATGCAATGGCCTCGCCAATCAAAGTAGCAGAGGTACATTCATTGATTTTTACGTTCACAAAATCGCCTACTTT
>JBNKVX010000152.1:0-766 GCA_050299435.1 Cellvibrionaceae bacterium | reverse complement strand
CGGTCTATCTTTACCAACTAAACTTTTATAGCTTCCCGGTAGTTTAATATTCAATTCCTTTTCTATAATTTCAATTTCTTCTGAAAGAAGATGTTTAGCTTCATCGTTCTCTATTTTCCCTTCACTATCCTTAGTGTCTTTTTCATAAAATACTACGAAATAAACTAACAGACAAAGAATAGCGACTATAATTACTATTATAAAAATATCCATGCTGGTATACATTCGCCCACCTAACAGTGTGCTAAACGGACCCTGCGGTCCGTATAACACTTTTTAAGTGATTTTTGGTAATATATATTCATACGCTTCTTTGATTGTTAAAAATTTCCCCTCTTCAGAGAGTAAATCTTCTGGCTTTCTATCCATACCTCCAAGCGTGGCAATTGCCTCAATACACTTCGGCCCCAATACAGTAGCTACACGCTCAATACCCTTGAATTCATCAAGACCGAGAACAAGATCCATTTCATCTCCCCATTCATATTCCAATTCAGAGAGATCAAGAATCCAATATCTTTGATAGAAACGTTCTTGTGCGTAAGCCATCATTCCACGAATATGGTAGGCGTCACTACTTCCGGCACTACCGGACTTGTACGTACCAAATGCCTTAAAGTAACCGACTTTCTTTACCGATTCCCCAACAGGAACAAATCCGATTTCACACTCAACCGACACATAGCTTTTTAATTCGTATATTTCTGGATTCATGATTTCACTTAACAGTGTGCTAAACGGACCCTGCGGTCCGTATAACACTTTT
>JBNKVX010000151.1:0-975 GCA_050299435.1 Cellvibrionaceae bacterium | reverse complement strand
GGTGTTTGGCGTGAAAGTCTCAACCCAGTTGAAGTTAACCCTACTAATACTCCGTTTCTATTTAATAGCTCAGCCAGCATATATGTTTTTAGGGTAACTCTTAAAGTAGAAAATCAACAGCCTATTGTGCTTTATCAACCAGCTTGGTTTTCTGCTCAAGCTATAAGTGCTTATCAACAAATGATCGCGCGCATACAAAATGGCTAACAAAGCAAGCAAGCGGGACAATTGTTACGCTGCGCTTCACAATTGCCCTTTCTTGCGGCGTTATACGGTAAAAAGAATTTTAAAAAAGTAGTGGGCCAAAACTTTGCGCGAGCAAGTTAAAGCCAAAAATACCGCCCGCTAAGTGTAGGGAATGTTGTCGTTCTATTGGGGGCAACAAACATTTGTGAATGTAATTTTCACAAATGTTCGCTGCTTCAGCAGGCCGCGTCCTGCCGCCTGCATTCATGCGCTGTTAGACAGGCGCGGTTAAGTCAGGTACAACTACGTTGTAAAAATCACAACATGGTTGTACCTTTGGTAAAAAGTGGAGTCAGGTTAATGGTGTTCGGAGAATACTTTCAGTTTTTGTCATTGCCCAGGTCTTCTATCCAGAAATATATTGAAAGATCATGGGCGTATAACAAAGCAAAACAATCCGCTTCAGCCTTCGGCTTCCGCCCGACTCGCCTGGCGGCTCGCGGTTGTTTGCGGCGTTAGATTATGGAGAACGGAAACAATGGATGAATGTAAGCGAGTCAGAGAATTGGTGTCAGAACAGAAAAATATAGTTACGTATGTAAATATCTTATTTGAGGAAATCGAGAGCGCAAAACTGGACAATTTTAGAATTGTTGGTGCTGGTCATATTCTTTGGTGTAAAGATTGTCTAAATTGGATTACAGCTCTCGTAGGGGAATCTACCGTTGATAAAGCAAAAAGAGCAGCAAAATACTGTTGTAATCCTATGTTCAGAGCCACAGAAGAGAG
>JBNKVX010000150.1:0-1046 GCA_050299435.1 Cellvibrionaceae bacterium | reverse complement strand
CCATTGGTTCCCTTAAGTATATTTGTGTTGAGCTATATCAAGTTTGTTTTAAAAAAAGGTTACTAAGGTTATTGCAGTGCATTTATCAAGCTTAATAAACATTTTGTATAGTGGCCATGAAAAAAATAACTGAATAAACAGAGGGGTAATTGTGACATCCCACCCCTAAGAAGAGATGGTCAGTCCTAACCAGGATCCATACGAGGTGCCAACACCGAAGCATTGATGCATAATACACACATACATGGCCCGAATAAAGAGTTATTACATGAGTTCTTGAGTTACAAAAGAAATACATAGATAATGAAGTGTTCAGATTTAAAACATAACGGAAGCGAAACCAAAATACTAGCACTCGATGAAACAAGGGCCCGCATTGGACCTATGATGCGAAGTCCTCGGCTGCTGCTCACGGGGCGGGCTCCCAAGTCTCCTCCCAATCCTCAGGCTCGCCACTGGGCCACACCCACTTGCCACAACAATCACAATACTCTAGCATCTCTGCACACAATTAAATCCACAAGCAAAGCCTGAGCAACTAAAGCTCAGCAAGACTGACCCGTCGTGACCAAGTGGTCAGACTTCAAGACATGCAAAGGCTTCAAGTGGTAAAGGATACATAAGTCTACAGCAACTAGCTTTAAATATTTTTAAGCATGATATTAGCCAAGTTTAAGTAATTAACATCATAGGTTTGCATCCTATTCTAAGCATGCAATGGTAATCAAACAATTTTGATATCAATCATCTCTCCGACTACTTTCTGACTACCAAGTAGTTGACATCCATCTCATGATATAAGTATAACATTATGAAAGTAGAATTACTACGTTTCGACTCGACGAGCAAGCTTCACCCATATCCAAGGGTGTCATGGAGATTCGAATCAATAATACACTTTGTAAGGGATAAACCTAACAACATGACACATGTGAGTCTGAAGACACCACGAGTGACAACAATTCACAATGACTATCAAAAAGTCGAGCCAGGCCCACCTTACCCTAGTGCAGGTTTTCAACGCAATACCTCAACGGGCATCCGTG
>JBNKVX010000149.1:0-1062 GCA_050299435.1 Cellvibrionaceae bacterium | reverse complement strand
ACCATTTCAACACCTTCAGGCAGTTCACACGCACCGGTCACATCCGTGGTACGGAAGTAAAACTGGGGACGGTAGCCTTTGAAGAAAGGCGTATGACGACCACCTTCGTCCTTGCTCAATACATAGACTTCGGCTTCAAACTTGGTGTGCGGGGTGATGGTGCCGGGCTTGGCCAGAACCTGTCCACGCTCCACTTCGTCACGCTTGGTACCACGCAACAACACACCGACGTTCTCGCCTGCACGACCTTCGTCGAGCAATTTACGGAACATTTCCACACCGGTACAGGTGGTTTTGGTGGTGTCCTTGATACCAACAATTTCAATCTCTTCACCGACCTTGATGATGCCGCGCTCGACACGTCCGGTCACAACGGTACCGCGACCTGAAATCGAGAACACGTCTTCGATGGGCATCAGGAAGGGTTGGTCAATGGCACGCTCGGGCTCGGGGATGTATTCATCCAGGGTTTCAACGAGTTTTTTCACGGCAGTGGTGCCCATCTCGTTGTCGTCCTTGCCTTCCAGGGCCATCAGGGCAGAACCGATGATGATCGGGGTGTCGTCGCCGGGGAATTCGTACTGATCAAGCAGTTCACGTACTTCCATCTCTACCAGTTCAAGCAACTCGGCATCGTCGACCATGTCGGCCTTGTTCAGGAATACAACAATGTAGGGTACACCGACCTGACGGGATAAGAGGATGTGCTCACGGGTTTGTGGCATGGGACCGTCAGCCGCAGAACACACGAGGATCGCGCCGTCCATCTGGGCCGCACCGGTAATCATGTTCTTGACGTAGTCGGCGTGGCCGGGGCAGTCAACGTGGGCGTAGTGGCGAGCCGGGGAATCGTATTCCACGTGCGAGGTCGCAATCGTGATGCCGCGCTCCCTCTCTTCCGGGGCATTGTCGATACCGTCAAAGGCAACGGCGGTGCCGCCCCAGACTTCCGCGCACACGCGTGTCAGCGCTGCGGTCAATGTGGTTTTGCCGTGGTCTACGTGGCCGATTGTGCCCACATTTACGTGAGGCTTATTACGTTCAAACTTTTCTTTTGCCATT
>JBNKVX010000148.1:0-1742 GCA_050299435.1 Cellvibrionaceae bacterium | reverse complement strand
AAAATAAATTGATTGATCATGGCTGTATTTCCATTGGAATGAAGGAGCCATGAGTAGAACGATATTTATTATGTAGGGCAAATTATTATCACGGGAAGCTTACTGAGCAGGTATTTACAGGATTTAAGGCCACCCAAGACTTAAAACCGTGCATAATTCCATGCCGTGGATAATTTCGTTTGGACTAATGAAATGGACTCACCCACCTTATACTAAACTTCGAAGAACCGAGGTGGATCTGCCACCGGGTACAAAAAATGTGAATTAAAACGGGGAGTCCGTCATGCAGCTTACTACAGTGGGTTTAGATATTGCAAAGAGCGTTTTTCAGGTTTACGGCGTAGACGCTAAGAGTAAAGGGGTTGTACAAAAGCCACTTAAACGACCACAGGTCTTACGTTATTTTGCTAATCTTTCGCCCTGCCTGATCGGTATGGAGGCTTGCGCCAGCGCCCACTATTGGCAGCGCCAACTGGAAGCCCTCGGCCACGAGGTCAAGCTGATCAACCCGAAATATGTCACCCCTTACGTGAAGAGCAACAAAAACGATGCACGCGATGCGGAAGCTATTTGCGAAGCCGTTACACGACCCAATATGAGATTCGTACCCAAGAAGTCAATCGAACAGCAGGATATTCAAATGATTCATCGTGTACGTGGACGACTGATCAAACAACGAACTGCGCTGGTGAATCAGATACGTGGTTTATTAGGCGAGTATGGGTTGATCATCCCCCTGGGTGTCGCCTCTGTCAGACAACAGTTGCCACAATATCTCGAGGACGGCGATAATGAGCTAACCTCAGTTTCTCGGGAGGTTTTTGCCGAACTTTACGAACAACTCCAAACACTTGATGAACAGATTAAGGGCTACGATCAGAAGATAAAACACCTGGTCAATATCAGCGATCCTTGCAAACGGCTATTGAAGCTTCCAGGAGTAGGCCCAATTGTAGCTACGGCCCTGCTCATGACCGTCGGTAACGGTAAGGAATTTAAAAACGGTCGCCATATGGCAGCTTATTTCGGATTGGTGCCCAAGCAGCATTCCAGCGGCGGTAAGGATCGATTACTCGGTATCAGTAAATGAGGTGATCGTTATGTTCGAACCTTGCTGATACATGGTGCTCGGGCAGTGGCTTACCGGGTTAAAAACAATCCAGAACATGAGAACCAGTGGCTATACAGACTCATTGAACGATGTGGCATAAATAAAGCCGTGGTAGCGTTTGCCAACAAAATAGCCCGGCAGGCTTGGGTGCTGCTGGCCAGAGATGAGCACTATCAAAGTCTCTGTGCTAACTGAAACTCAATCAGCGACTAAGGCGGAAAAATTCTGCAATGAACAACATTCTTCCACGATTGCAAAGTAATGTGTATTTGATGTCTAAACAGGTTAGACCGGCGCTTTCCGAACCTGACGCGGTTTAGGGCAGCTAACATGCCGATGGACTAATGAGGTGGAAAGTGAGCGTATTTTCATCAGGGCCAGAGTGTTAAATAAATTACATTCATTGAAAAGGCCGGATATATAAACGCAGTCATAATCTTTTTTGAATCAATACAAATTGCTTGCAAAACGGGTGAGTCCATATATAAACCGCTACCGCGGTAATGGCAGTTCCCGGAACTCTCGTCCACACCCCTAACATCACACTAAGCTGCCAGTTTCCTATTCCTCCTGCAAAAGCAGAATAAAAGGCTCATTCATCCTTTAATTCTTTTCTACAGGAGCTTCCTAT
>JBNKVX010000147.1:0-2301 GCA_050299435.1 Cellvibrionaceae bacterium | reverse complement strand
CGAAATCGACTATGACTTTCCGGCAATGGTGCGTATCCTCGGCCAGAAAAAGTAAACCGGCAAAATTTTGCCGGTTTCACCTCCTTGACCTCTTAAAACTGAAACCCGATTTGCCCGGTGCTATCGATCTTTGTAAGAACACCCTGAAAATCGCTGCTGGAAATCTGGACACAACCCGGCATCCGATCCAACCGACCCTGACGATATTTCAGTTCAATATTCGTCATCTTCCCGGTTTTGGCATATTGGCAAAAGATGATCGCTGCGGCCTCATTCACGCTCATGGGCGGCCATTCTGCATAAAAATGCGACTTAAACCCCGTTTCGGAAATAAACGGCAGGTCAAGATCAATGGCGTTAAATTCAAATCGGCTGCATGTATCAAGCGGACAGGTAAAACCTACCAGCACCCGGCCATAATCCGTTTCCAGCACAAATACCCCGTTCTGTCCCCAATGCGGAACATCGCCATCTTTGGCGGCAAGTGCTACTGTCATCACCGCTCCAACCCCGTCCGGGGCAAAGATGCCAAATTCACCCTTCGCGCCATTAGCTGACACAATCAAAGCCCTGAAAGCCTGTGCAGCCTTTTGCGAAGCATCGCTCTCATTTTCCCGGATGGCGGCATCGAATTGGCGGGCAATCTGTTTGGCAGTGTGAATATCGTGATCTGTTATCGTGCGCATCTTGGGTATCCCTTTTCTGAATGACAACCGAAGGACCGATCTGGCCGGTTCAACTTCTTCCCGTCGTCAAAAAAGGGTGAATGCCGTCAAGCTGAATATGGGATGTTCAGGCCGTCAAGGCCTGAACCGGGACCCTGATTCTGCTTTACGGCAGAGGGCGAAGCCCTGGCTGCGGCCTATCATCAAGATCAGCCTCACAATGAAACGCTCAGCATATCAGAAGGCGAAACCAATAAGCTCCTTCTCCGTCGCAAAGCTGATGCCTTCGACCACCGAACTCATTCATCACCACACCAAACTGTCTTACGTGCCAACCAGGCCTTCCTGCCTGGATACCAGCGTAGCGCCAAACCTTCTGCTAAAAGAGTGCCCGCCACATCTTCACCGTCGAGATACAAACTTCCCAATTTGCGTCCATATCGATCATCTTGGTCGGCATAATGGATCGCAATTTCGTGCGCACTGTGAACAAGTGTTTGAAGCCTCGCCTTCGCCTTCAAACCAAGTTGAAGTTCCGCCTTACAGCTTGGACTGTAAATTTCCGGTGTATCAATATCGAGAAGTCGCACGCGATCCCCGGCCACCATCACGGTATCCCCATCCACAACCAAGACATTAGCGGGTTCAATAGCGAGAAAGGCAGCCATTGAGACGACAACAGACAGAAGCATGGTGGAGATCTCCTGATTTGATGATCACGATGTAACATCGCCCTGACTTGAGCGTTATTCCCACCCAGGCTGTATGGATGCCTGGTTGATTTTTTCAGTGACATATATTAGAACAAAATAGGAACATTAAGCGAGAATAATATGCACCAACGTTCAAGCTGGGACGCGCTTATCAATCTGCACGGATTTGCAATGCACGATGATCACTGCAATATCTCATGCGTACATTGCGAACATTCGGCCAAGCTGTATTTTGGTCCCTTATTGATCAAGTATGGC
Source organism: Cellvibrionaceae bacterium (assembly GCA_050299435.1). GTDB lineage: Bacteria > Pseudomonadota > Gammaproteobacteria > Pseudomonadales > Cellvibrionaceae > 1162T-S-0a-05. The sequence continues at coordinate 665 of JBNKVX010000147.1, read as the reverse complement.
CCAAATTTCCCGATGGGCCCTTACCTGAAAAACCTCCGATGCTCACAATGCGGGGAACGCGGGGCAAGTCCACGCGCGACCTCCCAAATACCGGGCAAAGAGCAAAAACCGTTCTTTTGCCCTATCACGCAAAAATCTATTTTTGACTGCATCAATGGCGCCTGCCGCTCTACATGCAAATCACAACCAGTTCCAGATATGGGAGATTTTTCAGACTAACCGACAGAATTCTGCCGGTTTCGCCAGTGTGCAATCTCGGCTTCAACAGAAATCAGCCTCTGACGCACTCCGGATCGGCGCGCATTCTGATATTCCCGTTCATAAAGGGCTTCCATAACACATGCCCGTTGTGCAGGTTTCAGAGATGCAATATCGTCACGATCACAGATCAAAATATCAGCTTGCCGTGCTTGCAAATGGTCCAGTTCAACAAGCTGTGCTTTCAACGTCTTTTTCTCTGCTTCAAGCTTGTCAATTGCTTCTCTTGCATAAGCTCTAACGTCTTCAAACGACATAATGACCTCCCAACGCTGGCAATATCCGCTGCGCCCGCTCCATAAAAACAATGAACGCGATTGTGACGAGGGCCAGGACGACAACACCGATAATGAGGAACGTTGACATCTGACCCGTCCGCCCCAATTCCAGCACGGCTGCAATTGCCG
>JBNKVX010000146.1:0-2348 GCA_050299435.1 Cellvibrionaceae bacterium | reverse complement strand
CCTTCACCGAAGTATTCTTTGGGTACACCTATCTTGAGGCCCTGTATGGGCTGGTGTAGTTGTGCGGTGTAATCAGGAACCGGTTCATTGACGCAAGTAGAATCCTTGGCATCGTAACTGGCGATAGTATTCATCATAATCGCCGCATCCTGCGCGCTGCGGGTCATCACGCCGCCTTGATCCAGGCTGGAGGCAAAGGCAATCATACCCCAGCGGCTGACTCGTCCGTAAGTGGGCTTAATTCCCGTGATTCCGCATAGCGCTGCAGGTTGGCGAATTGAGCCGCCTGTGTCTGTAGCGGTTGCGCCAGGAGCTAAGAGTGCAGCGACTGCAACTGCCGAGCCTCCAGATGACCCCCCTGGAACACAGTTTGTGTCCCAGGGGTTGTTAACTTTGCCATACCATGAGGTTTCATTCGAAGAACCCATGGCAAACTCGTCCATATTGGTTTTACCGAGCATAACCGCACCTGCGCGCTCGAAGTTTTCCACAACCGTGGAATCATAAGGCGGTACAAAATTTTCCAGCATGCGAGATCCGCAGGTTGTGAGCACGCCCTTGGTGCAAAATATATCTTTGTGTGCGATGGGTACACCGCACAAAACCTGCTCATCACCGGCAGCGAGTTTTTTATCAGCAGCTTCGGCCTGCGCGAGAGCTAGCTCCTCAGTAATGCTTATAAATGCGTTATACGCAGAATTGAGAGTTTTAATTCTATCGAGAAAATGCCGTGTAATTTCTACACTTGAGAACACTTTGTTTTTCAAGTTCTGGCTGATTTCTGCAATGCTAAGTCTGTGCACGGGGCTGTCCTGGTGACTGGAAGTAGATTGTTGGGGTTAATCAATGACTTTAGGAACGAGGTAAAGTCCATCTTCGGTTGCCGGGGCGATGGCTTGATACTCCGCACGAACATTGGCTTCACTTACCTCATCTGTACGGAGGGCCTGTATTGCATCAAGCGGGTGGGCCATTGGCTTTACGCCTTGAGTGTCCACTGCCTGAAGCTGATCCACCAGCTTTAAGACTTCAGTAACGCTGGAACAGACTTCATTAATTGTGTCTTCGCTAATCTCTAAACGCGCTAGATCAGCCAGTTTTTCGACGTCTGAGGGCTTCACATTGATCTCCTGATGCAGGTAAATTCGAAAGCGCGCTACGTTATCATATTTGCGTCTACCTCTGAATCCTGAATTGGCGTCGATTGGCACTGGGAGAGCGATAAAGCTGGCTATACTCTCTAAAAATGTCGTTGAGGAATCGGTTCATGGAAGCAGAATTACGTCAATTTATCCGGTCCTGCGGGGATTTAGAAGTCACAATGGAGAATGTTAGGCAGGCAGGCTTTAAAACTCACGAAGGCAGTCACCTCTTTATGGAAAAAAGGAGGAATTTGACCACCCATTTTCTTCAACTGACTCGCGATTTCAAAAAAGCACTTCTGGCCGCCTCTGAAAAGCAGCCTACACTCGCTCAAACCGTACGATTTTTTGTGAATGATTCGGAGGAGACCGCCAAAAAACTGAACCAGTTTTTTATCAAATTTCCCCTGCATGAAAATTCTCTCGAATATGCTTCAGAGTACGGTAAGATCTTCGCTCTATTGCTACACAGTGTGCATAAGCACAACGCAGTTGCGGGGCTGCTTATACACACGTTTGCCGAATTAAATCCTCAAAGCAAGGCAGTTTGACCCACTTTAACAATAAAGCTGCTTGCATTGATTTTAGTTCCTTGCTCAAATTCTCGCTGATTGGTAGAGTGCCGCAAATTTATCGCAACACAACTTGCAATATGTGGTCAAATCAAATCAACTCAAAATAGTTTCATGCGAGTTCAAAGCGCAAATAACGAGAACAAAACAAGGTTTATTAATTTATGCTGATAAAGCGCCTCAAAGGACTTTTTTCAAACGATCTTTCAATCGATCTTGGCACCGCCAACACACTCATCTATGTCCGCGATCGCGGGATTGTTTTAAATGAGCCCTCCGTTGTGGCAATTCGAAATCACAACGGGCAAAAATCTGTGGAAGCGGTTGGTCACGCTGCAAAACGTATGCTTGGAAGAACGCCAGGTAGCATTACTGCAATTCGACCTTTGAAGGATGGTGTTATTGCCGATTTCCAGGTCACTGAAAAAATGTTGCAGCACTTTATTAAAAAAGTGCATGAAAACTCCTGGTTTCAGCCGAGCCCAAGAGTGCTGGTGTGTGTACCCTGCTTGTCCACAGAAGTGGAAAAACGCGCGATTCGTGAATCTGCTCTGGGAGCCGGTGCTCGTGAAGTCGGCTTGATAGAGGAACCAATGGCCGCAGCCATTGGAGCTGGCTTAAATGTTGAAGAGGC
>JBNKVX010000145.1:0-3379 GCA_050299435.1 Cellvibrionaceae bacterium | reverse complement strand
GCGCGCGTAAATAGACGTCGCATCTGCCGTAGGCCGTTCCGGATCATGTAACGCCCCAACATAGGGGCAGAGCTTAGACTTCTCGCCTCGTTGATTAAGATCACGCTCCAAGGCCTCAGCCTTAGTCATCCACCCTGCCGTGCCAAATGTGGTCGGAATATGAGGCTTTAGAAGATCGAGTGAGCGCATATCATTCTCCAATCCGGGTGAAGCGTCGTGGACTCATATAAGCCCCGGCATCATCAAAATAATTGAACCAGAAGTCTTCCAAAGCACGCATGTTACGCTGCGATGCGACTGTACACCCATCACCATTTTTTCGACGCACATTGAACACCGTAACACGAACGTTGCTCAAATCCGTTGCGATGCGCTCATAGTATCGGCCATCTCGAAAATCTTTGAATTTAGGGAACGAACCGCACGGCGCAAAATCTTCCTGTGGCACGTACTGCACCATGTCTGAAAACAACACCATCCGCCTACCTGAAAGCTTATTCGATGAAAAAGACGGAGTTTCAGATATGGACACGATCCACTCCAAAAGCGGGCTTTCCTCAGATGAGAGTGGCCTCGTCAGATCACGCAGAATGGGTGCAACATTTTTCTCGAAGATGTCATCATATCTATCTTTTAAGAATTCGTTGGTCGCCCATGGATTGCCCTTCCAACCAGTCAAAGGAGGCTGACAAAAACTCGCTACGGGCCTTGGGATAGATGGAACCTGGCCACCGATAGCATAAATGCTAAAAAGCTCATTAATTTCGAGTTCTTGGTAAGTCTGAATTAAAGCCTGCCGAAGGTCTTCGATCTGACGACCTGAAAAATCATCTGATCTGTCGAGCAAAAACACGGTATGAGCTGCATGCGCCTTCCCACTAATACACCCGGTCGCGGCATTAACCCGCTCGATTGTTATTGAAAAATATACTACCGCAGCAATCACCCCAACTGATGCGATCAAAAAAACTCCCAACCAGATATTGGCGCGACTGGTTTCCTGCCGGCGATTGCGACGCCGAGACGCTCTTCTTCCTGCCATGACCTAAAACTCAATCTTTCCTGATGTACCTGATTCAAGAGTTGGCAAGACTTCCGTAATTCGGTCACGGGCCTTACCCTCAATCTCAGCCAATCGTTTAGCCAGGCCTTTAAACTCCATCTGCTTTTGGTTTTCGATATCGACTTTCGCGTCCAAAATTTGAACCTTGGCTGCTTCAAAAGCTTGAATAAGCTGCTGCTGAACCGCATCAAGCTGCACGCCGTCATATCCAGGCAGATGTTCCAACATAATTGGTGGGACATCAAAGAAAGTCGGTGTTGGCACACCGCTGCGATGCGCTTTATTTGCATCGCGATACGCCTTAATCAGAGATTGAAAAATCATCTCTGCACGGGCAATTTCTCGACTATGGATCGTCGCAAGCTGATTAAACTCTCGGGAACGTTTTTTAAATCCAGTAAGTTTACGCTCGTCCTCACCCAATATATTCTCTAGGTCTTGAATGGCGCCTTCGAATGCATCCTCAACATCATCTTTCATGTTGCTCCATGCATTCTCAAACGCCTCAAGCCGCCTATTGGTGCGCTTTTTGATGGCTGCGTAGCCTGGATATTTATCAGATATTGCGACCATACCTTCATAGAAGGCAATTGAACAAAAAGCGATACCTACTACCGCCAACAATGTTCCCTCACCAGCAAAGAGAGCCACCCAGTTTCCATCTTCTATTATATTCTGGATGCGAGGAATGAGCTCACCCACAGCTCCCTCTGTTGATTGGTTTTCATGTACGATGTTACGATAAACACCAAAACCGAGATGCAAGCTGGTAATAATGAGGAAAAAGAAGATCGATCCGATCCACCCCAAAGTTTTACGTAGCCAGAATTTTGGAATGTAGTGTGTGGCTTTACCGACCGTATGTCCTGCCAGCATACCAACAGCAACGTTAACGGCAGCTACGGAAAATGTAATGACACTTGCTCCCAATGCCCCCGTCTCAAGACTCCCTCTGAAAAACCAAAGGTTCACAAAGCCTTCAGTTAAGATCATCAATCCAAAAATTATGATGATAAATTGAATTTTACGTCCCTCGCTTGGTTCTTCAAGACGGAGATTTTGCGTCTTGAAAAGTTGATAGGAACGTTCTGCATAGCCTACGGCTATTTTCTTTTCTAAGAGGCTAGGTTCGTCTTCATCAATAATCCGTGGAATTTCAATTCCTATAAGGTTTTCCTTAATCTTACGGATTTCGAGATTTGGATCTTCGATAGTCGCTTTTTCAAGTTCAGCTTCGACACGACCGAGAACCGACAATCGTTTTCCAATTTGCTTCTGCATATCTGCATCAAGCGAATCTCTCAACTTATTCTCAAACTCACTAGGAGTTTCAGCGTTTGATGGAGGAACAAGATCCGCACCATCTCGGCTGCCTTTTTCTTCCGGGTTAAATTTCTTAATATACGCTTCACGGTCTATGACAAACTCTTCGCCAAATGCTCCTTCCCAAGCCCAATTAGCAACCTCAAACCCATCTTTTCCTCTACTTATTTTTTGTCTCTGAAAAACTGTGGAACTTAATGAGGAAAAGAAATTTATCACATTTCGAAACATTCACGCCCCCCCCCTTGCTACTACGCAACCTTAGCTTGAATTGCTCAAGAATCGCAACGCTGTTCATGCACTTTTTGGCAATTTAGGAACATGAAGCAGCATGGGCCCTGAGAATAAGGCTCGCCTGCGCAAAGCGCTTAAGACCACCATGGATCGCAATGCATTTGTAATGCAAGAGCCACTCCAAGCTCTTGCATCAGTAGAGGTTTTAGACACAGATCATTTTGTCGCGCTAACCCGTGCCGATGGCGATACAATCGCCACGAGAGTCAGAAAATGTTACTCGAAGGACCGTTGCGCTGCGGCAAAAAGTGATGGAACTTTCCAGCAATCTGCGCGATGTGAAACGCTTGAACGTCAAGGATGTCAATCAACTCATCGACGCATCCCTGCTGTAGCTGATGCTCTGTGAACTCCAGCATCAATATATCGGCCATTTCAAGCTAGAGTCTCTTCTCAATAGCTTGAATCGAAGATTCCGTTATTGTGCAAGTTGTGATTCAAGATAAAGGCTGGATAAGGAGGTCAGTCTTTATGGCAAGAGCACTTTATCAGGATTTGCGTGACCGTGTGATTGACGCGGTTTTAAAGGAAGGTATGAGCTGGCGCGGGGCTGCTGAGCGATTTGGGGTTAGTCCTTCGACAGCAGTTAAATGGCTGCAAGCAGTTTCTCGTGAGAAACGTTACCGACCTGTTGGGACAGGAGGCCATCGACCATCAGCCCTTCCGGCTGTACGAGACTGGCTTCTGTTACGTATAGAA
>JBNKVX010000144.1:0-3494 GCA_050299435.1 Cellvibrionaceae bacterium | reverse complement strand
GGATGCCGACGTAGAGCGTACAGGGATGTATTCATAGCGTGTTTCAGGCGCAAGCACCCACCCGCGAGCGAATACATAGCCGCCTCAGAAAGCGCAAACAAAAATTCAGAACAGATTCTTTCATCCTGTTATAATCGCCGCCCTTCGCAAAAGCCAATTTATGTATCGGATTTACCTATGGAACCCATGCTAACCATCGCCCTCAACGCTGCGCGCAAAGCCGGTGAAGTTATTGAACGCGCGTTTGACCGCTTAGACAGAGTGCGAGTTGAAGCCAAGGGCCGCAATGATTATGTCAGCGATGTTGACCGAAAAGCGGAAAAAGAAATTATTTATCAACTCAGCAAGGCCTACCCCGATCATAAGTTTCTCGGAGAAGAAGGCGGTTCAAGCGGTGATGAAAATAGCGAATATGAGTGGATCATTGATCCACTCGACGGAACAACTAATTTCCTGCATGGCATTCCGCAATTTGCTGTATCAATCGCCTGTCGAAGACGCGGCGTTCTTGAACATGCAATCGTACTCGACCCCATTAAACGCGAAGAATTTACAGCCAGTCGCGGAAAAGGTGCGATGTTAAATGGTCGCCGTTTGCGTGTCTCAGAGTTAACCAGCTTAGAAGGTGCAGTTATTGGAACAGGTATCCCTTTCAATGAACGCACGATGGATGTAATGGATGACTATATCAATTGCCTGAAGGAAGTTGCAGGTTTGACAGCAGGTATCAGGCGCCCTGGTTCCGCCGCGCTTGATTTGGCTTATGTTGCAGCAGGTCGTTTCGATGGCTTTTGGGAATTACGATTAAACGCCTGGGATATGGCAGCAGGAATTTTGCTGATCAAGGAAGCGGGGGGATTAATCAGTGACTTTAGTGGTGGTAACACTTACATGGAACACGGCAATGTTGTATGTGGTACTCCTAAAGTGTTTAAACCCCTGCTACAAGTTGTGCAGAAAAATCTAGGCCACGTTCAAAAATAAACGGTTACACATTTCAACAAATTTTTCGATTTCAAATGGTTTGGTAAGGTAATCATCAAAGCCAGACTCCAAACCCGCTTGAATATCATGCGCCATTGCTTTTGCTGATATGGCCACAACAGGAATGTGTTGCGTCTGCTCGCTGTTTTTTAATACCTTTAACACTTCCCTGCCATGGGCAGCTCGCAAATCCAAATCCAGTAAAACCAAATCTACCTTTTCGGTTTTTGCGCGGTAAATTCCCTCAAAGGGATCCGCCGTTGTTGTTATCTTAACCGCTTGGTAGCGTTTCAGCATTTGATCAATAATACGCTGATTAGTCACATTGTCTTCAATATACAACACGTTTAAATTCGCATTGAATTTTGGCAAGGACGAATCGTTTATAACCGAAGCCAATTTATTTTTAGCTGCCGCTACTGCAGATTGAACACTCAATTCCACAGATGCAAACTCAATCCAAAATGTCGTACCTCTTCCCGGCTTACTACTGAAATTGATCGTACCACCCATCTGTTCAACCAGGGTTTTGGTGATCACTAAACCAATACCAGCACCTTCAATATTACTGCCCTCTTCACCCAGCCGGTTAAAAGGTTTAAAAATATCTGACTGAGCAGCTTCCTCTATTCCTTTTCCGGAATCTGTGACGGATATAACTAATTTATTACCGTCTAATTGATCAAAAGAAATCCGCACAAAACCATCGTAGCTATTATATTTAATGGCATTACTTAAAAGATTTAAGAATATTTGTTTTAGGCGAATCGCATCTGCATTAATCTGAATCAGTTTTTCACTTTGACTTTGGCAATCAATACTAATATTTCGCTTGGCCGCATCAGGCTTAACCAATTCAATGCATTCATACATCACATCAAGCGGTGAAATATATTGCAAATCCACTTCCATTCGACCTGCTTCAATTCTGGCCAGGTCCAACACATCATTCACAAACTGCAACAAATGTTTTCCCGCCCTCACAACTTCGCGCATACTTGCTCGTTGCTCTCGCGTAAGCTCTTCATCTGTTGCCAATAACTTTGCAAATCCAAGAATCGCGTTAAGTGGTGTTCGCAACTCATGACTCATACTACTAAGGAATTCAGATTTTGCCCGATTGGCATTTTCGGCTTGTTCTTTTGCTTTTATTACACGCTCTTCTGCCTGTTTAAGCTGGGTAACATCCATATTGGTTCCAGACATGCGTGTCGCTTTTCCACTTTCATCCAGCTCTGCCTGTCCACGACCACGTATCCAACGCCACTTGCCATCTTTCGCTTTTACGCGATACTCGATGTCAAAGGGTGTGCCAAATTTTAAATGCGATTTTAAATTCTTATCAAATAAGGGAACATCTTCCGGGTGCATTAAGGCCTGCCAGGATTTCCAACGGTCACGACCTTTATTAACTTCATCATCGCCTTCCAAATATCCCAGCAATTCCCAACAACGGCTTGAATAGTGAATCGTGTTTTTGTCTGCGCTCCATTCCCAAATGCCGTCATTTGATGATTGAATGATACGCTGGTGCCTGGCCTCACTGATTAGGCGTGCTTGTTCAGTTAGCTTGAGTTTACTGATATCAAAAACAATGCCGGAAATATGATCCACCCAGCCATCTTCGCGCCTGTCCGCTTCAACACGTAACATAGCCCATATATAGCTTTTACGTTTTTTCTTTACCCGAATAGTTATCTCAACAACATGTTCGCCTTTGAATATGCGCCGGATACTGTTATTTAACAGCGCCCTATCATCCTCGTGCACAAACTTACTTACTTCATCGGGACTTGAAATTGCGAGCATGTCGTTTTCGTTGTAGCCAAGAAACTCCCAAAATCCTCCATTCCAGCGAATGACTTTATTTAAAATATCCCAATCTACGAAACCATAACCGCGGCTTCCGCGAAAAATACGCTCGAAACGGCCGACCTCTTCACGCAGTTCGTCCACTTCTCTGACCAAGTTTCGATGCTGTACTTTTTTATCTAAAGCCAATTTTCCAGACAACATTAGGCTGTCTCACCTTCTGTTTTAAGCTGCACGTTCAACATGTTAATCAGTTCGATCACATCGATTGGTTTTGTTAAGTAATCGTTAAACCCCAAACGCTTGCCTCGCGCAATATCTTCCGCCATTGCATTTGCCGAAAGCGCTACAATAGGAATCAAACGTGTTTGCGGATTCGATCTAATCACTTCCAAAATTTCATAGCCATCCATACCCGGCAAACTGATATCCAGCAAAATTAAATCAGGCATCAATGCACGCGCACTATAAACTCCTTTTATGCCCTCTCGTTCAGTGGTAAGTTTCAGTGCCGGAAATCTGCTAATAATTTGTTGCATAACTTTTTGATTGGACAAATTATCTTCGATATACAAAATATGTTTTTCTTCGTTAAAATCCAGTGCAATTTCTTGTTCCTGGCGTTTACTGGGATAACTGCCCTTTGTCAGGTTTTGAGAGCTAGAGCGACTGGTTGCTAATGGCAAGCGCACCCAAAA
>JBNKVX010000143.1:0-3557 GCA_050299435.1 Cellvibrionaceae bacterium | reverse complement strand
GATGTCAATGTGTTCAGTGTCAGTGCCGAACAATTGCAAAGTGTGCCCAGCATCAGTCTGAGTGTGCCGGATAATTCGATTGCAGTAATCAACGTACGTGGTAAAAATTTGTCCATGGGGAATTTCAGTTTCAACCCCAACTTTACTGCCGCAAAAAAAATATTGTGGAACTTCAGTGAAGCCACAGATATTCAAATACAAAATCTCGGTTTGAGCGGAACGCTGTTAGCGCCACAGGCGGGCGTCAGCTTTCAGTCAGGCAATCTCGACGGCCAGTTGATTGCCCAATCCCTGAATGCAGGCAGTTCCAGTTTTACTCAAGCAGGTTTTGATGATTGGGAAAACCTGCCAGTCAGTTTTGCCGCGCACATTACCGGCAAGCGCAAATTATATGATCAATGCCAATATACCCTAACCATCAAACAACAACCCTTGAATGAGGCGGGTCAATGTCTCTCTGAAGACTGGAGCATTGATTTTGTTGTGGAGGATCGCGACGGCAAAAGTGCATTTGAAGTGGAAACGGAAAACGTTTTTGCTTCTGCGGATGCGAAAACAATTTACGGTTTTAATATCAAGGAGGGGTATGAAATTGATGTCGACAATTTATTTAGTCGCTATAGCGACGCCCTGAAACTGCGCCGCGGTGTGGATACCCTTGTAGAAACCGATCTTCCCGTTGGCTTTACGGTACCGGAAAATCGCAAAACCTTTTATCAACAATATTATCGCGGGCTCGAGGTGCTGGGACACGGCTATGTAGTGGAAACCTTCGGTGAAAATTATGTCAGGTCCTTTTTCGGTTTTGCGCACACCAATATTAATTTGAATGTCACACCCACAATCGATGAAAACCAGGCGCGCTCGGCGGCACAAGACGATATTGAAGATTGGAGTAGCGAACTGGAAAATCTGGGCTTGGCGGTTTACCTGCAAGGCGATTACGGGCAGCAAGAAGCGAAACTGGTATGGCGTTTTCGAGTACCTTTCGGACGAGTCATTGGCATAGATGCCAGTGATGCGTCGGTTGCTTATCGTAGCGGTGAAGCGCGGTCTTTATTTACTACACCAGAGATAATCGCAACAAGATGGGAGTTTGAGGAATTCAGAGAATCCTTAATTGATACAACCTACGACGGAAATAACAAGAGGTTGAAATACTCGAACTACTATGAACCTATGGACGGAACTTATCAAAATGTACTCATTGATGATCGCGAAATTAGCATAAACATTGTGGACCTAACAAACGGTATATTAGTTTACGTCGGCGATGACACGACTTTTTTTGACCCATCTTTTGCGCTGTTTCGTGATCTCCAGTGGGCAGCACAGGCCTGCGATCAATATTTTCGGGACTTAAATACGGACTATGTAGGCACTAAAGACTTTTACGTTTACCAAAATATAAACGACTTAATCCAGCACGACCTGGTTGGTGGTGAGTTGGCTAATCAAAGAAGGAATGCTGCATTTTTCTATCCATACACCGCAAGTATATTCTTCCCGGGAGAAGAGCCGTACCGTGATTTAATGAAGTTCGATGTGACCTGCCACGAATTTGCTCATAGTGTTTGGCGCAATTACACAGTGGGTGACCTGATTCCAAATGTGGTAATTGAGGAAGCATGGGCCGATATTATCTCTGTGCTTGCTGAATATGAAGTGGCAAATGGGGACTGGTTGATGGGGCGCGATGGCTCCCCCTTTCGCAACTACTCAAATCCGCAAGCCTCCCCAGCCTGGCCGCGCGCTTCCACAACATATCAATCATCCGATTGGTTTTCTGCGACTAATGAATATGAACAAGGTTTTTTCATCGGTTATTGGGGGTATTTGTTAACGGATGCAACAGCCGCACAAAAAACAGGAATTAATGGTATAGCCTGCGATTTTGAGGTGATAACGTTAAGTGACAATGCGAGCGAGTCGAGATCAAAATTGGCTAGAATCTTTACCAAAGCGTATCTGGATGACTCGCGCAGCGTCGTTCCCACCGTAGAGAAATTTGCCGATCTTACTGTGAATGCAGCAATGCAGCTTTACGGCAACGATAGCCGTGAAGTGAGGGCCGTAAAATCCGCGTGGCGGGCAGTGGGCATGGTCTCCGCCGATGCGCCAGAATTTTATCCCGCCCTGTCGAGCACGACGGACAGTAATGAAGTCTTCGTCACCTTGCGGTGGCAAATTCCTGGCGCTGATTCTTCGCAGCCATGGATACTGGAAATCAATGAAAAAGGCTCCACATCCGTTTCCACCTATGATATCGACTTGTTTGACGATACCTACACCGACGAAGAGGGCATTGCCTGGGCAAGAAAGCGTTTGGCATTAGCCGATGGTAAGGAATGGGAGTGGTCGGTTGAATCACTAAGTGGTTGCACTGCGTTTAGCAGCGAGTTTTCTACCCCAAATAAAACGATTGAGTTTGTAGAACCGGAAGAACAGTTGACAGACAACGGGCCTGTCTACGTGGTGGGTGATTTCGGTCCAACCGAACCGCCATGCGATCCGTTTGTGTGTGAGCCGGGTCACGGTGATTTGATGTCTCCACCGGTAGCCGCCGTGTGGCAAAAATTCAGCGACGCCGACGGCTATGCGACCACGGTGAATACAGACCCGGAAGCGTGTGATTCCGCCAACGCCGGTGAAAACCGAATTGATGTTCGAGCAGAAGATTTCGCCGGAGACACGATAGAATTTGCACCGGAGCCCATCGACATCAATATCGTCAATTATTTACACATCCAGCCTTTTGTCGAAAATGACGGTGACACGCTGTATTCCACCTGCACAACGTTTCCCTTCATATACATCGACAGTTTTGATTTGAGCTCCATCGCCTTTTACGAGGACGAACAAGAGTTTTCCTGGGAGACTATTCCGAACGTAGAAAGTTATCTCATTCAGGTATTTTCGCTGGAAGGTGACGGAACAGCTTCCAACGTGGAAGAGTTTTTAATTCCCGATGGTGAAATCTCTTCCTACATGCCTGATTTGGAAAACCGCTTTGGTGAAGGACACTATTACTGGCAGGTAACTGCGCATTTGGACAATGGTATAGAGGTGGCTTCTGCGATACAGAGCCTCACCATCATCTCGCGTTTTGATTCCCTGGATTCCACCCCCATTTTGAAGACACCTGATGGAACCTGGAATTTTTTCTTTACACCGACAATACACGATGACGCTTTTGTTGATCTGTTGGCCTATCGCCTGGATGAAGGCGAGGCGGCAGAGCCCATCACGCTGGTGGAAAGAAAACGCACACCGACAGAATATAAAAAAAATGGCAGGCAATATATACACCTGTACGGCGACGAGATGCTGAAGGATCTGGATGATGATCCCTACCTGTACCGATATAAACTGGTTCATTACCGCGTATACAACACACCGGGGCAACCGGGAAAATACGTTGAAGACTCGAATGAAATTGAATTTTACATGCGTCCGGAAAAAGTTGAACTGATTACGCCGGAACTGGAGAAGTACAAGGACGCAGATTCGGAAACCGGTGCCGAATATTTTGTCGATACCCCCGGACAATCGAAAGT
>JBNKVX010000142.1:0-3590 GCA_050299435.1 Cellvibrionaceae bacterium | reverse complement strand
CGCTTCCGAACTCGGCGTATTGAGTCTCACTCGAAAGGTGACTTCTGCATCGCTCTCATTCACCACGCCGCCCACTACACGGAGAAATGAATCCTGGGGCTGCACCAGAACATTCACCGTGGCAAAGTTGGTTCTCCCCAGTGAATCCTGGGCGATATAGTGAAAGACAAGGTCGGTCGGTTCTTCTACATCCGGCGTAACTAGTAAAGCCTGCCCCGCTGTGGGGTTGCTAATGACGACGTCCGGCCCCGCAAATTGCCACCAAAGCGTAGCCACAATATCGGCTCCGTCTTGTCCGCTTGCGGAACCGTTGAGTTCAACCAACACATTGCCATCTGCAAACTGCCGTCGACCGGCCGAAACTTTCGGCAAGTCGTCGAGATTGTGGGGCTGTTCCGATGCGGATTCGTGTTCCGTCAACACTGGCCCGCCTTCGCCCAGGCTATAGCTGGCGTAACCGCCAATGGGAAGGTCTTCTTCTTTCGGCTGGCTGACTTCGCCACCACCACAGGCAGCGATAAAAACGGGAATGCAACAATACGCAGCGATGCGTTTGATGCAGCTCAAGCGGGTGCGGGGTGAAAATTTAGAATTCATATTTAAAACCTGCTTGTACCTGCCAGGAAGAAAGGTATTCGTAACTGATTAACTGCTGATATTGAAGGTAAGTAGATACGCCGTGGGTAAACAGAGCACTCGCGCCGAGACCAAATTCGTAATAGCTGGAATCGATGCCGTCACTCTCCATGGCAAAAGTGTTACTCGTATCGGTATCAAAAGAAAAGCGTCCGATTACCGCGTCGCGGTCGGAGTCCACGTCTTTAACAATGCTGAAGGTGAGTGTCGGTATGACAACCCCCCAGTTTTGTTGCCAGGCGTAGGTTGTTTGCAAACCGGCAGATGCAGTGAGTTGTTGTGAGTTTTGTTCGCCAATTAACATGGAAAAGCCCCGCGCATTTTGCTCGCCGAATGCATCGATATGGCTGTCCAGATAGTCGAATCGCAGAAAGGGGAAAAAAGACAGGGCCTGACGAAAACTTTCTGCTTGAAATTGCAGGCTGGCGGAAACCTGGTCCCCTTTGGTTTGAGAGTGTGCGGTTTCACCGACAGTACACGTGGCCACAAAACATTCATCAAATGCGAGACGGCGTTCGGTGGAGAAGTCCATGCTGCCATAACCCAGTTGTGCGTCGATGCTGAAACCATCGAAGCTCAAAGAGTTGTAAAGAAAAATATTGTTGAGCTCGGTTTCCATGCTGCCGTTATCGCGGCTGTAATCCGTATCGCTTTGGTTGTAACCGTAAGCTACGCCAAGGATGTAGTTGGGTGTAAAACGGTAGTCGGTACCAATCGTAATGCTGCTAACGTCAGAGTCGTAGCCGTTTTCGAGATTGCTGATTTCCCGTTGATTATTTCCGAATTGAACCGTGCCGAAAAAGCCGAGAGGAGAATAGTTGTAGCCTTCACCGGCATTGCCGCCAGAAATATTTGCGCCGTTCACGTTGAGCGCGAATGCGTTATTTGGGGCAACCTGCATGCGCTGTTTCAGGCTGGCATTGTGAGAGCGTGTCGCGTCCACGGCATTGCGCATAAAAGCGAGGCTTTCTTCCGGGGCCATCTGATTAATTGCTATACGGGCCTGGTCGGGATTTTCGATGGAGAGCAGATCCAGCGCGTCGCAGTGAGCGAGCATTTCCTGGCGTATGGCCCCAATTGCGCCTGGATCAAGTGCGCGAATATTATTACAGGCTCGTGAGAAGGCAGCGGCGAAACCCTGGTCGTTACCTTCGGAAGTAAACAGTAATGCGGTACGGCTTTCGTTTACCACAACCAATACGGTGCCCGTTGCAGTGATGTTGCCACCAACCTCAACCACCGTGTAGGAGAATGAATCTTCACCTACGAAATCTGTATTGGGAATATAGAGAATACTGTTGTCGCCGTTGAGGCTGATGGTACCGTTGTTGGGGTCGCCGACGCCCGCAACCAGAATTGAAAGACCACTATCGCTGAAGTCATTGGCGAGAACGTTAATTGTAATGCTGGAGTTCGCGGCCATGGTACGGTTGTCATCCACCGCTACCGGGTCTGCGCTGGCCGGTGCGGCTAACAGTAGCCCAGCGCCGATACCTGTAATCACAGCAATAGTTGAGATATAACTGATCAAACGCTTACCTAGCGCAGAGGCAAACGGATTTGTCCTGAAAAGCTGCATGAATTGTTCCCTTTAGCACTGCAGGTTACAGCCCAGTGAGGCCGAACCGTTTCTCCGTGGAATCCCCGCAAAAGGGGGTTATTGAAATTTTTGTTTTGACGCGTTACCGCAGGCAGAACTGCTGAATCGCGACGCCAGAATAATCAATTAACATGATGAAAACAATGTGAATAATCACGCCTTTTAGCAGGTATTTACCGACTAAAAACTGGGAAAGCGGGAAACTCCTCTGACACCTAAACCCTCCCGGACTCAGAGAATATAAGGGACAAACCACAACTTTGGTCATCGAGAGGGGTCGTTTAAGAAAGTAGTGGATTTGTGAAGTGGATCACATGTCGATTTTTCACATAGGCGTTTGCCAGGACACCCTTGATAGCCGGATCGTTGAGAAATTAGCGTTCGAAGCGGCCATCATCGATAGCACGGCGCAGGCCCAATTCCACACGCTCGGCCAGATTGCTATTGTTTTTATTTACAAAAAAGTAAAAGGGGCCGGTGTAGGGAAGCATCGGGTTTTTTCTACGTTCAATGTAAGGTCGGGCTAGCGGGGTATTTCATCCCTGATTAGGTAGTAGTGAGGTGTCTACTTTTTCTGGGGAACTTGGACACATAACGCCGCTATAAATTGCGGCTTTGGAGTTGATTGTTTTGTGGTAGCGTAGCGTAAAACCACAAAACAAGCGACGGAAAAGCCGTCAATTTGATAGTCTTGTTAGCTGCTGATCTCTGCTACTACAACAGACTTACAAATAACAAAACAGGTATCAAACATCAGTACTTTGTACCCACCATCAGGATTATATGAGAAAACGTAATTGGTTTTAATGTGCCCATCGACAGAACTTTGATAAAGCTCCATTAACGGCTTTGGCCCCTGAGCCAACTGGCCATTAGAACCAGTACAAAACTCGATAAACTGTCCTGCGTGATAAGTATTTGCAAATTCGGCAAGGGGCCGCCACCCGCCAAATACTCGTTCATGAGCCTCCCAAACTCGCCCCAGTATTTCATACCTATTTTTAGCCTCCGAAGAGTAATAAAGGTAACCCTGTGGCTCGTTGTGATTCCATAGTAGCGGGTGTGTATCTGTATAATCGATCACACCAGACGCTGACGGCTGAACTTCGCTCTCCTTCACGCCCTGACACGTGATTTTAAAAAGCCGTTTAAAATTGTAATCATCGCATTGGAAGTCGATTACCAAATCGTCAGAGAAATCAACGGCTGTTATTCGGCCATTTAAATCTTCGTATATATTTTCTGATAGTTCTTCGATGTTCATATTTACGTACAGCTAACGCCGCCATCAGCGGACCGAAGTGGAGGGAAAAATGTGGTATAAGCGAAGCGACCACATTTTGCCCATAACGGA
>JBNKVX010000141.1:0-3798 GCA_050299435.1 Cellvibrionaceae bacterium | reverse complement strand
AATGCACCAACACGCACGACCTGCTGTTCTCTTTCTTCGCCGCTTCCGGTAACAATGGTTTGATTGCGCACAACAACTTTACCGCTCTCGGTCATTTCTCTTTGCAGCTCAAACCAGAGTGATTCAATTTCGCCAATCGACGGCAATTCTGTTGTTTGCCCCATTTTCTGAGAGAACTTTGATAAAAGTTCTGCACGCTCGGGAAACTGTAATTGAGTCAGTGAGGAATAAAATTGCCCTTGGGCATCGCTACTCACTTGCTGCAATACACCAAACAACTCTTTTAGCGCTCCTAAACGCTCAGTTAAACGGTCTTGTAAACCATTGATAGAAAGTTCATTTTCTTCAAATTGTTTTTCACCCTGCTCACTGATGGATTCTTGTTGAGCTTGCTCGGCTTTCAGTTCGTTTAAGCGTTTTTGTTGTAAGCTTTGTTCACGCTTGAATTCCTGCAATCGCCGTTGATTAACTGAAGCATCGCGTTCACGCCCTGTTTTGACTTGTTCTAGCAGCTCATCGAGATTCATGGCTGGCTTATCCTGGGCTAGCTTATCCTGGGTTAGATTGTCCTGAGCAAAAACAGAAAATGACGCCAAAGATATTAATAACAAAAGTTTTAAAGGGTTTCCAAATAGTCTCATTAGCTTCGTCCCCCACTAATACTAACCGGTATGGTCAAAAGCTCTGGCGCTAACTCCTGTCGAGACATTTTAATACCCTTGTCAATGTTGCGTTTATAAATGGATTCATCGATATCTACCCAGGTTTCGCTTTCCTCATCCCAATAACCGTACAGATCCGATCCCACTGTACGATACAAGTACGAAACGCGGCCTACACGCAAGTAATCTACATCGTAGGTTCTCTCACCAAGATTTAATTTTCCCTTGTAAGACTCAATGGTATGACCAAAGTCATTTTCGATTTGATAGGCCTCAAAAACACGACGCGTTTTTTCGGCATTACTTATTTCAGAAACAGTGATAAGCCGACGCAGCTTATTAACACGCTGCATTCTTTCTTCATAAAGAAAGGGCACATCCAGTTGAATAAAATCTTCCAAGCCGTCCAACATACGTGTCAATAAAGGTAATATTTGCCTTTCAATGACCGCGGCATTGGCGATGGAGCTCTCAAGCGCATTCATTTCGTTTTGCTGGTCATCTAGCTGTTTGGCCAGAATTTTGTTGTACACTTTCAAGCCGTCAACAATTTTCAGAAGAGACTGGTATTCCTCAACCACAGTTCGAGTATTTTCGTGGAGCTTGTCGATATTGGATTGGGCTTTCTGGTTTTGCCCCAAACGCGACTCGCCCTCGCTGATCAAAGTATCGGTTGTGGTTTGTGTGTGTGCGGAGAACGCGAGGAACAACAGGATGGGCAACAGCAAGCGTCTGCTTATTCTATTCAATGGCTTATCCCCTATGATTTGCTAGCCTTATCTCAGACTCAGGTTAACATCAGTCTAAAAATAGGGCTTGATTTGCGTCAATCCAGATCTAAGTTCAGAAAATACCTAAGGCAATAGGCGAGTTATTTGATTTTTAGGTCTTTGGTTCCCACAGCTCTATGGGATTACCTTCGGGGTCGTGGATACGAGCAAATCGTCCATTGGGATATTCCTCTGCATCCATAGTCACCTCGATACCCGCAAGTTCCAGTTGTTTAGCCATTGCATCGAGGTCTTTGACCCTGAAATTAATCATCCACTGTTGTTCACTTCGGCCAAAGTAGCTCGTATCCTGACTGAAGGGTGCAAATACGGTCGGCCCCCCGTCAGCTGACCAGGGTTCCTTATCGTAAGTGTCCGGCACTTTGGAGACCCCCAAGTGCTTCTCATACCATTCTGCTAATGCTAACGTATCATTAGAGCGGAAAAAAATACCGCCGATGCCAGTTACTTTCTCCATGTCTCATCCTCAACTGAATTTAGCTTTAATTTCACTATTATCTATGGACTTCGCCCTTAAGCAATCGTATTTCATATATCCCACCAGCAATTGAGTTCGGCTTGGCTTCCACTTTGATTTCGAGTGAGTTCGCTGCCCGCATCGATGCATCCAATGAATATTCCATATCGTAAAAGCCATCATCGTCAAATTCACTGGTTTTCACTTCATCCAGTAATTTTCCATTTAGCCACAATGAAAATTCTCTGCCTGAATCCGCCTTTGAAAGCGTAATACGTAATGTACGTGCTAGCCCTTGAGGATTGCTTAATTCATAACTGAACCAGCCATAAGCATGACGCCAGTGGCGATTGCGATGCATGCCTGCTTCTGTGCGTTCGCCTTTAAAATTATGTTCAGCCTCTGGCTGCTGTTCTCCCGGCGCAACCCAATCTACCGTGCGTTCAGCCAGCGCCAATTCCGCCAGCTCCAGCATTCGTTTTTCCGCCTGGATATTTTCAAACTCGTTTTCGTTGACGTGCTGCCAATAAAGCATATAACGAGATTCATGCACGCGAAAAAAAGGTACAAGCTCCAGCGCACCATTAACATTTCTAAGTGTGCCTTCAACTTTGAAACGTAAGTCTATCCCCGGTTGACGTTCAAGGTGACTTAAAATGTCTTGATCCTTGCTCACAAACAGCGGCGCATCAACCACTGGACAAAGTTGACCGCTGGCAACATGCCCCATACGACTGTCATCAGCAAAAAATGATAGCGTTTCATTAGGCAAGGGATTGACGGGTGCAGACAGCACAACAGGCCCATGAAAAATTGCAAAGTAATTGCTACCGTCGGGCATTTTTTCCAGCCGTGTCTTCATGGGAAGTGCGATTTTTAATTCATCGCCCTTCTGCCAATTGCGGGACAGTTTTAAATAACCATTTTTTTGTTTAAACTTTTGAGGCTGACCATTAAGCAATATTGATTCGACGCCTTCCAACCAAACTGGCTTGCGGATGGCAAGTTCAAACTCACCGCCTTTTTCAATGACAAGGCGAGTGAATTCTTCATCAGGCAACTGGTTGTCCTGACGAAGAATAACGTCTTTCTCTTTCCATTCCAGGCGCGATGGAATGAATAGATTAACAAACAGCGTATCGCCTCTATGCGCATAAATAAATTTTCCATATTTAACGTGATTTTCGATTCCTGAACCCACACAGCACCACATTGACGTTTCCACTTGAGAATAAACGCGGTAATGCTGTGGGCGCATTGGCGTAAAATAAACCAGACCGCCGGTTTTTGGATGTTGTGAAGATAAAATATGATTGTAAAGTGCGCGCTCATAGTAATCGACAAAGCGGGTGTCACCGGTCGTACCATATAATAATTCACTGAGTCTAAGCATATTGTAAGTATTGCAGGTTTCAGGACCTTGAACGGATTCCACCATCGAGGAGAAATCTTTTTTGTCGTGAAAGTGTTCTCTGGTACTGTTGCCGCCAATAGCGATACTGCGCTCATTGACGACTGTGTCCCAAAAGAAATGTGCTGCTTTGTTTAATTTTTTATCGCCATTTAATTGCGCAATATGAGCAAAGCCCACAACTTTTGGAATTTGTGTATTGGCGTGAAGACCGGTGAGTTGATCTTTATTTTCTTTAAGAGGATCAAGAATACGCTTTTCAGAAAATTTATAAGCGAGGTCAAGATATTTTTTATCGCCAGTAATCTCGAAGTAATCGGCAAATACGTCATTCATACCTCCGTGTTCGGCATATAACATTTGCTGAATTTGTTCGTCCGAGAGGTTTTGAACTAATTGGAATGTCCACTCACCTAAGCCATTAATAAGAGCCAAGGCTCGTTCATTACCGGCAACCATATAAGCGTCGCGCAGGCC
>JBNKVX010000140.1:0-4040 GCA_050299435.1 Cellvibrionaceae bacterium | reverse complement strand
TGTAATACTGCCCTACCGGAATAACATAGTGAATCAGACCAGAGTCTGTAGAATATGAATGAAAATCCTGAATACCCCATGTCTGACGGCCATATAGCTGAAAGGTTCGGCTCTCGCTGACGTTCAGGTCTGTATCAAAGGCTATCCCGTGAATTTCACCTTCTCCGTCGCTTTGAAAGTCAAACTCAAGCACGGTATCCGGTGTAATCGTGACCGGAAAGTCAACCTTCTGCCAGCGGTTGCCCTGCAGATAAAGTGCATTGCCGCTATATTCAGACTGTATAACACCTTCTTGTTCATTGTCCTGGTTGATGCCATAGGGGGAAGGAGGGGTGTCAACAAAATTAACATCCGCCCTTGCGGCCACATTGCTCAAAAGGGTCATCATTAGGGTCATGACCAGACATGCGTGTTTAATCAATGGTATTTCTCCTTAATTTTTTCATATGTTGAGAGTAATAAGGTTTATTTACAGTTATAGTGAAATTCTTATTAGGCGATTATTTATACTGGGGTAAAAAGACTGTGCGGCTACCGCCATCTGCGTCATACATCCATCAGCCTATTGTGCTTTCGCTATCCAATCGATGTTTTTCGAAAATTTTAATATTAGATAACCCGAACCACGACCATTTCCCGTACCTGTCACCGAATGCTTCCAATAGCCGGCGATTTCACCACGCTCAATATTGATGGATTCGACGCTAAGTTCGAGCTTGGCCGTCATCGCTCCTACCACCATCCACGAACAAAAATGCGGTTGCAGCTCGAGTCGAATTCCATCTTCGGTATTGACACTGATTGTGCTGGGAGCAATCACACATTTGACAGGCGTACCAATAAAAGTCAGCGGCATTTTTGTTTGCATGGAAATATCTGCAGACGCTTCTTGCCACTCCACATTGCTAAATGTCAGGCTTTTTGAGCAACCGTTACCCGGCAATATTCCGCCAAGCACAAAATGACAAACATGGTGACTTTTACACAAACGGCTTGTCTTATCGCCCTCACACATCGAGACAACCAGACCCTCATTGGCCAGCAATAGTTGATGAAGGTCTTGAAGCACGGCGTCGCGATTGTAGGCTGGACCGGCTGCAACACAACGATCAGTGGAACAAATACTCACGTCAGTACTTGCGATGACGGGTAAGGTTGTCGTCGCGCAACTGCATAAGCCGCACAGTGCGACAACTAGAGTGATTAAGCGTGTAGTATTCATAACAGTAGATTCTCTTGATCATTGCCAGTGAAGGTTGATGTGTGATTGAAATAAAGATAGGTTTCGACCAGCGCCAGATTGAGCATCCAGCACAGCCAGGCCGCGCTCAGATAGCTGGCCTGAAATGCGAAGAAGAGACAAAAAAGTCCGAGTAGAATGCGCAGTGAAATCGCCGCAGCGCTGAGCGCCACACTGCGTAACATCCAGCGCCGGTGAGCGGCAATGTCACCATTGCGCACCCGCACCACCGCAAGCGCGGTAGCACCCAGCCACAACAGGTCCAGAATCACAAAAGACCCGCCAGTGGCCCAACCGAGAAAAGAGTGAAAAGCCAGATAAAAGCCGCCCAGTGCAGCCAGAGCCACGGCGCCGCAATAGAGCCAACCCAGAAGGCGATGGCGGCGAGAACCACGCGCTTGAACTAATTGAATTGCCCCAATCAATAACGCTATGCCGCCGCCGAAAAAGTGACTGTACAGTGCCACGCGATTGAGGGAATGATAACGGGTATTAAAGGGGTTGTCGGAGTGCCAGTAATAACTCAGCGAGTAGCCGGCAACCACAATGGCCAGCAGTAAAAATACCCACTTGGTCATATTATTAGGGAGTAACTTCAACTCCATATCGACACACGTCCAGGTTAACGAAGAGGCCACGAATGTAGCCCTGGTTACAGACTGAGGCGTCTAGTCTTGTAATTTTGGACGTGCACTCTTTTAAGATTGGAACTGCTTTCGGTATTCCGAAGGGGTTTGACCGGTGATCTTTTTGAAAATTGCGTTAAAACTGGATTTGGAGGAAAAGCCACAGGTGTGGGCCACCGCCAGTAGATTTTGTTCTGGCGCCGCTTGCAGACTGGCACAAACTGCGCCGACACGGTAGCGGTTGAGGTAGTCGCTAAAAGACAACCCGTGATGATCATTCAAAACCTGCGAGATATGGTGGCTGGCAATTCCCGAATACGACGACAATTGCGCAAGCGTAAGATTACTCTCCCGCCACCAGGTGTTGGACTGCATCATCGACTCAAGTGTCGACCAAAGTTGTTCCCGCAAGTCGTCCGAAAGGCGATTCTCGCCATACTTGGAGCCGGGCTGTGACTCGCTCGTCGTTGAGTCGGGCCCATCCTGAATCGCGCCTTTAATAAAGATCTCGGGCTGGCGTAAACTAAAGTAGCCAAACAGATAAATCACTAAACTAACCAGCAGATAGATAACGGTGGCATTGATGGCTCTCAGGTAATTTGGCACAAAAATGCTCATCCATACCACCGCCCAGATAAGCATATTCAAACCCAGCATCACCCGCACCCAGCCCAAGCGTGCATCTCCTCGAAACGGCGGGCGCAGCACTATGCGGTAGGCCAACACACCGTAAACGGAGGCGGTAAGCGGCAGCAGTAGCATAAATACGTGCGCAGGCCAGGGCGGCGTAGCGCCTACCAATTTTTGTATTAATGCCAACTTGACTGCGTCCGATTGCAGCAAAAAAGGCAGGTTATAGGCGACGCACAAGAAAAAAAATACAAAATGCCCAAGATCGCGCAGGCGCAGTGGCTGCGACCGGGTCAAGCTGCGCACGTAAAGATAGAGAAAGCCGCCATAGCTCAACGGCAACATATTAGGAAAGGTGATAAACTGTGGAAAAGATTTATAAAATTCATCGTTGTAGTAGATTTGCTGCAACAAATCTAACGACAAAATTGCAATCCAGACCCCAAGTAAGTGATTAGCCTGGGTGTTGCGTCGGTGCAAGCCCAACACCCCAGCGAGGAAAAAGCCCTGGATAGCCGCAGCAAAAAACAATAGAGATGTGGTATGAGTGAACAAGACTTAATCTTTGACAATAGTGATGTTTCGAAAAGCCTCAGATATTAACCAACTTACTACCTAAGCACATTAAAAGAATACCCTCTGCGTGAAACTGTTTGAGGCACGGATGCCGAAGAAGCCAAACATATAAAAATACGTTCAAGCGTGTTTCAGGCAGAAGGTATTCTGTCTTTCGGGTATAGGAAGTATAAACCACCTTTTTGCCCTCCAGGTGAAACATCATACCCGAAATCCCCTTTCTCGTTTACCGTTTAAATCCTAATTTTCAACCTCCTACCAGCCCAAATCACCCTTATTTTATTTGGCTTAGCAGCAAAGTCTCTAGTTGATGGTTCATTGGGCGTAATTTGCTCCACCGGTCTGATAATGGGAGCGCTTCATGAAAATTAATAGTTTTGATAGAAAAAGCAGAAATGATGTTCTTGAGATAAGGCAAGCAGGTACTTATAATCGCACCTTTATATAATTTTGGAGTAGTAAGGAAAATGAGACCATTGATTGTTTTGCTTTTGTTCGTAACCTCGACGGCATTTGCTGGTGCTGAAGCTGAGTACCCGGAGATCGCCAGAATTAAAGCGCTGGATATAGACACGGTGGCTGCTTTATATCGTGATAGCTTACAGGAAATGCATTGTCAGGTTGATTACAAAGATGCTGAGGCGAAAAAGAGACTGTTTCAGACGTTTCTGGCAAAGGTTTACGAATTGGCCAAGGTCCCTGCGGAAAGTCTGGAGAACAATAGTGTTGTAGGAGCAGCGGCGGAACAAAAAGACAAAGCATACTTTAAGCTGGAAGCAGATGGGAAGGCAAGCTTCAATAAAGAGACACTCATTATGACATTGAATGAGTGCTCTAATTAAGGATCTCTCAACAGGTAACCAGTCTTCAATCAACTATTCAAGATATATCTAATGATGTTGATGCGGCATCTGCCCAGGCTCAGGCGGTCATAACAACTGCCAACACAGTTTCTACGCAAGTAGATA
>JBNKVX010000139.1:0-4195 GCA_050299435.1 Cellvibrionaceae bacterium | reverse complement strand
CATGGCCTCTTCGCTAAAACCGGAATAATAATCCCATCCCAGCTCATGCGACATGCGCAAGGCAAAGTGTTCGGCAAGTTCCGGAAGGTCATCCAAACGTTCTCGCAAAGGGGGAACATGCACAACATCAAAAGCCAAGCGATCAAGCAAATCTTCACGAAACTTACCTTGTTTGGCCATTTGTTTTAAGTCGGCGTTTGTCGCCCCAACGATGCGAATATCAACCTTAATTGTTTTTTGCCCGCCGACACGCTCAAATTCGCCATACTCAATCAAACGCAATAATTTTTCCTGGATACGAAAAGACAAGGTCCCGAGCTCATCCAGGAATAGTGTGCCGCCATCTGCTCGTTCAAAACGACCGTGATGTACACGCGTTGCCCCGGTAAATGAACCGGGTTCATGACCAAATAGCTCACTATCCAAAAGTTGATCACTTATCGCGGCGCAATTGACTTTATGCAGCTCGGAATCCCAGCGTGCAGACAAATAATGGAGTCGCTCAGCGATTAATTCCTTGCCCGACCCTCTCTCACCCACTACCAACACCGGGCGATCGAGCGGCGCAAGCATTGAAACCTGCGCAAGCGCATCAACCAACGTGGATGATTCACCAATAATGCGTTGAAGATTATGTTCCAGCATGAAAATGGTTAAATTAGCTACTTTTTGTAGGTTAATTTAACCATATAATAGTTTATATCGCCTATTTTTTCATCCAGTAATTCATGGATTTTAAAAATATTCTTTAAAATCAAGGAGATAAGAAATTGGCACGGTCTGTGAAATATAAATTATATAAACGAAACGGCAGACCGACGCCCAGATCGGAAAGACTTAGAGGATAAGGACATGAGCAAAGCAACCAAAAACATTTTAGTCGAAGGCTTTAGTACAGTGTGTTACGCAGCGGTAGTTGTCGCCTGTTGTACAGTCATCACCTTTTCATGGGTTTTGATCAGTGCCTCGAATGTAATTCAGACAATATAATCAGTTGAAAGAGGAGATAGGTCATGGGAATTTTTTCACGATTCACTGACATCATAAATTCAAATATCAATGCCTTGTTAGACCAGGCGGAAGATCCTAAAAAGATGATTCGCCTGATCATTCAAGAGATGGAAGAAACACTGGTGGAAGTTCGCAGCTCCTGTGCCCGAATCATTGCCGATAAAAAGGAAACCGCGCGACGCGCACAACGCTTGCAGGAAGAAGCTTTAGAATGGGATAAAAAAGCGCGTCTGGCGATCAGTAAGGAACGAGAAGACCTTGCGCGTGCGGCAATAGCAGAGAAGAATGCCGTACAGGAAGAAGCAACTCTGGTTACTTCTGAGCTTGAATCACTCGATACACATTTGGAAAGTTTAAATGATGAGGTAAGTCAACTTCAGGCAAAATTGGATGACGCACGAGCCAAGCAAAAGACCTTGTTGCTGCGGGCAAACACTGCAAAATCGCGCTACAAAGTAAAGCGTCAAATTCACAGAAGTGCCGTTGATGACGCGTTCACCAAATTCGAAGCTTTTGAACATCGCATGGATGAATTGGAAGGTCACGTTGAATCAATGGACATGGGTCGCAAAAGCTTATCAAGTGAAATCGATCAGCTTGTAGAAGACGACAAGGTCAACGATGAATTAGAACGCATCAAAAAGGAAATGAAGGACGCTTAAAAGGTAGAGGGAAGTCACTTACAATGACCTTTAAACTTGGGAAAAAAGGAAGGCTGTCATGAGCTTAACGCAAATGTTATTTGTACCGTCAATACTATTTATGATCTTTGTAGCGCCGGTTTGGGTTGTCATGCACTACCGGTCTAAAAATAAGGCAGGCGACATCAGCACTGAAGATCGTGAAAGTATGGACGGCATGTTAGCCACAATTGATAAGCTGACGGATCGAATTGAAACCCTGGAAAGTATCTTAATGGAAAATCACAAGGATTGGAATAAGCAAAACACTCGCAGCTCAGATGAAGAGAGGGTTTAGAAATGGCAAGAAGACACAGTCGAAAATACCGAGAGTATTCAGAACAACGTCGCCGTGGCTGGGGTAATAACCTGTATCGCAATACCCAGTACGGCAAAGTAGGAGGTGTATGTGCCGGTCTGGCAGATCACTTTGGCATTGATCACTGGGTAATGCGCATTATTTTTATTGCCGGATTTATGTTTACCGGTGGCGCAGTATTTTGGATCTATGTCCTGTGCTGGATTTTGCTTGCGGCAGAGCATCCGCAAAAACGTGAAAAAGCTTATGAATATGACGAAGAGGAACACCGGTATCGCGAAAAGAATGTTTTTCGCTACCAAGCTCCAACTGCCGATCGTATGAAAAATGCACGCGAACGCCTGGATGAGATCAACCGAAGAGTTCAGGCCATGGAAGAATACGTAACTTCCCGTAAATTCAAGCTTGATGAAGAGTTCGCCAAGTTATAGCAAGTCAAAGATAGCCCCCAGGCAAGTCCTTTAACCCGTTTCAAATACGGGTTTTTTTATTGAACAATTTTTTCGATGGAATACGTTCTCTTAACGCTTGGCATGGACTTGCTTGTCAAAAAGTTTAAGATAAAGCCTATTAGGAACCTCCTCCCCATAGAGCAAAATTATGACTTTGACTGAGTTGCGTTACATCGTGACCTTGGCGCAAGAACAACATTTTGGACGTGCAGCCGAACGCTGCCACGTCAGCCAGCCCACACTGAGTATTGCGGTTAAAAAGCTTGAAGAAGAATTAAAAATTTCTTTATTTGAACGTTCCAAAACCCAGGTTTACCCCACTCCGCTCGGGATGAAGGTGGTGGAACAAGCGCAACGTGTATTGGAACAGGCCTCGGCCATCAAAGACATTGCTAGTGCGGGCAAGGATCAACTTACAAGTCCATTTCACATCGGTGCAATTTTTACCATCGGCCCTTATTTATTTCCCTGTTTAATTCCACAGATACAGCGCTTGGCTGCTGATATGCCACTTTACGTGGAGGAAACCTACACTTCCACATTGAGACGTCGTATCCGTCAAGGTGAACTGGATGCAATTCTTATTGCACTTCCTTTTACAGAAGCCGATGTAGTGACACAAGCTTTGTATGAAGAACCTTTTGTTGTGTTGATGAGCGAATCACATCCATTAACACAGGAAACTGCGATTCATCCTGATCAACTCAGTGAGTGCAATGTTCTTCTTTTGGGAGAAGGCCATTGTTTTCGGGATCAGGTATTAGAAGCTTGCCCCAACCTAAAACCTTCTTTGGATGACCCTCGTGGATCGATACGCACTGCCGCTGAAGGCAGTAGTCTGGAAACACTCAAATACATGGTTGCATCGGGTTTAGGCATCACCATTCTTCCAGCGTCTGCGGCCATCGCCGGAACCTGGTCTGCAAACGGGTTGGTAACTCGATCTTTCGTTGACCCCACTCCCAAACGAACCGTGGCACTGGCTTGGCGAGCGAGCTTTCCTCGCCTGCAAGCGATTGATGTATTGCGCAAATCCATTGAACAATGTGAATTTCAAAAAGTATTTGTGAGCTAGCATCAATCTTGTTAAACGATAGCGAAAAACATTCCATTACAAAACTAAAAGGTGTCGGCGATAAACTGGCTTCTACACTCGCAAAATTGGGAATATTTACAATCCAGGATTTGTTGTTTCACTTTCCCCGACAATATTTAGACAAGACTCGCATCACCGCGATTGCACAATTGCGCTACGGACAAAGCGCAGTGATCCAAGGTCGAATCTTAAATAGTGAAATTAAATTCGGTCGCAGGCGCAGTCTTGCAGTTGCGCTGGAAGATGAAAGTGGCTCAATTATCTTGCGGTTTTTCCATTTCAATACAGCGCAAAAAAATCGTTTAAGCCAAGGGACCTTGCTACGTTGTTATGGCGAAGCCCGCATGGGAACAAGTGGTTTGGAATTTTACCACCCTGAATACGAATTTCCTGATAAGGAAACTGTAGAACAACTCGAAAAAAATCTTACGCCTATTTACAGCTTAACAGAGGGCTTAACACAAAGCCGGATTCAAAACCTGAGTGAACAGGCATTAGCATTTATTGATCGAATTCCCCCAAAAGATTATCTTCCCGAAAATATCAAAAATCTTTTTGGTGGCGCCTCACTTATAGACGCCATAAAATTTTTACACCGTCCTCCAGTAGACGCACCTATCAACCAATTGCTGGCTGG
>JBNKVX010000138.1:0-4331 GCA_050299435.1 Cellvibrionaceae bacterium | reverse complement strand
GTGATAAGCTTTCCACCAGTTTTTTGACCAAAATACTTCAGGAGGCCGTTGAAACCCATCAACCACCCATGGTCAATGGTCGTCGTATCAAATTGCGTTATGCCCATGCAGGCGGACAAAATCCACCGATCGTGGTGATTCATGGAAATCAAACGGAATCTGTACCTTCACATTATGCTCGCTATCTTGAAAAAGCATTTCGCAAAGCTTTGGATCTTCACGGAACCCCGATAAAAATCGAGTTTCGTTCCGGTGAAAATCCTTATGCGGGAAGAAAAAACAAGTTAAGTCAGAGACAAATTTCTAAAAAACGTCGCTTGATGAAGCACGTTAAAAAGAAGAAGTAGAATCAGCCTTCCATGCAGGACCAGCCCCAGGATTTTAATTTGTCAATGAATCCAGCGGCTTTTTGCTCACAATACCCTTCAATGTTAGTTGCATTCCACAAGGTGTTGACTTCACCTGGTGCTTCAGTGTCTTTGTAGTAATTGACTGAACAAGGTACAGACGAGCCCGCAGATTCATAATCTATTTCCACACGGCGAGTTAAACCTTGAAGTTCACATAAATAGCGAGCGCTAACGGCAGTTACCATTTCAGTGCTGGGTTCTGCAGAAGGAACTTCGGCTTCATCCATGGACTCTTCCATGGTGTCTTCTTGCTCCATTGGCTCATCCTGTGCGAATGCGAATCCAAAAGAAAAACTAAAAAAGAGAAAGAAGACGTAAACAAGGGAACGTAAAGATAAACGAGATGACATAAGAGGGCTCCGCTTAAAGTTTGTGCAAACAAAAAACTTCGATACCAAGATCCAATTCTATGCATTAAAGTAGTATTTTGCGAACTTTAATGCACAAGCACTGTGATATTTGTCACTCTAATTAGGTCTGAACTTTAAATTGGCTGATTTTGTAATTTTTTTTCTTGTCTTGGTGAGCGCAGGTTTTACGGCCGGTTTTCTTGCAGGATTGTTTGGAATAGGCGGGGGACTGGTCTTTGTCCCCGTTTTGTTCTTCATGTTTTCTGCTTTGGGTGTCGAGCAAACCGTCGCAATGTCACTCGCAGTAAGCACTTCTTTGGCTACTATTATTTTTTCCGCAATTTCCTCTTCGTTTGCACACTATCAATTAGACAATGTTGATATTAATACCCTCAAAATTTGGATACTGCCTATTTTGTTGGGTGATATTGTCGCAGCGCAGTGGGTAAAGCCTGAATATGGAAAACTTATTCTATTTGTTTTTGTGGGCCTATTGTTACTCGTCGCTTACAAGCTGTTGAGCAAAAATCAGGGGAAAAATGATACGAATATGACAGCCACACAGACAGCTGAAACTCGTGTGTCTGGCGTCATATACTATTTACAACACATCGTTTTGGCGTTTTGTATCAGCGCATTCGCTGTATTAGCCGGTGTTGGTGGGGGTGCGCTGAGTGTGCCGGCACTTATTTTTCTGGGTTTAACAACACACAAGGCCATTGGAACCTCTGCTGTCATTGGTATATGTATTACGCTTCCGTCTGTATTGATTATTGCTCTGACGAGCGAAACGCCGGAGACAGCACCAGCCTTGACTTACGGGCAAATAAATTATTTCGCCTTGGGAGTTTTGGCTTGCTGTTCTGTGTTGGCGGCGCCTTTTGGTGCAAGATTGGGTAAGCAACTGGATGCTCTATTATTGAAGCGTTTGTTTGCTTGTTGTCTATTTGTAGTTGCGATTGCAATGCTACTTAAATTTTATTTTTTCTAGTCGGGAAAAATACTATAGAAGCCATCCAGTACTTTGACCTTGAGTTTACAGTCATACAGGTCACTGAGTGCATCGGAGTTGAGCAGCTCAGATTTGGCACCATCCTGAATTATTTTCCCCTGCTTAATAAAAATAATGCGCTCAATCTCAGGAATGATTTCCTGCGCGTGATGAGTCACAAGCACCAGGGATTTTCCAGACTGGCACCATGTGCGCATATCGCCGATAAGTTGAGCGGCGGCAGCCAAATCCAATCCGGCAGTAGGCTCGTCAAGTATCAAGGCTTCAGGGTCGTGAACCATGGCGCGAGCAAGTAAAAGGCGTCGTTGTTGGCCGGTTGATAGTTTCAAGAAACTGGAGTCTTGCAGTTCGTCCAGTGCCAATTTACTGAGTATTAATTTGGCACTTTGAATTTGTTCGGCAGTGGTTTGGTGATGTTCATAAAGTTCGCGTGAACCAAAAAAAGCAGAAAGCACAACGTCCAGGCCATTTGCTAAAGTTTCGTATGCAACTTGAAAATCATGTGAGACCAAACCGATTTTTTCGCGCAATTCCCATAAATTAATACGCTCGTTATCAAACAATTTGATGTAACTATCAGGTTTAACAACAGGGTAAAGTTCGCGACTTAACAATTTAAGCAAGGTGGTTTTCCCAGCACCGTTCGGGCCGAGAATCGCGGTGGGCTGTTTTAATCTTATGCAAAGATTCAGGTTTTCAAAAACCAAATTATCCTTGCGATACACCGTCGCATTACGAATATCGAATAAGTAAGTCATTATTTTTGTTGATGCCAGAAAGGCTTTCCAACAAGGGGTGTGCTCGGGCTGGCTGTTTGTCGCTTTTGCATTAATCCGGCTAGATACGCTTCGCGACCGGCCTTAATGGCGAGGGCAAAAGCTTTAGCCATCTTGGCTGGAGCCTGAGCTTTCGCTACAGCGGTATTCAATAATATGCCATCGTACCCCATCTCCATAGCTTCACAGGCTTGAGAGGGAGCGCCGAGCCCGGCATCGATAATGAGCGGAATGTGAGGTAGCCGATCACGAATGCTACGCAGGTTATATTTGTTTAGAAGGCCTTGTCCCGTTCCAATTGGTGAGCCCCAGGGCATGATAACCTTGCAGCCTACATCGACAAGTTTCTGACACAAAATCAAATCGTCTGTGCAATAGGGGAAAACTTTGAAACCGCGCTTTATTAATATTTCCGCAGCTTCCAATAAAGCGAATGGATCAGGCTGTAAATTATAGTCGTCAGCAATGACTTCGAGTTTTAGCCAGTCTGTTTGAAAAAGCTCGCGAGACATTTCTGCGAGATTGATCACTTCTTTTACCGATTTACAACCAGCGGTATTTGGTAACAATTTACATTCGGTATCGCGGATACTTTGCCAGAAGTTTTCTCCACCTTTGTTTTTAGGATCCTGTCTTCGCAAGCCGAGCGTCACAATTTCACAATTTGAATCTGCGATAGCTTCCAGCATGGATTGGGGCGAAGGGTAGAGCGCAGTACCCAGCAAAAAGCGGCTCTTGAAGGATTCACCATAGAGAGTGATGGAGTCTTGTTGTATTTGCAATTTTATCGCCTCGTCAAGCTTTAGCCGCCGCCAATAGGGTAAACGATATCCAGTTCGTCACCGGTTTTCAGTTGGGTTTGTGGGTATGCGCTGCGAGCCACAAATTCACCATTTAAAGCTACAGAAAATGGGCGTTCTTCACTAAATTCAGGCAAGATCGCGGCGAGGCTTTCGCCATCCTGCACAATTTGCCAATCACCGTTAATGGAAATTTTCATAGTGTTGATAAAACTTGCTCTACTAGTGCGGGCGCGACTAAATAGCCATGACGATACAATCCGTTGATACTAATCATGTGTTGTTTTTCGTTTTTTGAAGTCTGCCTCTCGGAGTGCAATATCGCCGGTAAATTATCTTTCAGTGCAGGCCTTAGGTTTTGATCCAGCTCGGTAATTCTTGCCTCAGCAAAGGCGGGATTAAGGGTGTATAAAGCGCTGCAAAGCTCCAGTGCGGATTGTACACTGACTGGAGATTGATCTGAACTTTCCAGTTCGGTCGCTCCGAGAATGTAATGATGGTGTGGGCGCGGCACCAGGTAGAGTTTATAGCGCGGATGCATCAAACGAATGGGACGTGAAAGCGTAATTTCGGGGCAGTGGACGTGCAGTACTTCGCCGCGAACACCGCGTAGGTTTTTCAAACTTTTTTTTGCGCCTAAACCCCGACAATCAAGTACCAGATCAAAATCGTCAAGACGGGGTTCAGGCTTTTCCAGAGAAATGGCCGTGTTCCAGTGCAAGGGAAAGTTATCTTGAATGAGCGTGTGTAGTACCTTTAGCAAGGCACGATTATCCAAATGACCTTCGTGTGGCAAAAATAAGGCATGTTGAAATTCTGAAGATAAGTCTTCTTCCAATTGAAATAATTCGCTACGCGTTAGCCAGCGGCTGTCATTCTCTGAATTCAAATGGTAGTTCAATTCTTGGTAAAACTGATGCAGTTCGTTGGCGTCGTTGGCGTGCGCGAGAAGAATACTGCCACGTTTTGCAAATAATTCATCG
>JBNKVX010000137.1:0-4376 GCA_050299435.1 Cellvibrionaceae bacterium | reverse complement strand
GCTGCTGTGCCGGTCCCTGGTGGCACCCAGCCGATGCCAGTCGTATCTTTGTCATGGATGGTGTGGCCGGGCAACCAGCTAAGGTATTCGAGATCGGTTTGGACTCTACCCAGGGGATGGTGGTTGTTCAAGAAATTCAATACAGCTATTTGTCCAACAGCTAAATCAGACAAGTTGATTACATCTGGAGTATATCGAGTTAGCAGAAACCCTATGTATTTAGGCATTGTAAGCATGCTCATGGCAGTAGCGATTTTTGTTGGTACTTTCCCGTTTTATGTTGCAGGTGTTACATATTTTCTGATTTTGAATAATATTTTTTGTCCTTATGAGGAAAATAAATTAGCAGAGACATTTGGCGATACATATATATCCTATAAAAACAAAGTCAGACGCTGGTTCTGATGAATTTCAAAAAAGTCGGTGGAAAAGGAGAAGCTGACAGTACCCAAACAGCCCGCCGACTGCTGTACTATTATATGCATGCACTAAGCATGTAGACGTTTATGTTCTTCCGAATAGGCTCATCGAGAATCGTATTGCGGGACGTATCTACTCTGAAGCTTAAAAAGACCATATACATACTCCCAGCGTCGATTTAATTCTAAAAGCGACAATAAAGCCTGTACTATTCCTTCTTCGCTTATTTTTCAGTTTATTTTTAGCTGCTTGGAAGTAAGCACCAAACCAACCGTATAAACCCCAAGGCATGAATTCTTTAAGATCACTCTTAGTCGTCATATTCGGCACGTGTGTAAACACCTCTTTGAGATAATCATAAGGATTCACGCCGCTAGCCTTGGACGTTTCGATCAAGCTGTATAAATTAGCGCTAGCACTAGCGCCCGCCTGACTTTTGGCAAACATCCAATTTTTGCGGCCAATGGTAAAGGGGCGTATAGCACGCTCGGCTGCGTTATTATCAATCGGGTACGCACCATCATTGAGATAGGCGGTTAATCGATCCCATTGATTTTTCAGGTATGTCAGTGCCTCCCCCATTTTGGAGGATGGCAGAATGTGCGCAAGACTTTTATCCAGCCACTTTTTCATTTTTTCAATCATGGGCTTGGCGTCCTTTTGCCGGATTTCGAAGCGCTTATCCGGCGGCTCATCTTTTATTTTTGCTTCGATGCGATAAAGGCTTTGAATGAAGGCTATTGCTTGTTCCGCTTTACCTGATTTTCCTTTTGCCGCGGCTTTTTGTGCTTCCACAAATTTACGGCGCGCATGCGCCCAACAACCTAAGCGTTCGAGACAATACTTATCGCAAGCAGGCTGATAACCGTCGTAGCCATCGATCATTAATGCCTGTGTCGATTCGGATAAGAGCTTCAGTGGTGTTTGTTGACTGCGGGATGGCGAGTAATGATATAGCAATGCCGATTGCATACCGAAGCTTGCCATTAACCACATGTAACTTTTACTTTGAGCTGCTTTCCCCGGTTCATCGAGCACTTGTAAAGTTGTTTCGTCCATGTGCAATACATTTTGCGTTTGCAAGTGTTTGGCAAGATGATCTATCAACGGTTGAACAAGCTCGCCCATTTTGATCATCCAATTCGCAAGGTTGGTACGATTGAGTTCGATACCGATACGTTTAAACATTTCGCTTTGTCGGTACAGGGGTAAGGCGTCGCAATATTTTTGTGTCGCAACGAATGCTAGAACGCTTGGACTGGCAATGCTTTTCTCGATCGGAAGATTTGGTTTTTTAGCGGTCACTATGTGTTGATCACAGCAAGGGCAAGCGTATTTTAATCGACGATGTCGTAACACTTTTAGTTTTGCTGGAATCATTTCCAGCTGCTCATGATCATCACTACCAATCACTTCCAAGGCATGACCGTCGTGAGGGCAGATTTTTTCTTCTTCAGGGATGTCATGAACGATATCTTCACGAGGAAGGTCATCGGGAATGCTGATGCGAGGTTTCGATTTACGCTGATGCGATTTGACCGTAACCGTTTCGGTCTTTTCTGAACCTTCCTCTGTTTCATCCGAAGATTCTTCTTCCGCTTCGTTAAACAGGCCTCGTTGCTCAGGAGGGTTCTTTTCACTTGACGCGGCGAACTTCTTGGCTCTCATTAAGCGAAGCTGTTCTTCTAATGTTTTGACGAGCGTATCTCGCTGCGCGAGTTGCTCGCGCAGTTTATCGTTTTCTTTTTGCAGTTCTGCCACATTAATCATGGCGTGGATTATACCAAATTGACTTAGCTCACCTCGCTAAATTCTAATCGTTGATGCGGTTTAAGCTTAGTAAAATCAAAACCGCGTAATAACCAAGACCATTGCTCGTGCGTAATTTTTAGCGATTCGCAGTTAACACGCTTTGGCCATTTGAATGTGTCTTTCTCTAGGCGCTTTTGCCACAGTGCAAAGCCTGTTTCATCCCAATACAACACCTTCAGCTGGGTTCGGCGCTTATTGCAGAAGACAAACAATGATCGATCGAAGGGTGACAGCTCAAGCACTTCAGAAACGATCAGTGACAAACCATTGATCGCCTTGCGAAAATCTACGGGGTCACGATGCAGATACACATCAATATCATCATGCCATGTAATCATGCGAGCTGGCGAACGAGCGCTGTAAAGGATTCAAGCGGCATGTTATCTGGACATTGAATTTTACAGCGACCGACTTGAAGGGAGAGGCAAACCGTTGAGGTGCTTGGCTTTTCGAGTTCAACTTTATCAAAGCTGCCTAAGCTGCTTTTTAGAAGTTTTGAGCGTTTAAGGCTAAAGTACTTAGGGTTGATGTTTTGCTGCTTGCAGAATTCGGTCTGAGTTAAGCCGGACTCCTCGAAAGATTTTATTAGCTTTGGCCAGTCGTATCTTTGGTTTTTCATATTACCTCCTTTGAGTTGAAGGTATGACGGTAAACCGGTGCTAGTTGGCTGTGAAGGGCGTGGTTGAATTGGCGCTTACTTTGCTCGGTCACACAAAGCTGGAGAGCACCGTTCGGTATTTGGGAATTGAAGTTGACGATGCCTTGGAGCTTGCGGAACAAACTGAGGTATAGGTTTTCGGGAGGGGCGCATCGCACCTCGGCCAAAAACGGACATTAGATAGAAAATTTTCGGAAGCATATTATGCGCCACAAGCGTGGCTGATGAACATATTCGAAATCAGAGTCTCTATATGTATTTCCGCAATATTTTGACTTCTATTAGATGCAGCTTTCGATTAATAGCAACACCATTTCTGGAATATGCCTCTTGAATTTCTTCAAAACTTTCACAATCCACGAAAAATCGCGAAACCTTCTTAATTATTTCTCGAGGAACGCCTGCATCCCTCAAAATTATTTCATGGCTTTCTGTAGTTCCATACTCTAATGTGGCGATCAACATCGACAAATCTATTTTTTCTTCACCTTTTTCACCCGCGACAATGTTGTAAATTGCTTCAAAAGCTTTTAGATATTTAGGCCAGACGAACTCGAAATACTTAGAAGACAAATCGAATACATAACGTATTCTTGCGTTATTAGTTGTTCTAGCATTTACAACGCTATTATGCTCAAGAAGCTGCTTAAATGAAGGTTTATAATACACATAATACTTTGTAAGACTAATCAATATAGATTTACCAACATCGGTGTTAAAGTTTCTTCCGGCGTCATGCGAAGAAAAAAGATAGTCGTATATTGCAGAAAATATCCCTGATAAGCATTCGTTAGAGGGAATATTTCCTTCAAAGGAATACTCATCGAAATCATCAAGTCTTCTCAACATTCGGAACAACTCAACTTGTCCAGAAACGCTTACAAATTTATTATTGGATATAATCTCACTTGGAATATTTAGCTCTTCTAGCAACTTCAAATGGTTCTCAATTTTCTTGGTAGAACTGAGAGGAATATCTTCTTCATTTAACTGAATGAGAGACTCTACAGATGGTTCTTCACTGTCAAAACATTCCACCTCGACTATAGTCTCTGACTCATCATCCTCCAGCTCTTCAAGATAAAAAACCCTACCGATAAAGTGCCGCAAAAATCTTCCGGCTCGACCCTCAATATTTTTTCTATCTAGCGTCCCAAGAAGATCTCCACCCCCAATCTTTTTATCAAACAGCACGACATTTTTTGCCGAGGAATTTATCCCTTCCGTTAATGAAGTTGTACAAAAAAGATAGCTTACCCCGCTTGCTTCTTTCTCATTAAACTCATCAACAATCAAATCTTGAACATGTCTCGGCATTGCTCCGTGGTGAAAAGCGACACCTCGCTTTATGCAAGCAATCAAGTCCCAGTCTTCGGAAACAGTTTCACTAAGATATTCAACAAGCTCGGCATTGTGTTCTCTGACCGGCCATATATCGATAAACTTTTTGGCAGTATTTTCAACATATTGCTTTTGATACCTATAT
>JBNKVX010000136.1:0-4601 GCA_050299435.1 Cellvibrionaceae bacterium | reverse complement strand
ATTGCCGCTTATAAAAGTGCCGAACTATTACGGTTAGTACAAAATACCGGTGCGGAAGTGCGCGTGGTGATGACTCAGGCCGCTCAGGAATTTATCACGCCTTTGACTTTTCAGGCTCTCTCGGGCAAGCCAGTGCACACAGATTTGCTGAACCCAGAGGCAGAGGCGGCCATGGGGCACATCGAATTGGCTCGTTGGGCAGATGCAATAGTCATCGCACCAGCAACAGCGGATTTTATTGCCAGGCTGGCGCATGGCGAAGGCTCGGATCTCTTGTCTACACTTTGTTTGGCAAGCCGAGCAAAATTATTAATTGCACCCGCAATGAACCAGGTAATGTGGGGGCAAGCTGCAACGCAAGACAACCTGGGCGCATTAACAGCCAGAGGAGTAAGTTTTATTGGGCCGGCAACAGGCAGTCAGGCATGTGGCGATGTGGGTCCTGGGCGGATGTCTGAGGTGGCAGAAATTCAAACTGCGCTTGAAGCAATGTTTGATACCGGCTTACTTGAGGGAAAAAGAGTGTTGATCACAGCTGGGCCAACGCGGGAAGCCATTGACCCGGTGCGCTATATTAGTAATCACAGTTCGGGAAAGATGGGGTATGCATTAGCTGAGGCCGCCGCCGAGGCGGGTGCTTTGACTTGTTTGATAAGTGGCCCTGTTAGTATTCCAGCGCCTGAGCGTGTGCAACTTATACAAGTGGAAAGTGCCTTGGAAATGCATGCCCAAGTCATGGAGCAACTCGAAGGGATCGATATTTTTATTGGAGCTGCAGCAGTTGCAGATTATCGACCAATAAAGGCAGAAAGCGCTAAAATCAAGAAAGGTAAGCAAGCCTTTCAGATAGAGTTTACAGAAAACCCTGATATTCTCGCTGAAGTTGCGTCGAACGAGCATATTTATACTGTGGGATTTGCAGCTGAAACCTCAGATCTTGAGGCTTATGCTAGAGCAAAATTGTTAGGTAAAAAACTCAATATGATTGTCGCTAACGACGTAAGTCGTAAGGACATAGGGTTTAATAGCGACAATAATGCCTTAACTGTGATACACCACAATGTGAAAAATTCGCAAGCAGTTAAGAATGACGAATTGTTTGTCATAAAATTTGAAGAAGCAAGTAAAACTCAGCTGGCACAGGAATTGATGCAGCTTATCGCAAAAAATATAGGCGAATAACCCCGGGGCGATTGACTAAAAAAATAGGGAACAATGTTGCTATCATTTTTAAAGAAAAATTCTGTACCTAATGCACCGGAAAGTGCAAAAGCTAAACCGGGCAGGAAAATAACGCTCACGCAAAAAATTAAGATTGTTGCAGTGTCGGTGATATTTGCACTCGTTGTCAGCGGAGCGGTGGCTTATTACGTTCACCTTAATTTTGTTGTTGAGGTGAAGCGTGTCCAAATGCAAAAACTCACTGATCAACGCGCCGAACTGGCGGCAGACAATGTGCGCGCCTGGATAAACAATAAACAAGCTGAGCTTATGCAGATTGTCGGACGCCCCGCTTTAGGAGAAATGCTAATAAAGCAAGCGGCAAAAAATTTCTCTGTGCCATTTGATCAATTACAAAAAAATCCGGAAGAAGCCGGAGATTTTTTAGTCGTGCGGGAGGCAAAACTCAATCCTGAAGGTACACCACCAATCCGTTATTCAGAGCTCGCTATGATCAGTGCCGCGCTAAAGGGTGAAACTGTGCGCCCTGAAATAGCGCGTATTGACAG
This sequence comes from Cellvibrionaceae bacterium, assembly GCA_050299435.1. Taxonomy (GTDB): domain Bacteria; phylum Pseudomonadota; class Gammaproteobacteria; order Pseudomonadales; family Cellvibrionaceae; genus 1162T-S-0a-05. The sequence goes on along the minus strand of JBNKVX010000136.1, from coordinate 2,871 downwards.
CCAATGGAGAGTTAACTTTGTGTTGGCTATTCCTGGCGATTCAGGTGCTATGGTGAAAGAGACCGAGGTGCCCGATATCTCAGGTTGTTTATTCGCAACTTTTTCAATAGATGGTGTTGATAAAATATTAAAGAGAAACTTCCAGCAACACGCGCAATTTTCGCTGGTACAAAAAGTTGCTGATGCCAACGCTATTGAAACATTAAAAATTGGCGAAGGAGGGACTGGAATTAAAGCAAGTTTTGCCATTCCAGACTCGTGGTGGCGTGTTGAAGTTGAAGCTAACCCAAGTTTGGCGGACGAAACCCTGGTTCAGGAATCCTTTATTTATTCCATGCTGGGTGCGATGAGTATTTGCCTTGTGCTGATTTCCTATTTGGTAGGTCGTTACATCGGTGGTCGGATGGATGCCAGTGGCATGACTGTTACCAAAGGCATAACAGAGTTAGTTACAACGAAGAAAGAAGTTGTCGACCCTGTTTATCAACAGAAAGAAAAAGATATTCTGGATGTTCAGATAAAAGACAAAGACGAAGCGCTTTTAGGCTTGGAAGAGGAAAGTAAAAAGCCGCGTAAAAAGGTCCCACTTGCAAAAGTCGAAAAAGCAGACCAAGCCTCAATACCCGAAGAAATTTTTCGAGCCTACGATATTAGAGGTATTGCGCACAAGCAACTCACAAAAGAGCTTGCCGAAAAAATTGGACAAGCAATCGGGAGTGAAGCTTTAGACAACAACGAGACGACATTAATTGTTGCGCGCGATGCAAGGACACACAGTCCAGAACTGGCAGAGTTTTTGATTAGAGGTATAACCAAATCCGGATGTAATGTTCTTAATATTGGTACCGTGCCGACGCCCGTGCTGTATTTTGCCACGGAAACCTTGTCTGAAAGTCGAAGTGGCGTCATGGTGACCGCCAGTCACAATGGTGCTGAGTACAACGGATTCAAAGTCGTTATTAATGGCACCTGCAGATCAGAGGAAGACATTAAAGCCATTCGATCACGGATATTGAGTAAGAATTTACACGAGGGTGAGGGCAGTGAAACCTATCGTGATGTGGTATCAAACTATATCGATACCATCTTCTCCGATGTGGCACTGGCTGGAGACATTAATATCGTGCTGGATGCGGGAAATGGGATTACCGGTATTGTAGCGCCGCGCTTATTTGAACAGTTAGGCTGTCAAGTGACACCACTATTTTGCGATTTGGATGGCACCTTTCCCAATCATGTTCCAGACCCATCTATCCCGGAAAACCTGAACCCCTTAATTGAAAAAGTTAAAGCCCTACGCGCTGATTTGGGGGTGGCTTTTGACGGAGACGGCGATCGTATAGTTGTGGTAACAGGCAGCGGTAAAATCATCTGGCCAGATCGTTTACTGATGTTATTTGCCAAAGATATTGTTTCACGCAATCCGGGTTCTGATGTTGTTTTTGATGTGAAGTCTACGCGACAGCTTGTGCAAGCCATTACAAGCTATGGGGGTCGCCCAATTATGTGGAAGACAGGGCACTCTCCAATGAAAAGCAAAATGCTTGAAACGGGCGCGTTGTTGGGGGGTGAATATTCAGGGCATATATTCATAAAAGACCGTTGGTATGGTTTTGACGATGGCCTTTACGCAGCTGCTCGGTTGCTGGAAATCATTACCTTGCAATCCGAAAGCCTCGATCAAATTATGGAGGAATTCCCGGAAACTTTTGTGACTCCCGAAATCAGAGTGGACATTGATGAAGCCCGAAAATTTGATGTGATCAAGCGCGTGCACAATGAGGGTAATTTTGGGGATGCTAAGATTACCAATATTGATGGCGTTAGGGCCGAGTACAAATATGGATGGGGCTTGATTCGTGCTTCTAATACCTCTCCACACCTTACCTTACGCTTTGAGGCGGATGACGCCGAGACGCTGGATAAGTTAAAATCAATTTTTGCTAAAGAACTGAGAAAAATTGACCCAACTTTGAAATTTGATTGGGCTTAAATCCTACATGAAATCCACACAATCCGAACAAAATGTCGCGGAGGTTCTGACAGAAGCCCTGCCGTACATTCAGAAATTTACAGGAAAAACGCTGGTCATTAAGTTTGGCGGTAACGCCATGATCGATGAGAACCTGAAAGACGATTTTGCGCAGGATATTGTCCTATTAAAATTGGTGGGAATTAATCCTGTGGTAGTTCACGGTGGAGGGCCACAAATAGGGGAGCTATTAAAAGAGCTCAACATACAGTCCAGTTTTGTTGATGGCATGCGTGTTACAGATAGCAAAACCATGGATGTAGTAGAGATGGTACTTGGCGCCAGCGTCAATAAACAAATTGTCAGCCTAATCAATCGCAATGGCGGTCAAGCCATCGGTATCACGGGCAAAGATGCAAATTTAATTCACGCAAAAAAGCTGCAAGTTAATCCAAAGTCACCGGAGATTAAGGCTTCAGAAATAATTGATCTTGGTCATGTGGGAGAAGTAAAGTCTATCAATAAAAAGGTAATAGATTTGCTTTTGGGGAGTGATTTTATACCTGTAATTGCTCCTATAGGCGTTGGTGACGACGGGGCGTCCTACAATATAAATGCAGACATTGTCGCAGGTAAAGTTGCGGAGGTAATGCAAGCAGAAAAATTAATTTTGCTAACCAACGTGGAAGGATTACAAAATAAAGACGGGCAAGTATTAACAGGCTTATCAACCCAACAAGTTGATGAGCTCATCGCTGACGGCACAATTTATGGAGGTATGTTGCCAAAAATACAGTGCGCATTGGATGCCGTTAAATCTGGGGTAAAAAGTTCTCACATTATTGACGGGCGAGTGCCCCATGCGGTGCTGCTTGAGCTGTTAACAGACAGAGGAGTGG
>JBNKVX010000135.1:0-5116 GCA_050299435.1 Cellvibrionaceae bacterium | reverse complement strand
TTTTGCCGTGGTCTACGTGGCCGATTGTGCCCACATTTACGTGAGGCTTATTACGTTCAAACTTTTCTTTTGCCATTGCTACGCCTCCTCATTGGGCTTCTGCATTAACTTGACTACTGGTTTTATGTTTAGTTTTAACTTCTTACTTCTTTCTATACTTCTCTTTTCTTTTAATTAGCTTTCGCATCTTTGGCCTCTTTGCCATAGATGGCAAAGGTACCGAAACTGGAGCTCATAACCGGATTTGAACCGGTGACCTCTTCCTTACCAAGGAAGTGCTCTACCGACTGAGCTATATGAGCCGGATCAAATCCAATCTCTTAACATTGGAGCGGGCGGCGGGAATCGAACCCGCATCATCAGCTTGGAAGGCTGAGGTTCTACCACTAAACTACGCCCGCTTTTTCTTCTTTCTTCTATATATATGGTGCAGGGGGGTGGATTTGAACCACCGAAGCTTGCGCGTCAGATTTACAGTCTGATCCCTTTGGCCACTCGGGAACCCCTGCAAAAAAGTCGGCAAAAGCCGACCTTTGCAAAATCTATAATGGAGCTGGCGAGAGGAGTCGAACCCCCGACCGGCTGATTACAAGTCAGCTGCTCTACCAACTGAGCTACACCAGCTCTATGCCACTGGAGCTGCGCTCTCTAAAGTGGAGGCGGGATTCTAGTGAATGTTGTCCTACGAAGCAACATCTAAACAGAAATTTTGTCGTCTCTCGAGTTGATTCAAGCCTTCAAGTACGCGGGCCCAGGTCAACTCAGACATTTTGCTTTCTTCCTTGTGGTGCAGCATTACCCAGATCTCCCGGTAAGTGCGCTCCATGGTTTCCAATTTTGCATCCAATCCTTTGGATTTCATCTCTTTAAGGCGGGTTTTTGCGAGATTCTCCTGGCTAAACAATCCCAGGGAAATCCCATTAGTGCGCTCCCCCTTGGGAATCACATAACTGTCTATTTTTTGCGCCTGGAGTTCAGCCAACTGCCTGAGTGCTACTTTTCGATTCGGTAAGGGCTCTAAATACACCCAATAACCAGGCCCTGCAGGCAACTCCAGATCCTTCACTTCAGCTTTAATGTCGATGGCAGTCAAACGCTCAACAAAACTGGCTGCATTTTCACGGCTTTTGAAAGCACCCACCATTTCACACAGCTCTTTGCCATCAACTTTGGTGGGCAAACGAGTCGGCTTACCCACGCTACTGGCCGAATCCGATGGCAAAGCCACAATCTCACCCTGCCCTTCACCCAGTAAACTCAACTTCTCAACGCTTTCATAGGGAAAGGGTTTTTCAGCATGCTGAATGTGCACTTCTTCTTCCTCAAAAACAAAGCCCCACACCAAAGTGGCGGCATTCAAAATGAGCAATGTGAAAAATATCCAGCGCATAAAATTATTTTAGCCTTTAGCCCTTTTACTTTCTTTAGATTGTATCGTTACGATGACTTTGCACTGTGTCTGCGCCAGATTTCAATGCCATCCAATACCAGGTAATCTCTTGGTATAAGCGATATAGAATCTGAAAATGCCTGACACCATGCCAGCAGTTGTGAGGCATCACCGCCACTCAAAAAAACCTGAATTGCTACCCCAGCCTTTTCTGCCTTCTTTATATAGACGCTCAAGGCTTCTTTTACCAGCCCCGCATACATGGCTGATGCCCCCTGCGTAATGCCGCTCACGGTATCGCAACCCGGCTGCCAATTCTGCGTCAGGGTTAACGTCTCCGGTCGAAGATTATGTGTACCCCCTTTCATTGCCTCACAAACCAAAGGCAGCCCCGGCACAATTAAACCGCCTTCATGCAAACCGTGCGGATCGAGAAAATCCAGGGTAATAGCACTACCTGCGTCGATAACAATTTTATAGCCTTCACATACATGCTGTGCAGCCAACATCGCCAACCAACGATCCACCCCGAGTTTGCTCACATCGGAATACGCAACGGTGAGCCCGGCAAGAACTTTTTCCACTTGAATAAAATGCGATTCCGAAGATATTTTTTCTCGCAACCAATGAAGAAAGAGCGCCTCTGTTGTGGGCCCCGCGACGGATGACACCTTCACGTCCACGGCCTCAATACCGTCTGTATTAATTTGATTCAAATACGACTGCAATTCCTTGATCGCTTCACTTGAATGCTCAAGCTCACGCCAAGCCACCGCACCATAGGCCGAAGTTTCACTCGCACGCAAATGCCATTTCATACGAGTGTTGCCTAAATCAAAATCAAGCTGCATGCATTTTCTCAATATCAATTGCCAAAGGGTTTATCAAAAGCTAATCCAGCGACCGAAGGCTAATTTCACCTCCGATAAAAGCTTCCACACCTTGCTCTGTATTTAAAAGTAATGCGCCGCTATTGTTGACGCCCAACATCATACCGCGCTTTGCCTGAGCCTTAGCCCCCATATGCAAAGTAATTTCTTTGCCTGCATGCGCATTGCGTTTTTGCCACGGGTCTCGCCATTGTGCAAATCCCTGCGCCTCAAAATTTCGCAACATCGAAAACAAAGCATGCAAAAGATGAGCTGCGAGCTGATCACGACTTGGCAAGACTCTAGCCTGCTCATTCGCAATTGAAAACAAATCTATCCAGGGTTGATCAATTTCCTCTGCCGCTTTTTCTGACATTGAAACATTCAAACCCACACCCAAAACCAAATCGCATTCACCGGCGGCATCACCGCTGATTTCCAGCAAAATGCCACCAAGTTTTTTATTTTTGTACAGCAAGTCATTCGGCCATTTTAATTGGAGATCAACAAAACCAAAGTGTTCCAAAGCTTCACACAAGCATACACCCACAGCCAAACTCAAACCCTCAACGGCGGCCACACCTGAATGAATACGCCAACCAATAGAGAAATACAAATTACTCGCAAAAGGGCTTTGCCACACCCTGCCACGACGGCCACGACCAGCGCTTTGTTTTTCTGCAAAACAAACCCAGCCATGAATCGCTTCACCCTGAGCACTCATTTTTATTAAATATTGGCTGGTGGAATCCAACTCGTTTTCAACAATGAGTTTTGTTAGCTTGCTATCCGCATCACCAATCAGCTCATTAAACCCTTTTTCTATCTCGGCTCGATGCAACAAATCCAAACCGCCTTCCACACAATAGCCACGCCCTTTCACTGATTGCACATTCACACCCAGGGTTTGTAAGGCTTGTAACTGCTTCCATATCGCCGCACGACTAATCCCCAACAACTCGCCCAGGCTTTCACCAGAGTGGTATTGCCCATCAGCAAGCTGTTCCAATAATTTTTGCGTAGAAATATTCAAAGACTTAGTGCCAATAAAGACATTTATCGAATGTAGTGCCGCGGATAGCGCGCACCCAGAGAAGTAATAATTTCGTAACTGATTGTGCCACATTGCGCGGCAAGCTCATCGATAGAAATGTGCTCCCCCAAAACTTCAATAAGATCGCCCGCCTGCGGTTTATATTCAAGCTCGCTGACATCAAAAATCAGCGAATCCATAGAGACGCGACCTACCAAAGGAAAAAACTGCCCTTTAAAATACGCCTGCGCTCGATTACTGGCAAAACGCAAAAAACCATCGGCATAACCGGCTGCAACTGTAATAAGTTCACGATCCTTATCCAGGGTGTAAGTCGCTCCGTAACCCACACTTTCACCTTTCTGTGCCAAGCGCGTTTGCAACACTTCCAGATTTAAATGCACAACCGGTTTGATAGCAATTTTTTCGGACACCTGACCACCGTACAAAGCAATGCCAGGGCGAAGCAAATCAAAATGATAATCCTCACCCAGAAATATTCCTGAGGAATTACTTAAACTGAATTGACAGGCAGGCAATACTCTATGCACCTGATTAACGAGTGTTTGAAAGCGGCTTAGCTGCACTGTATTTAATTTATGGCTTGGTTCGTCGGCACAGGCTAAATGGCTCATCAGCATCTCAAGCCCTGCCATTTTAATCGCTTGAGGGTCTTCCAATAATTGCTGTAGCTCTTCGCCCTCCATCCCCAAACGATTCATGCCGGTATTCACTTTAAGGGCGCACTTCGGCGTACTTTTTTCTTGCGAATACTGTTTGCACGTTTGCAGCCAGCGATTAAACATGTGCAATGAAATAATAACCGGACGAATGCCTTTATCAATGAACGCCCCTTCCTCACCTGCCCGACAACCGCTCAACACATAAAGCACATCGTTTTCCGACAACAAAGAAATAATTTCCAGGGCTTCATCCAGAGTCGCAACGAAAAAAGTTTTACAGCCGGCACTTTTTAAAGCGCTCAATACCTCGCTGACACCCAAGCCATAAGCGTTGGCTTTCACCACCGCGGCACATTCTGCACTGGAATTTAAATGCGCTTTAAGCGCTTGCCAATTGTTGGCCAGCGCCTTTAAGTCAATTGTTAAACCCTTTTGAATTTGCAAGATTGCGACCTTTACGCGCTGAAGCTGAAATTAATAGTGCGGCGGTGGAGAATCGGCCTGCGCGATGCCACCGTATTCAGATTTGAGATCATCCAGCTTTTTATACAATAGCTGAAGTTGTGCTTGCAGGTCCTGCAATTCGCGATCCTGCCTGGCCACCACTTCATTCAAAGTGCCAATGGCATCTTCCTGATAGGCTATGCGCGCCTGTAAATCGGCAATGGTTTGGCTGGTGTCTGTCATACAAGGTACAGGAATTAATTATCAGCCCCAGAATCTAAGGGGGTGTACGTGGTTTGTCAATCCGCTTTCAAATATTGTAGTGCCAGAACCTGGCTCGCTGCCTCAAATGCCTCGATCACAGAATCAGCATTTGTTTTGATTTCTTCCAAGGGCCATTCTACCGGTGCAATTTCGCTTGGCTTTACGGGATATTTGAGCTTTGTTGAGCTCTCATCTTGCTTAACTGTTAGCACAAGCTCGACGACAACATTTTCTGAGCCGGGCACCAGCGTGAATCCGTAACGATGAATTGTAAGTTCAAGATCCTGTTTTGTTGGCAGAAACGCAGAGTGGACAATTGTTTCGATTGAAAACCCTCCCTGCTTTGCATTCTTATCAATATCCTTACTGATACCCTCATCTATAGCCACACCAACCGCAATACCCATGGGACCCATCGATGAGGACAACATCA
>JBNKVX010000134.1:0-5118 GCA_050299435.1 Cellvibrionaceae bacterium | reverse complement strand
GCCCTCACCGCTCAAACCACCGCCGCTGAATGGAACGCCGCGGCGGAAAAGAATAACCGACTCTCCATACTGTTTTAACCCTTACTCGCCTTACTTTTCCTGCTGGTATAAAATTCTGGATACCCAGATAACGGAAAAGAAATACAGGACAAGGCGTGAAGAAATTATTTGTCAAAATTGCCATGATGTTATTTGTTATGTTGGGCATTTCTAATTATGGCTTTTATTTGATGACAGGCCAGCTGCCCTTTTCCGGATTCTCGCTCCCGGATATTTCAGCACCCGATCTGAATCCTCTCAATAATCAACCGGAAACTGCCTACAAGTGGGTTGACGAAAAAGGCATTACACACTATTCAAATGAAAAACCACCGGAGTTAAGTGTGGCGTCGCCAACAGAAAAAGAAATTGAAGTAATTGAAGTAGATCCCAGGGCCAACATCATTCAAAGTGTGGAAACACCAAAAGATAGGGATTCCTCAAACACCACCATTTCCCCGATCGATGGCCCACTTTATAAACCGGAGAATGTTCAGAAATTATTGAATGATGCAAAAAATGTAGAAAAAGTTTTGCAAGAACGACAAAAAGAGCAGGATAAAATAATTAACAATATGTAATTATCGCTTTAAGTTAGGGAAATCGCCCATTCTCACCCTACTTTGCTATTACCCCTGGTACACTTGTTTCACACAGATGAGTGTCAAACACGTATAAGCGGGATTTTATGTCAATTTCTGCCAAATTCAGAACCGTAATATTATATTTTCTCGCGAGCATCTATGCGCTGTGCTTTCAGGAAATTCATGCCGCCAACATTCAAAATACAGACGCCAGATCTACTGTCAGCCTGGATGGTGACTGGCATATCATTGTCGATCCTTTCGAAAACGGTTATTACAATCACCGTTATGAAGAAAAATCAAACGGATACTTTAAAAACACCAAGATACAGTCTCCCTCAGATCTCGTTGAATATGACTTTTCACTTTCTCCAACTTTAAGCGTACCCGGTGATTGGAATTCACAAAGCGAAGCATTGTTTTGGTACGAAGGTACAATTTGGTACCAAAAGAATTTCAAGCTTGAAACACAAACAGACAAACAATATTTTCTGTATTTCGGTGCGGTGAATTATCACGCAACGGTTTATGTCAATGGAAATAAAGCAGGCACTCACGAAGGTGGTTTCACGCCGTTTCAGTTTAACGTTGGGCATATGTTAGCTGATGGCGACAATTTCGTTGTAGTAAAGGTAGATAACAAACGCGCCAGGGAACAAGTTCCTACAGTCAACACCGACTGGTGGAATTACGGCGGCATTACCAGATCAGTCAAACTGATTAGCGTACCTAAAGTCTACATAGAGGACTATGCACTCAGTTACAACTCTGAAGGGAACATTGAAGGTTGGGTTCAGTTAAAGGGTGAAGGTAAATTTGCAGAAGAACCGGTGCAACTGAATATTCCTGAGCTGAACATTAATAAAACTCTGATCACAGATAAGTTTGGCAAGGGAAGTTTTTCTATTGCGGCGCAACCGACATTATGGGAACCGAAAAATCCGCGACGTTATCTGGTTGAAATCACCCATCAGAACACAAGCATCACAGACTTAGTGGGTTTTAGAACAATTTCGGTGCAGGGAGAAAATATATTTTTAAACGGGAAATCAATTTTTTTAAAAGGTATAAGCCTGCATGAAGAAGCGCCGGATAGAGAAGGCCGCGCCTGGAGCAAACAAGATGCCCGCAAGACCTTAAAGTGGGCAAAAGAACTCGGTTGTAATTTTGTTCGCCTCGCCCACTACCCACACAATGAAACCATGGTAAAAATGGCTGAAGAAATGGGCTTGATGGTTTGGTCAGAAATACCGGTTTACTGGACTATCCAATTTGATAACTCTCAGGTCTACAACAACGCAGAAGCGCAACTGAGCGCAATGATTAATCGAGATAAAAATCGTGCAGCTGTTATCTTATGGTCAGTTGCAAATGAAACGCCCAATCATCAAGATCGCTTTGAATTTTTGCAAAAACTGGTTAAAAAAGCTCGACAACTTGATAAGACAAGATTAATCACAGCTGCGCTGGACACGCAAACTGATAAAGGTGGTGAGAAAGTTATTGATGACCCCTTCGCCGCTTTGGTTGATGTGATAGGCATCAACACTTACTGCGGTTGGTACAGCGGGAAACCCGAGAGCTGCAGTCACCTAAGCTGGCATTCACCCTATGACAAACCAGTTATTATTAGCGAGTTTGGCGCCGGTGCATTGGCAGGCAAGCACGGCGAAGTCAATGAACGATGGACTGAGGAATATCAGGCTGCTGTTTATGAAAACAATCTAGCAATGATAAAAAACATGTCATTTGTTCGTGGCCTCACCCCCTGGATTCTAAAAGATTTTCGTTCTCCGCGACGGCCATTACCGCAGATTCAAGACTACTGGAATCGCAAAGGTTTACTGAATGAAAAAGGCGAGCGCAAACTCGCCTGGAAAGTTTTACATAACTATTATGATAGCGTGACAACAACAGAATAGTGTTGCCCAGCTTCTATATTTTTTATTATTGAACCTTGAATAGCTTCGCCGTTCACTGTAATTTGAAGCGCATTACCTTTGGCACTTCGGTTAAAAACAAACTCAAAACTCGCGCCCCTAAATTGTCGCGTCGCTTTCACTTTATTCCAGGTCTTGGGGAAATTTGGACGCACAAGCAAACCTTCTGGCCTCCCTGTCAAACCAAATAAACCTTCTACCACGCTACGATATACCCAACTCACTGTTCCGGTATTAAAAAGCTGACTCGATCTCCCGGCTGTTCTTGGGAGCTGATAGTAAGCTCCTCGATAGTAGTTTGGGATGTAGTTGGGCATTTGACCCCGTTGTCGATAATCCTCTTCATCCGGACCCGCAATCATTTTCCTTAACACTTCAAAACCACGATCCGCGTCACCAATGAGAAATAAACTCCAAGCATAAAAAACCGCGGCGTGATTATAAATAGAGCCATTTTCAGCAGCCCCCGGATGTTTTTGAGTTACTCTACCGACATCGTCTCTCATAGCTGTGTATGCGGGTGCGAGCATCATTACGCCGTAAGGCGTCATTAATTGCGCATCGATAGCTTTCAGTATTTTTTCTTTTTTCTGCTCATCAGGTGCACCCGCCATCAAGGCCCAGGAGTTAGGGTTAAGAAATATCCGTCCTTCCTTGTCCCTGGAAACACCGAATATATTCCCATCATCAGTGATGCCTCGACCATACCAATCGCCATCCCACAAAAATTTATTGACAGCATCGATTAAGCTTGTTGCACCAGCACTAAATTCAACGGCAGATTTTTTATCACCCGAAATTTCGCACACTTCAGCCCAAATTTTTAGTGCGTGCGCGGTGGCAACACTGAGCCAGCCCGACACGCCTTTACCTTTATAACCCACCATGTTCATGGGATCATTCCAGTCGCCTTGAGCGATATAGTTCAAGCCGCGCTCGTCGCGATCCTTAAGCAGCCAACGCATAGCTCTGTCTATGCGCTCTTTAACAGTAAAAACTTCTTCATTGTTTTTCCATTGTGGAATTTTCTCTTCAAGAAAAGCGAAATCGTTGGTTTCATTCAAATAGGCTTGCAAGCAAACGGGCAACCAAACGCAGTGGTCCGTGTGTGGAATTTGATTGATGTATTTTAATTCCGCATCAGCACGCAACAAAATGCCGTCGGGCATAGCTCCAGATTCCTCCTGTTGCGCTAATGCCCAGCGAAATGCATCGCGCGTGACTTCGGGTTTGATATAACTCATTCCCATGCTGTCCTGTAAATAGTTACGCGTTTGCGGGTCTGTTGAGAGGCGATTAACATCGCCGTGGTAAAATACCTGTCGCGGCAACCATACATTAATAAAATTATCGAAATGTTCGTCCGCTGTTTCGATGTTGATAACGCCTTTACCACTGGCCACGTAGGTAGCATATTCTGCTTTGTATTTAGCAAACTTTGCATCTGTAAAAAAACGTTTGCGAATATCAGCGATCTCATTTTCGTTTAAAGCTGGTCCCAACAAAAAGCGAAAACCTTCAGTTTGATCGTCTTCGAGATTTAAACGGTATTGTAAAATCGCCGCAGGTGTTTCGTATAAGGCATCTCCTTTACCCAACTTTTCTGCTTGCACACCATCCGGGTGACTAATACCCCCTTCTCCCTCAAATACATCGCGACACGACTCCCATGAGGTTGGTTCGCGGTCATGTAAAAAATAGGTGAGGTCCTTGAGGTTTTTATTTTTGAAATAATCGTCGAGCTTTTGGTATGGCGTGATGCAACGCCCGATAATGCCACCCAGTTCCGGGTTATAAGATGCTGATTGATTCATCCAACTCATAAAACCAAAAGGGATATAAGGATAAAAACTGACTTTGCGTTTACGTCCACTCAGATTACGTAAGCTTACTTGCCACAACTCGACAACATCATTGCAGGGGATACTAAGTTCCAACTGAAGTTCAATCCCCAGATGTTCCACTTTCCAACGAATGTCGTGCAAGCCGGGTGCAAATTCAAAACGCGTCGTTTTAGCGCGAATGGGTTCATGGGGTGCAGAAAACACTTCTCCCGTTTCTTCATCTTTAATAATGAAAAACCGACCGGGTGAATGCGCAAAAAAAGGTTGCTCTGGCAACATAAAAATCTTGCCTTCGACCATTGGCTGATAGGTGTACTTGGATGGCTCGGGTTGCATATGTTGCGCAACGGCATAACCTCGACAACTCACCTGAATCATCATTTTTTTATTCCATAAAAATCCCGAAGCATGCGGCATCGCAGTAGGGCTTTCAAGGATACAACGTGTACCCTGCTCCGTTTTACGTATCATTTTTGTTTCCTCAAACACAAAAAAATGCGGCGATTCGCCGCATTGCTATTAAGTTGTATATGCAGATTTTTAGTTATCGCTCTCAGCTTGACGACGAGTTAAATCACTTTGTATTTTTTCGAGAAATTCACCGCTGAGTTCATAATATTTAAGTGCAAATATTGCTACCAGTGCAAACACGCCAGGGATGATGGTTTGCAAAAGCAGAATGCCCATTAGTGAACCACCAGTTTGCGCTTC
>JBNKVX010000133.1:0-5121 GCA_050299435.1 Cellvibrionaceae bacterium | reverse complement strand
CACCTTCATTAAATATTGTGCGCTGCTTGACCATCTCTTCTGGTTTTTTCTTACCCATTGCTCGACGCAATAAATCCGCTGCACCAAGACTATACCCAGCAACAACCTGTGCTATCTGCATAACCTGTTCTTGATAAACAATCACACCGTATGTAGGTTCAAGAATAGGTTTCAATTTTTCATGCTGATATTTCGCATCGGGAAATGCGACCTGTGCACGGCCATGCTTTCTATTAATGAAGTCATCAACCATTCCCGATTGCAGCGGACCGGGACGAAAAAGTGCAACAAGTGCTATCAGTTCTTCCAAGCTGTCAGGCTGAACCCGTGTTATTAACTCCTTCATGCCACGCGATTCAAGCTGAAATACCGCCGTTGTTTCGGCCCTTTTCAACATATCAAACGTTTGCGTATCGTCCAGGGGAATCGCAGTGATATCGAGTGCAAGTTCTTCACTTTCTGCCCTTTGGGCGTTAATCATTTTCACAGCCCAATCAATAATTGTGAGTGTTCGCAAGCCCAGGAAGTCGAATTTAACCAGGCCCGCTTCTTCGACATCACTTTTGTCAAACTGGGTAACTAGCCCGCCGCCGCTTTCATCACAATACAAAGGTGCAAAATCGATAAGTTGCGTGGGCGCAATGACTACGCCACCCGCATGCTTGCCGACATTTCTGGTAATCCCCTCTAGCTGCAAAGCCATATCCCAAATTTCCTGGGCATCCGAATCGTGCTTCAAAAAATCTCGAATAACTTCTTCCTGTTCAAAAGCCTTACTTAAGGTCATGCCAATATCAGGCGGAATCATTTTGCTGAGTTTGTCAGCCAAGCCATAAGACTTACCCTGTACTCGCGCGACGTCCCGCACCACAGCTTTCGCAGCCATCGTGCCAAAAGTAATAATTTGAGAAACGGCGTCTCGACCGTAATGCCCTGCGACATAGTCGATAACCTGATCGCGATTTTCCATACAAAAATCCACATCAAAATCTGGCATAGAAACACGTTCAGGATTAAGAAAACGCTCAAAGAGCAATTCGTATTGCAATGGATCAAGATCTGTAATATCCAACGAATAAGCTACCAGCGAGCCAGCACCAGAACCGCGCCCAGGACCCACAGGGATACTGTGATCTTTGGCCCATTTAATAAAGTCCATTACGATAAGAAAATAACCCGGGAATCCCATTTGAATAATAATATCCAACTCAAACCGTAAGCGATCGTCGTAGGCTTGCCTTTTTACCTTATAATCAGGATCGCTTTCATCAAACAGGCGCTTTAGTCTTTTTTCCAAGCCCTCATAACACACTTTTTCAAAAAACTGATTTTCTGTTAATCCTTCTGGTATCGGGTATTCAGGTAAAAAATATTCTCCAAGTTGAATATTCAGGGAGCAGCGCTTTGCGATTTCAAACGTGTTCTGTATGGCCTCAGGGATATCCTGAAACAATTCAAACATTTCTTCGGCGCTTTTAAGATATTGCTGATCGCTGTAGCGTCTTTCTCTACGCGGATCGTCAAGTGTGCGCCCTTCACCGATACAAACCCGGGCTTCGTGCGCTTCATATTGTTCTGACTCAAGAAATCTTACATCGTTGGTCGCAACCACAGGGCAATCTAATTCTGCAGCGAGTTCCAGTGCAAGGTGCAAATAATTTTCATCATTTTCCCGGTTCGTACGCTGCAGTTCGATATAAAACCGGTTTGGAAAAGCGGCCATCCAATCTTGAGCCAAACTCTGTGCTTCTGCCTGGTGGCCGGCCAATAATTTTTGGCCAATATCGCCAAACTTAGCGCCGGACAAGACAATAATTCCTTCAGAATGTTCTTTAACCCACTCTTTTCTAATATAGGGTTCACCGTATTTCTGGCCGTCTTTCCAGCTGAGCGATATTAATCGCGTAATATTTTTGTAGCCGTGCTCATCCATTGCATAAAGGCTTATCAATGAAGGCTTTTCTTCTTCGTCCGTAGCGAGCAATTGAAGGTCTACACCGCATATAGGTTTGATGCCGCCTCCCTGCATCGCCTTATAGAATTTTATGAGCCCAAAAAAATTATGAAAATCGCTAATTGCACAGGCCGGCATAGCTCGATCTTTTATTTTAGCAACCAGCCCACCTATTCGTACTATGCTGTCTACAAGTGAAAATTCCGAGCGAACTTTTAGGTGCACAAAATTCATGGTTGGCGGCATGACTAACTAAACTCTAGAAACATATTTGCTGTCAATCTACCTTTTAAAGGGTCGACATTTATATCGTTATCACAGTTTACAAGCGTCGTATGCAGCGTATAGCCTGGATAAATCGCAAGCCTGTTCTGTCGAAATTCAATTTCCTTTTGAAACTCATATTCACTGTGGGTGGTTGAACAATAAGAAAGCGTTTCACTTTCCAATCCATTCAGATAGGTTTTTACTGAATCAAAATAGGTTTCTTTGCGCGACTCATCAACATATTCATACTGCGTCTGCTTGTGCCGAAAGAACCCAGTCCCTCCGTGTTCCCCGTCACTGAGATAATGAAGAACAGCAAACAAATAGGGGCTCAAAGTATCAAAATGTGGGAATGTTTGTATAGGAATGAGGTCTTTTTGCTCTGTCGTAATGAGAGAGTAGTAGTTTCCCTTGGATGACGGCTTTAAATTCCTCGGGATATTATAAATTGAATGCAAATGCGCAATCAGAGGGCTTAAACAACCTTGCACATAATCCTCAGGCAATTTTGATCTCACACCCGGATAAAATGCATTTTCATCCGGCAAAAAATTTGTGCTTGTTTTCACATCATCCAAAACAACATTAATATCACTGATATAGTTGTCAATGTAAATCACAGGAATTTTCGAATTACCTATATATTCAACTACCGGCTTATTCATTTTTTATTTTTCTACAATCATTTAAATTCAACAAACATATTGGCAGTTAAACGACCCTTGGCTGGATCAGCTTCGATGTCCGTATCAACATTCACCAAAGTCGAATGCAACAGGAAGCCCGGAAAAATCATCAATCTATTGGGTTTATAGTCGAATATTTTGTAGCACTCATACTCGACATGAGATTCCGTACAATAACCAAGATTAACGCCTTGATTTTTATTTAAATATTCTTCCATTGCTTTAAAGTATGTTGGCTTTCGCGACTCATCAATATATTCGTAATTAGTTGATTTGTGTCGAAAAAAAGCAGTGCCGCCATGATCACCCTCATCCAGATAGTGCACAACTGCAATCAAATAGGGATACGCCGTATCAAAGTGAGGCATTGTTTGGGCGGGCAGCAACTCTTCAGGTTGTTTGGTGATTAAAGAATAATAGTTGTCTTTCGGATTAGGAGTCAGATGCTTGGGGATCTTATATATTGCATAAAGATACTTAATTAGTGGTTTTAAACAATGACTGACATAATCTTTGGGCAACTCCGCTCTGAGACCTGGATAATAGGTATGATTGTCAGGAGAAAATTGACAATTGTTTATTGCGTTATTGATTATGACTTCAGTGCTGGAAGCATAATTATCAATATAGATAACAGGCGTTTTTCTTTCACCAATTAACTCAATTTCTGGTTTAACGATCGGGTCTGCAGACATGTTAGCTCACACTAGACTTACAATAGCGTTGAATAAAATCAAGGTGGTGAGGCAAACTGTCAATTCTTAACTCAACAGCTTGTTTAATTTTATCCAGAAACTCCTTAAGTTCTTCCTCACTCATCATATCGACAATGGGATGATATTGTTTAGGTGACACGCCCTGCCCAAGCATAACTTGAATCCAGGATGATTCACCGAATAATTCGCCCTCTACTTTGTAAGCGTAACCATTGTCACGAAAGAGGTCGATCCGTTGCTGTAAACTTTCTGGAATTGACATGTTTTTGCAATAGCGCCAAAAGGCTGTGTCTTCTCGATCAGTAACATGATAATGCAACACGATAAAGTCGCGGATGTTTTCTAATTCAAAGCGCATCTTTTCATTGAATTTATCAATATTTGCCTGCTCCATAGCTTTGGAGGGCAGCAGCTGCATAATTCTAATAATACTTTGCTGAATAAGGTGAATACTGGTTGATTCCAGAGGCTCAATAAATCCACTCGATAAGCCCACCGCTACACAATTTTTATTCCAATGCTTTCTGCGCGTCCCCGTTCGGTATTTAATGACTCGTGGTTCATTCAGCGTTTTTCCCGAAACATTGTTAAGTAAATAATTTTTACCCTGTTCATCCGAGACATATTTACTGCAAAAAACTACGCCGTTGCCCATTCTCGATTGCAGAGGAATTTGCCATTGCCAACCGAATTCTCTCGCAATAGAACGTGTATAAGGTGGTGTCTGCTTGAGTAGCTCTGTTTGCACCGCAACCGCACTGTCGCAGGGTAACCAATGACTCCAATCTTCATATCCTGTGTGTAGCGCTTGCTCAATCAATAGACCTCTGAAACCCGTGCAGTCTACAAATAAATCGCCTTCAATTGTTTGTCCGTTATCTAGCGTGAGAGACTCAATAAAGCCACTTGATTCATTCAAAGCAACCTGGGTAATTTTTCCCTCTACACGCGTTACGCCAAACTTTGTTGCTATCCCCTGCAAATATTTCGCATAGAGACCGGCATCGAGATGAAAGGCATGGTTTCTCTCCTGTTTTGGCAAAACAGCAAACTTTCCACGGCGGCAAGCAAGATGTTCTGGACAATAATCACCAATCTCACTTGCTAAACCTTCTTGTATTCCGCGTATCCAAAAATGCTGAAAACCCGCTGTCCAACAATCCCTTCCTAAAAATCCAAAGGAGTGAATATAATCTTTGTTAATGTCATGCCAGTTTTCAAACGAAATACCCAACTTGAAGGTCGCATTGGTTGCCGCCATAAATTCGGCTTCATTTATTTTTAGCAAGTCGTGGAATATATGCAGAGAAGGTATTGTTGCTTCACCCACACCTACAGTTGGAATTTGGTCGGACTCCACCAGAGTGACATTTAAATTTTTCCCTATTAGTTTCGCAAATGCGACAGCCGACATCCAACCCGCAGTACCACCACCGGCAATCACAACATTTTTTATAGCATTTGACTTCATTCTAATAAATACCGGGGGTTATACCAT
>JBNKVX010000132.1:0-5124 GCA_050299435.1 Cellvibrionaceae bacterium | reverse complement strand
TTTTGCCGTGGTCTACGTGGCCGATTGTGCCCACATTTACGTGAGGCTTATTACGTTCAAACTTTTCTTTTGCCATTATTTTTGCTCCTAAACCTTATTTCTTAGCCGCTTCTTTTTTAGCTTTCTCGTTTGCAATCACCTCTTCTGCTACCTGATTAGGGCAAGGAAGGTAATGCGAGAATTCCATAGAGAATTGGCCGCGACCTGAAGTCATTGTCCGTAGATGCCCAATGTAACCAAACATTTCTGCAAGAGGCACATCCGCTTTAATACGTACTCCTGTGCTGGAGGGTTCCTGATCTTTGATCATGCCGCGTCGACGATTGAGGTCGCCAATAACATCACCGACGTGATCTTCTGGCGTAAATACATCAACCTTCATGATAGGTTCAATCAATTGAGGACCAGCTTTCGGCATGGATTGTCTGTAAGCACTTTTCGCAGCGATCTCAAAGGCAATCGCTGAAGAGTCCACCGCGTGGTAAGCACCGTCATAGAGTTCAACATGCACATCCAGCATCGGGAAGCCCGCAAGGGGACCTTCTTCCATCATCAGCCTAAAGCCTTTCTCAATAGCCGGGAAAAATTCCTTGGGTACGTTTCCTCCCACTACCGTTGATTCAAAGGTATACCCAGTACCAGGCTCATTAGGACGAATGCGATAATCGATCTTACCGTATTGACCCGAACCACCACTTTGTTTCTTGTGGGTATAAGAATCCTCAATTGCCTGAGTAATTGTTTCTCGATAAGCCACTTGTGGCTTACCTACATTTAACTCCACACCGTAGGTTCGCTTGAGAATATCCACTTTAATATCCAAGTGAAGCTCACCCATCCCTTTCAAAATGGTATCGCCGGATTCTTCATCTGACTCAACCCGAAACGAAGGATCTTCTGCGACCATTTTGCCCAGTGCAATACCCATTTTCTCGGAGCCACCCTTGTCTTTGGGTGTGACTGCAATCGAGATAACCGGGTCGGGGAATACCATAGGTTCAAGCGTACAGGGATGGTCAGGATCACAAAGTGTATGACCGGTTTGGACGTTCTTCATGCCGACCACTGCGAGAATATCCCCAGCCTGGCACTTGCTAATTTCGTTGCGGTCATTTGCATGCATTTCCACCATGCGACCAATACGCTCGGTTTTACCGGTGAAGGAATTCAATACAGTCGTTCCCTTTTCCAACTTACCTGAGTAGACGCGAATAAAAGTTAAGGCCCCAAAACGATCATCCATAATCTTGAACGCCAACGCCCGCAGCGGCTCATCCACACTGACTTTTGCCACTTCACCAGTTTCATTACCCAGTTCATCAGTCAGAGGCTGAGGTTCAACCTCGGTGGGATTGGGCAAGTAATCCACAACGGCATCCAATACCAATTGAATACCCTTGTTTTTAAATGCTGATCCACAAAAGGTGGGGAAGAAATCGAGGGCGATGGTGCCTTTGCGAACACAACGCTTAATGTCTTCCACAGAAGGTTCTTCACCTTCCATATAAGCCATCATCAAATCATCATCCTGCTCAACCGCAGTTTCAATGAGCTGCTCATGGTATTTATCAACCAGTTCCACCATGTCAGCCGGTACTTCTTTAACTTCATAGTTTTCGGGCAGGCCGCTATCGTCCCAGACATAGGCTTTTTTGGTCAGCACATCAACCACACCTGCAAATTCATCTTCAGTACCAATAGGCAAGGTCATCACCAAAGGATTGGCTCCGAGCACCTTCTTCACCTGGGCAACAACACGGTAGAAATCAGCACCAATTCGGTCCAGCTTATTGATGAATATAATGCGCGCGACTTCCGAGTCGTTCGCATAACGCCAGTTAGTCTCGGACTGGGGTTCAACACCACCTGAACCACAGAACACACCCACACCGCCGTCCAGCACCTTCAACGAGCGATACACTTCGACCGTGAAGTCAACGTGCCCTGGGGTATCAATAATGTTAAGTCTGTGATCTTTCCAGAAACAGGTGGTCGCAGCGGATTGAATGGTGATTCCGCGCTCTTGTTCCTGTTCCATAAAGTCTGTGGTGGCTGCACCGTCGTGCACTTCACCGGTTTTATGGATTTTACCGGTGAGCTTAAGAATACGTTCAGTTGTGGTTGTTTTACCCGCGTCAACGTGGGCAAAAATACCAATATTTCTGTAGAGGGATAAGTCTGACATGGGCTTTCTCTAATCCGGAGTCAAAAAACGCGCGGATTATACAGGATTTGCAGCCATACGATTATATATTTTGGCTTTAATTGCAGAAAAAACAGCCCTGACGCTGCTCTGGAATCACTCTCCCGGTGAAAACATCCACAATTTACAACCGATACTTCCAATTCATGAATTACCATCCCACCAATCACAACATGCCAAGTGAACTCGATAAATCTCACAATTGAGAAAAAAGGCAGCGATGCTGCCTTTTTAAAGAAATCTACTTCATGGAGCATTGACGATATCTACCTGAAAGTTTAATCACCAATTAGCCCCTTGGCCTGCAGACAGGCCTACGGCACCTATCGCGCAACCAACAACACCACCAACAAGGGCACCAAGACCGCAACCTCCCGCATCAGCAGCTATTATTTTAAGTATTTTTTTGAAAATACCTTTGGCCATTTCAACATCTTCACCTTCGAAGGTAATCCAATCAGACGGTCCCTCAAGTTGGAGCAACCAATACTGCGCACTTGCTCGAAGAACAGAAGATACCTGCAAAACTACCGCCGAATCTTTTTCTGTCATCTGACCTGCCGTGTAGCGATCGAAATCATCAATGCGCTCAAAGATGTAAGGAAGCTCTTCAACATTGTCGTCACTTGGAAAGATTGCAAAAAGTGTTTCCAAGGCAGCAAGCTGTTCCTGATTTAATATACCCTGACTCCTGAAAGCTGCGATATACGCCGCACTGATTTCTTCAACCGTTCCATCCAGATACGAAGCACTGCGCAATTCGTCGAATACTTCGTTGGCAAACCCTGCTGTATTCTGAACACACTCCTTATCTACTTGAGTAAAGCTGTAATCAGGTTCTGTTTCACACAGATATTCAGCTGTGTGTTGAATCATATGTGTTGCATTTGCACGTTCATCTAAACCATCAAAAGACGCCCGCGTACCGATTACCTTCAAGGCTTCATTATGTGTAGCACCCACATCAAGATATGGGTTATTGGAATCCGGAATTGAATACCAATTAGGTCTTAATTTACAAACCTTGAACGGCCCCCAAGGGCTACCACTGTATTGACACACCTCAATACAGTCTCCTGGAAAATGGTCGCAATACCACTTGGGATCAGGCTCGCTGGATTGCGCATTCGAATTTGCGCTTATTTGAAACTCATTGCGACTATCCTGCGATTCTGCCTGAAGGGAATGCGTCAGAGCGACGCAAAAAAAAGTACTACAAAGCAGTTTTAACATATTCATAATCAAATTCCTGTTAATAAGTTGAGGTCTTGCATCGGGAGTTTCCCTTCCAGGAAAGTCAATTCACTGCAATGAACCCACTTTCCTATTGAAGCAATACAGTGAAAATTAAAATAACAGGACACAACATTCTGGAGATTACTATCAGAAATAACACGGATTGCTACTTCAAAAACAACAGCCTAAGACAGCAATCAATGCCTTAGTAGCGTGCATCTCAGTGGAACGCTGTCCGGAAAGATCGATTTTTTCTGTTATTCACGACGAACAGCTTTTTGTTAAATCTCAATTTGATTAACGGAGAAAAATCATGACGATACAAATCCACTTCAAGCTTTCTACAACAACTCAGACCTTTCTTTCACCGATGAGATCGCATGTTGTTGCCCCTAATCAGAACCACATCCACAAGCCTCGCGCATAAAACAGGAGCGAACACAATGAAAATCAACTCTGTGCAAATTAAAACTCAATTGTGCATTCTGGCTCTCGTTGCTTTGGTTTTTGGAAAGGCGGCGTCATCTGAAACAACGCTTATTAGCAAGCTCGCCGAGCAGAAAGATCCTATTAACCAGATTTATTCCTTCGCCCTGGGAGACAAGCCCGGGCAGGTAGAAATGTTTGACACAATTTCTCTACCTTCAGACAGTCATGGCAGTCGAGTGGCCGAAGCCAAATCTGAATTTTCCAGAGACAAACCCGCTAGTGTTTCAACTATTCATCCAGAATTAATACAAATGATGCGAACAAATCCAGATAAAAGGGTGCAAGTCATCGTCAATATGCAAGAAAACATCGATATTCCACTTTTTCCGAGACGCCCACCAGGAGTCACTCGTGAGTCTTCAGCGGGAATTGAAATTTTGGCACAGCGCCGACAATTGCTGGAAGAAATTGCAGGTTTACGCTCAGAAAATCTGCAAGCACTCACCCGAAAACTCGTCATTAATGAAAAGCTCGACCCAAGTGAATTTAAAATTTTTTACCAATTCACACTCACCAACGCGTTTGTTGCAGAAATTCGCGTTAGCGATATCGCGCTATTGCAAAAGCACGCCGACCTGCTATTTGTCAAACCACGACGCAAGGTACTGCGTCCACTTGACGACGGAGATCCTGACAACAACCTCGCGCACGCGCGCATGCCCTATCAATTAAATAGCGATTATTTTTTTGATTCATCTAATGTGCCTCAAAATACATTTAATTGGATAGGTGTGATCGATTCTGGCATTTACCCAGACCATGCGCTTATCGATCCGGAGTATGCCTCAGACATTTTTGCCTGGGATTGCGTACACGGCGAAGATTTTTGCGGCGACGACGGTTCCGCCAGTTGGGATCCCGATGATTGCCATGATCATGGGACTCCTGTTTCAACAATCATTCGTGGCAACTCAAGCCTTGGTGTTGAACATCGAGGCATTTCTGAATTTGGCTTAGATAGCTACAAAGCAATCACAGAATGCGACACCGAGGATCCGGTCTTTGCCGATGAAGACGTTGAATTCGCACTGACTGCCGCCATTGCGAACGACGATTGGGTAGTCAATTTATCCCTTGGCGCACCCATCTCTGCAGCAGACGGAATTACCGCAGAAATGGATCCAACTGCGCTGGCCGCAGACGCCGCCTTCGACGCCGGCCTTGTAGTTATTGCCGCGGCCGGCAATGAAGGCCCC
>JBNKVX010000131.1:0-5189 GCA_050299435.1 Cellvibrionaceae bacterium | reverse complement strand
AACCTTGTACCATTTCTTCAATGGCAACTGTTAAAGACTTTGGAAGTCCCATCCCACCAAAAGCTGGGTCGCCACTCAAAGCATTCCAAGCACCCTCACAATACAAGTGATAAGCTTTTTGAAAACCTTTGGGTGAGCGCACTTCACCCTTGCTAAAATGGCATGCTTCCCGATCGCCACTTTGATTGAGAGGGCTGAGTTCTTGAGCAGAAAATTTTGCCATTTCTTCAAAAATAGCTGTGGCAAGATTTAAATCTGCTTCACCAGGATTGCCGATTGATGTCCAAAATGTATCCATATTGAAAACATCGCGGTAGAGGAATAAAAGATCTTCCAAAGGTGCTTGATATGAACTCATAACATTCACAAATAAAATGAAGGGAAAAATTAACTTAAGTTAAAAGAATCGAATCAAAAAAACGAAATAGTAATTATTTATTTTCAAAAATACCACAAGCCATGTAACAGGAATTGTCGATGGCCTTGATATAACTTATTTTCGGTTCAACTTTATCAGTTTGTGGGTTGAGGAAATTATAGCTGTACCAGCCGCTTCCCTGATTTTTGGCAATTGCAATCATTGGGGGGCCAATCGCCTCCTTATTGGCATCCTGAAAGTTCATAACATTTTTACCCAGTATTGGGGCTTCGCCGCCGTAAGCAATCATGACACCTTCATAATCTTGAACAAATACAAATAGCTCACCGTCCACGAATTCACCAGTACGATTGGAAAACTCTTTTATGGCAGCTTCTTTTCCATTTTTTTGCAAATAACTCCATGCTCTTTCAACCATCGCTTTTGCATCGTTTCGGTTGTAAAGTTTGAAGTCTCCAATTTGATGTTTTAATTCAACCGCCAGCTCAGTCATCTGACTGATTTTCCCAAAATTACTGGCAATTTTTTCTGACGAGTTTTCCATTAAACTGGTCACTTCTTTCAGAGTTTCTGACAGTTTTTTAGTTGCGGACGTTTGATTTTGTGTTGTTTCATTAATGTGTTCGATGTCTTCCTTTACCAGATGAATTTGCCTAAGTATTTCAAGCAAACCCTCTTTGGACTTTACCGTGTCATCAACGCCCATTTTAACGTTTTCAATACCTTCATCCATTTCTTTTACGGCGGCTTCGATGTCGGCTTGCATGGTTTTTACAGTGACACTGATTTGATCCGTCGCATCAGAAGTTTGCAAAGCAAGTTTACGCACCTCATCAGAAACCACCGCAAAGCCGCGACCGTGCTCCCCTGCGCGCGCCGCCTCAATTGCTGCATTTAAGGCAAGTAGATTGGTTTGCGAAGCGATGCCTCGAATAAGCTCGACAATTTTACCAATGTCCTTTGATCGTTCACTCAAAATATTGATTAAATTAAAGCTGGAATGATAAGTTTCATTTACCCGCCCCATCGTGTCCATATTTTTTGTAAAAACTTCAGAGGCTTCGGTGGCCGTCTGATTTGCACTGGAAACACGGTCTGCAGCCAAGGTGCAGTTATCCGTAATTTCATTTGCGGAGTACGACATCGCCTCACCGCTTTTTGAAGCGGCGCTAAGCTCATGCAAGGTTTTCTCAACACTGTCACCTATCTCGTTAGAATTTACTTGCAAGGTTTTTGCGTTGTTCGCGCCCAGCACACTGATTCTTGAGCAAACCACTAATGCTGATTTAAGTCTTGAACGACACGTTTCAAGGTTTTCACCTATCTCGCCAAGTTCATCAATTTCTGTCTCTTCCAGGGCATGACTCAAATCCCCGCGTGCGAAACAATCCAATTGAGAATACAACACTTCCGAATCAATGTTTGAGCCGCGCTTACTTACCCAACTAAATACAAGGTAAACAAGTGTCAATGAAAGCAAAATGATGTTAGCAACATTAAGCAAGTTGAGCACCTGATTGGAAAGAAGAGCAGAAATATTGAACAAAAGAAGAATGCTGATGCCAAGCAACAACGAAAGAGAAGCCCAATTTGCTCTTACATCAAGACTCATAAAAGTGGTCTATCCTCGTAGTTACTGGATTTCTTTGGTAGCACTGAAAAGGTTTTCTCTCTTTTCAGTATAGTTAAAGATGATTTGCCAACAAGCAGCCTTAAGAACCCTGAAAACTGAAATATATTTCGGGATAGACTTCAAATTTTGACGCTTAATCTATCTTTTGGTGAGTTGGCGTAGGTAGTTTCTGAATTAGCGCGCGACACGCCCGATTCCATTGACATCATTGACTATAATTTAGTATGTTACACATACAATTTTAGCGACATATCTTCTTTCTAGAAAAAAAAGATAATAATCTGGTTTTCTTAATTTATGAGCCAATCCAAAATCGAAAGTCTTTCTGAAGATGGTCCGGATAAAACCTTTCAGGCGTTTTTAGCCAAGGGCGAATTCAAGATCCAACTTTGCGCCGACTGCCAAAGTCATATTTTTTATCCACGCATTGTCTGCCCTCATTGCGGCTCGGGCCGTGTTTCCTGGATTACAGCTTCAGGCAAGGGTGTGGTGTATTCAACTTCCACTCCACGGGGTACACCGGAGGGCGATTACAACATTTCGCTGATAGACCTTGAAGAAGGCCCCAGAATGATGTCGCGTGTGGTTGATATCTCACCCGAAAAGGTGTCGATTGGCATGGAAGTGACAGCCTTTGTCGGAGAACTGGATGGCACTCCACTTGTATTGTTCAAGCCAGCCGGGTCTTCAACATGAATCAAAAATCAGAAAATTTACGCGGCTCCGTAGCTGTGGTAGGTCTTGGGCTGACTGCTTTTGGCGACTTGCCCGGACGCAGCGCGCGAGAAAACCTGGCAGAAGCCGCCTATAAGGCACTCGCTGACGCAGGCATTAATAAAAATGAAGTAGACGGCTTGTTTACTGCTAACTTTCCCGACACCTTTCCTTGTTTGCACGCAGCGGAATATCTCGGACTCAAGCCCCGCGTGATGGATGACACCAATATTGGTGGCTCGGTTTATGTCAGCCAACTTCAGCACGCGGCAATGGCCATTGAAGCCGGAGTATGCGAGGTGGCACTCATTGCAATGGGCAGCAATACTCGCAGCAAGCTCAAGCAGACGGGCGTAATTGATGCACCCAGAGAGCACTTTCCTTACTCAGATGAGTACAAACCCAAGGCTCCAATGAATGCTTATGCATTGGCTACCGCACGACATATGTATGAATACGGTACAAAACGTGAGGATCTTGCCGAAGTAGCAGTTTCCGCGCGTAAATGGGCGCAGTTGAACCCGCGAGCTATGCGACGCACTCCGCTTTCCGTTGATGATGTCTTGCAGTCGAAAATGGTCTGTGATCCATTGAGTGCTCTCGACTGTTGTTTAATTGCTGATGCAGGTGCCGCGGTTGTTTTAGTGAGCGCGGAACGCGCCAGAACGCTCGCCCAAAAACCCATCTATCTGCTGGGTGTCGGTGTGGCCATGACCCATGCTGGAATCCCTCAAATGCCCGACCTCACCACCACTGCAGCGGCACAAGCCAGCAAACTTGCCTATAGCATGGCGGGTATCACACCTAAAGATGTTGATGTTGTTGAGGTTTATGACGCCTTTACCATCAACACAATTCTTTTTATCGAAGACCTCGGCTTTTGCAAAAAGGGCGAAGGTGGAGCATTTGTTGCCGATGGCAACATTGCACCGGGTGGGAGTCTTCCAGTTAACACTAATGGCGGAGGCTTGAGCTGTGTGCATCCGGGCATGTATGGCCTGATGCTGATCATTGAATGTATCGAGCAACTTCGTGGTGAAGCCGGAGATCGACAGATCCGGGATGCAAATATTGCCTTGTGTAATGGCAATGGCGGGCACCTTTCCAGTGAAGTCACGGCGATATTTGGCACTTCTGACACTTTATAGCGGAAAACTCCCTAAATCTTGCCAGCAAGTAAATACATGGGTTCTTGAAGGAAAATCACCTTACCAGGATTAGAAAATGACAGAAACTGCAATGAATGAGTGCGTTCGGCTGAATGTTGAAAATAACGTTGCCACAATTATTGTAAATAACCCCCCTGTGAATACCATCGATGCCAAGGTGCGCGAGGGTTTGAATAAGGCAGTAGGCGCCATAGAAAGTGCTAGTGAGCTGCAAGCAGTGTTGTTGCTATGCGAGGGTAAAACCTATTTTTCTGGCGCTGATATTGGGGAATTTAATGGTCCCCCAAAAGAAGCAGAATATCGCGATCTTTTCCTTCGTATTGAAAATCTCGCTATCCCGGTGGTTACGGCTATGCACGGTACGGTAATGGGTGGCGGCCTGGAGTTGGCTCTCGCCTGTCATTATCGCATCGCAAGCGAGACTACTCGCTTTGCTCTTCCTGAAGTGACTTTGGGGATTATTCCCGGAGCGGGAGGCACTCAACGTATGCCGAGGTTAATTGGTATAGAAAAGACCCTCGGTCTTGTGGTTAATGCCCGCCCTATTTCCGCTGAAGATGCTAATTCACTTGGCTTTATTGACGAAATCTGTGAGGAGAACCTTGTAGATGCCGCGCAGGCTTACATCAATGGCATAGTTTCAGATAACAAAGGCCCGAGACCAACAAGCGCCAATTCAGTGGATTCTGTAGAAGCGACTGTGGTGGCCGAATTTGAAAAGCTAGCAGCAAAATTGTACCCCCACCAAACTGCGGCCTTCACAGCGATTAAAGCCATTACCGCCAGCGCAAATAAGCCTTTTATTAAAGGCCTTGAATATGAAACTGAATTAGTAAACCTGGCTAAAGCCTCACCTGAATGTAAGGCTTTGATTCATCTGTTTTTTGCTGATCGCAATACAGGCAAAATCCCCTACCGTGACCCAAATGTAAAAGCGCGTGAAATCCGTAAAGTTGCAGTAATCGGTGCAGGCACTATGGGTGGCGGTATTGCAATTTGTTTTGCGAACGCGGGCATTCCTGTTTCAATCATCGATGTAAGCCAGGAAGGGCTGGATCGTGGATTAAAAAATATTGACGGCATTTACGAAAGTCGCGTCAAGCGCGGCCGCATGACGGCAGAGCAAAAACAAGCTGCGATGGCCTACATAGAAGGCAAGCTCTCTCTCGAAGCCGTATCTGAGGTTGATTTGGTCATTGAAGCGGTATTTGAAGATATCGATTTGAAGAAAAAAATCTTTATCGAATTAGATAAACACGCCAAACCAGGCGCAATTCTTGGCACAAACACCAGC
>JBNKVX010000130.1:0-5344 GCA_050299435.1 Cellvibrionaceae bacterium | reverse complement strand
GCCATTTGTGGAGGCATTGCCGACGGATGTTTGCACGTTGGTTATCGCGTACCCGCCGAACAAAAGGCTTTCAGTGAATGAACTTGCTGAGTTTGTGGCAAGTCGGCTTCCGCTGGGAAGGGTGGTGCTTTTGGCGGAGTCTTTCTCCGGACTGGTTGCGCTGGCGCTTTTGGCTTCCGGTGTTAAGCGGATTGAAACTGTTGTATTTTGTGCCTCCTTCGCCGAACCTCCGCGGCCCAAGCTGCTGTGGCGTGCTAATTTAATTCCCTGTGTGGGGTCATTAATACGAATGACGCCGGCATGGTTGCTGCGGCGATTTTGTTTAGGGAAAACGGCTACCGCAAATCAGCTTTCGCTACTACGATCGTCGCTGTCAGATATTTCCTCTGAGGTTTTGAGTGGTCGGCTTTGGATTGTGGCCAATGAACGGTTTGCTTTCCGACGTCGATTCGATACGCCATGCTTTTATTTTCGGGCAAACAGGGATCGTTTGGTTCCATCGTATATGGTAGATTGGTTTCAGCTGCACTTTGAGCGGTTCCGGCTAATTGAAGTGGAGGGCCCGCATTTTTTATTGCAGGCGTGCCCGGAAGAATGTGCTCAGTGGACAGCTGAGATTGTAAAAGGCTCTTTTAGTTGATGGAGCGCTTTTTTGAATAAAGCAATGCAACTATATAAAAATATGTTTTATTCACGCAGGAACATATTAAGAATTTTCAAAATT
The DNA here is from genome assembly GCA_050299435.1 of Cellvibrionaceae bacterium. Taxonomy (GTDB): domain Bacteria; phylum Pseudomonadota; class Gammaproteobacteria; order Pseudomonadales; family Cellvibrionaceae; genus 1162T-S-0a-05. Next base: position 4,620 of record JBNKVX010000130.1, on the reverse strand, counting down.
AACGTTGTGAGATTTTCAACAACCTCGTTGGGCAGACCTGATTGGGAGGCCTCATGAGTGAACAGCAACGGGCTATCGAGCGTACCTACGAGAACTTTGTGGATTCGTTTGAGCGGGTGGCATGGCACCTACAACCCGCCTGCTGGAATGGATGGCGAGCCAATGGTTTGATCTTGCGGGCCTTGCTCATCGTTTTGACCAGATACGGAGCCATCCGACTAGGGGCTCTAGTCCCTCGGACTTGACACTGATCAAAACGATGAATAATGCTACTTCGCGGAAAGCAGAGTAATGTAAAAATGAAATTATCTTTGATAGTCGTCTCCATAATGCTGCCATTAAAAAATGCTCTTTTCTACCATTGGCAGCAAAAAATAAACTGCGTAGCATGAGTCAGTTATCGACCCAAAGCGGACGTTTTGAATATCTTCATGTGAATTAAAGCGAAATTGATATGGATAATGAAATAAATGTAATCGCCAACCCAGCGGGATCAGTTTGGCATCGTTGGGACCCCCACATTCACATGCCAGGAACACTGAAAAATGATAATTTTTCAGGTGAAGATGTTGTTGAAGACTACATAAATCTCTTAAATGAAGCCACCCCCCCAATACGGGCTATTGGTATTACAGACTATTATGTATTAGATAGCTATGAAAAGCTTTTGGCATTGAAACTTGAGGGAAAGCTTCCACATGTTGAGCTTTTATTTCCCAATATTGAACTTCGCTTTCTAGTCAACGCCGGAAAAGGCTCACCGATAAATGTACACCTGGTTGTCTGCCCTGACGATCCTGATCATGTCAACAAAACTAAGAGATTTTTGGGAAACCTAAAATTTGATTATGGTGGTGAGCAATATGGTTGCACAAATGATGAATTAATCCGGCTTGGATACGCATTTAATCCGAATGCTGAGAATGATATACATGCTTTGAAGTTGGGAGTCGAGCAGTCAAAAGTTACTCCTGAAAACCTCAGAATGGCGTTTAAAAATTCTGGGTGGGCTAGAGAAAATATCATGGTAGCAGTTGCAGCCAGCAAAAATGATGGCACTGCCCAATTACAAGACAGTGGGTTAAAAGCACTTCGTGAAGAGCTGCAACGTTTATGCCAAATAATTTTTTCAAGCCGTCCTAGTGATCAAGACTATTGGTGCGGTAAAGGCGCAGATACACTTGAACATATTACGCAGACTTACGGTGGCCCAAAGCCATGCCTACATGGTTGTGATGCCCATGAAATGAAAGACGTTGGAAAACCAAAGGAAGACCGCTATTGTTGGATTCGTGGCGATCTTACATTCGAAACATTAAGGCAAATTTGCTATGACCCTCAGCACCGGGTTTGTATTGGAAAAGAACCACCTGAAGGTGGACGCCCCTCTGACACAATTGTAAACGTCAACATCCAAAAAGCAGATTGGATGTGCACCCCAAAAATACCGATCAATCCAGGATTGGTAGCTATTATCGGTGCGCGCGGCTCAGGGAAAACCGCACTTGTTGAGATGATAGCGGCAGGAGCAAAAAGTGTTGATCGTAACCACACCAAACGCTCATTCTTGGAAAGAGCCAGCGAATATCTAAATGACACCGTTAGTGTATTGATCTGGGGAGACAATGAACAAACTAGTTCCTCTGTTTGTATTCGCAATTTATATGACAGTGATGATCCTCGCGTTCGTTACTTATCTCAACAATTTGTCGATCAACTCTGCTCATCTGATGGCTTAGCTGACGAGCTCGTTTTTGAGATTGAACGAGTAATATTTGATGCACATGCTCCTGACGAACGACTAGGTGCGCGAAGTTTTGATGAACTTCGCGAGTTTAGAACACAGTCGATACAAAATCGCATGGAAAAATACAGGGAAGCTCTTAGCGAGATAGGTGCTGAGCTATCTATGCAGGATGACTTGCGCAGGGGCCTTGATGAGTTAAAACGCAAGAGAAAAGCCGAAAATGATGCGATTGAACGAATGAAGGGTGATCGTAAGAAACTTACACCGACGGACAATAAAGGACTTCTTGATCGTCTCGACAAAGTAAGAGCCGCTGCCGAAAAAAAATCTCACATGATCGCAAAATTAGAAAAAAAGGAACTGAAACTTGTAGCTCTACAAGAAGAAACCAAGCAATTTCGGGAAAATGATTCAGAAGTGCAACTTGAACAACTCAAATTTCGGTACGCGGAAACAGAGTTAACAGCAGAACAGTGGAAAACATTTACATTGTCTTATGACGGAGATGTTGAAGGTTTGCTTGACACTCAATTAACGCAGGTACGAAAGAGTATTAAAGTTCATAAAGGTCCAGGCACCACAGAAATTTCAGAAAATCCGAACAAGACGCAAGCAAAGCCCTATTTTGGTGGCAAAATTGAACTGAGAAATCTTACTCACTCCCTGTTATTAAAAGAGCAAAGACGTTTGGAAGCCTGCATTGGAGTCAGTGATGATCGCCGAAAAAAATACAATGACTTGTCTGCCAAAATTGTTAGAGCTGAAACAGGGCTAAAGCAAAGAGACGAGGAAATTAAAAAATCCGAAGCCGCGCCAGAAAAGATTGAAGAATTTCGAAAATCAAGAGAAGCAACGTACCGCAATCTAGTCAATCTAATCGACAAAGAAGCCGAAATATTGCGAGAGCTATACAAACCGTTGCAGGACAGGCTTAAGTCACAAAAAGGAACCCTTGGAAAGCTAAAGTTTTCAGTTAAACGTAGAGTAGATATAGATGCATGGGCTGAAGCTGGTGAGCGTCTAATAGATAAATCAAGGTCTGGCCGGTTTAAAGGCGTTGGTACACTGACACACATTATCAAGGAGAAACTTAGCAGCGTATGGGCAAAAGGTAATTTTGATGAAATTGCTAATGCGATGTCTGAATTCCGTTCTGAATATCGGTCTGATTTCTGGAAACACGCATTTGAAGATGCGATGAAGAGCAGAGAAGCTAAAAAGCATTGGAGTGACCAAATTTCTGCATGGCTATATGGAACTGATCACGTCGAAGTTAGTTACGGACTGGAATATGAGTCTGTAGATATACAACAATTATCACCTGGCACTCGAGGTATCGTATTACTTTTGCTTTATCTTTCGATTGACGTTGATGATGAACGTCCATTAATTATTGATCAGCCGGAAGAAAACCTCGATCCTGAGTCGGTTTTTTGTGAGTTGGTAGATTGTTTTAAGGAAGCAAAAACACGACGTCAGATCATAATCGTAACCCATAACGCTAATCTTGTTGTAAATACAGATGCTGACCAAGTAATTATTGCGTCTCGTGGCGAGCACAAACCGAAATCATTACCTGATATTTCATATAGAAGCGGTGGGTTAGAAAATCCTGATATTCGCGAAGCTGTATGTAAAATACTCGAAGGGGGAGAAGACGCATTCAGAGAACGTGCCCGTCGACTGAGAATCTTTTAAATTCCATGTCATCTCCTGACTGATTTAATGAAGAAAACTATTTGACATGACTAACACAAAACCTCAAAAAATATATCGCTATCAGCCGTTCGATGCGCTTTCTATCGACGCGCTTTGTCATGACCAGCTTTATTTTTCTGACCCATTAAATTTCAATGACCCCCTAGATTGCAAGCCAGCCGTCAAGCAGGATTCGGATAAGATAACGCTCAGAAATATTTTAGTTTCTCTTATCACAAAGAGGGTTGTGGGAGAAGTTATCGATTCATTAAAGGCCGCAAAAATAGATGGCGCAGGTGCCCAAGCTCATGCAGATGAACAAGGGAAGCAAGAAGCAGATAATGAAATTAGGAATATTGCCTATCACGCAACGAACCCTGATTATGAAATAAGTGTTGAAGAAGCTGAGTGTAATCTGCTTACCTATGCGATTCAGTCTGAGCTTTTGAAGCAAAGTAATCGCGGTGTCTGCTGCCTGTCTGAGGAATATAATAACCCTTTACTTTGGAGCCATTATGGGGATCAGCATAAAGGATTTTGTGTCGGTTATTCTTTGAATAGAAATCCCGTTCCAAATATTAACAAGGTAGGCTATGGCGGTGTCCGCACAATTCCAACTAGCGTGATTGAACAAGCTATCCTTCACCAAGATGAAGACGCGCAAGGAATAATGGATAGGAATATGTTTCTTCGAAAAGCTGGGCCGTGGAGGTATGAAAAAGAATGGAGAATTTTTGATCGTGTAGGCTTGCAGGATTCTCCCCTGAAACTGGAAGAAGTCACTTTTGGCCTCCGCTGCCCAAATGCTGTTATCCATTCTGTAATTGAAGCTCTTAAGCCCAGGGATATTAAGTTTTACAGCATGTACTCAGTATGGGGAAGCTTTGAGCTTGAGCGTAGTGATGACCTGGGTGAAATACGGGCTTACCTACCGAGAACATCCCGATCTGGAATTGAGGTATTTGGCCCACCAACGGACAGCCATTGAGCCTATAGTGGAACAGCGTAAGATGGTTCGAAGATATGAAGGGTAGCAAATGTGAACGCCCTATACTGGATGTCCGCTTATGGCCGATAGCTGAAGTTCTGGCTTGGGTAGATTACCAGTAGAACCGGAATCTAGTGAATGTCCGCAATGTGGAACAATTAGACATTTGACTACCTGTTTTGGCGAG
>JBNKVX010000129.1:0-5967 GCA_050299435.1 Cellvibrionaceae bacterium | reverse complement strand
TACAGAACTAAGCGCACATCTTTCAGGACGTTTTGTAGACCACGTTCCTACTTGCGCTTACGTAAAAATTGAAAACGAAGTCAACGATTGGCAATCCTTGGGAGAAATGAGCGGCAACATCGTTGAATTTATAAGTCCCAAAACAGCGTTTTAGGGCGAAGGCTTGCGGAAAAATAAATAGACAATAAAAGCCAGTAACAGAAAATAAATCAGCGATTCTCCATTGATAACTATTGCGTCTTGCATGATTCAAACCCTCCCGGTTTTGCATTTCTTATCATCATGCAACTTTTGCTCCTTTAAAAAATATGCAAGTAATATCAAATAGTTGCCAGTCAGTTGACCAAACATTGAGATATAGATGTAAATGCAATCGACAAAATTTTGATGCCAATTAGAGAGCCGAGCTGGTCAAGCCGAGAAAAACCAGTAAAATGGCGCCGTTTTTCGCAAAGTAGTCCTGAAACACATGAGTGAGTTTGTAGTTGGTCAACGTTGGGTTGTAGATACTGAGCCTGAGTTGGGTTTGGGTATTGTCGTTGAAGTGGATGCGCGTAGTGTCTGCCTGTTTTTTGCCAAAGCTGAGTGTGAGCGCCGTTATGCAATCCAAAATGCGCCACTTACTCGTATACGTTTTGAAGTGGATGACGAAATACACACAGCAGATGGCTTGAGTCATCGAGTAATCGAAGTGCTGGAACAGGATGGCCTACTTTTTTACCAAGTGGGTGCAAGAAACCCTATCGTTGAAACCTCATTATCGCCTGAGATTCGCCTAAACCAACCACTAATGAGAATGCTGATGGGGCAGTTGGACCAACCTCGTTGGTTTTATTTTCGCCGCTTTCTTGATTCAGCGATGACCCAACGCTGGCAGTCAGATATGTTGGGCTTGCTCGGCGTACGTGCAAATTTAATTGCGCATCAAATTTACATTGCCTGGACAGCCTGCCGACTCGACAAGGTTAGGGTCTTGCTCGCTGATGAAGTTGGCTTGGGCAAAACCATAGAAGCCGGCATGATATTAAAACGATTGATTCAGCAAGAAAGAGTCGGTCGTGCCTTAATTGTTGTGCCGGATGCCTTACAAGTGCAGTGGCTGGTTGAACTAGTGAGAAAGTTTAGCCTGACTCCTGATTTGTTTGCAGGCGCAGAGCATGATTTTCACAGCGGACAGATCCATATCCTCCCGCAGTCTGCATTGGAGAGTGAAAGTGTTCGTGTTCTCGATGGTGAATTTGATCTTGCGATTGTGGATGAAGCGCATCACCTCGATCCAAAAAGCCAAGCCTTTGAATGTTTACAAACGCTTTCAGAAAATTGCAAGCATTTGATTCTTTTGACGGCCACCCCGGAACAGCTGGGTGTGCACAATCATTTTGCGCGATTACAACTCTTGGACTCCGCTAAATTTTCAGATTTTGAGAAATTTAAAGAAGAAGAAGAAAAATTCAGTGAGTTAAATTTACTTATTTCACAAATGCCAAAGACGCGGGCGGAGTTACAGTCGCGTTTTGATCTCGACGATGACATTGATGATGCGGAGTTATTGGATCTTGTGCTAGATATTCATGGCGTAGGCAGAGCGATGTTTCGCAATGTGCGCTCAGCGATATCCGGTTTTCCAAAGCGTTGTGTTGTTGCTCATGATCTTGGTAATGAGCCTGTCTTTGACTGGTTGGCTTCATTTTTGAAATCCGACCCTGATAGAAAAGTCCTGGTTATCGGGCACTTGAAAGAAACTGTGCAGGATTGCGAAAGTTACCTGTGGGATAAACACGGCATTGATGCGGCGATGTTTCATGAGGGGCAGGATTTAATTGAGCGTGATAGGGCAGCGGCGTATTTTGCTGATATGGAAAAAGGTGCTCAGGTTCTCTTGTGTTCTGAAATTGGCAGCGAAGGAAGAAATTTTCAATTTTGTCATCACCTTGTGTGCCTGGATTTGCCTGATAATCCTGATTTACTTGAACAGCGCATCGGAAGACTGGATCGAATAGGACAAAATCACGACGTTAAAATTCACATTCCATTTCAGCCAGAGAGTAACGAAGCAACATTATTTTATTGGTATCACACGGTGCTCAACTGCATCGAAAAGTTAAATCCCGCAGCTTCCAAAGTGCATCAGCTCTTTTGGGAAGAATTTCAACGCAACAATAAAATTGAAGAAGAAGCCAAATCCACCGTAGTTGCGCTCGAGAAAAAAATTGAAGAGGGAAGGGATGCGCTTTTAGAAAGGAATTCCTGTAAGCAACCTCAAGCAAATCAACTTATTGAATCCATTCAAAAGCTGGATTCAAGAGTGCTTGTCACCTTGGTTGAACAGGCCAGTGAATTACTGCAATTCCATTTCGAGCAGTTATCCAAGACAATTTATAGTTTGATTCCCTCAGACAAAATGCTTGTTCCTGCTTTGCCGGGGATACCACCTGAAGGTGGCGAAGTAACATTTGATCGAGAGACAGCTTGTCAAAGAGAAGACCTTTTATTCTTGAATTGGGATTCACCTTTTATTACCGGACTCTGGGAGTTATTGCATCATTCTGAGATTGGTACCGCTTCGGTTGCGACACTGACAAGCAAACAACTGCCAGCGGGGCATTGCCTACTGGAATGTTGTTTTGACTGGATAATTCAAAGTCCCCAGGCAAATGCATGCTTGCCCTATTTGGCAGAAAAAAGCCTTCGTGTGCTCTTGTTGGATATCGGAGATAAAAACCTGGCATCAGTAATGAAAGAAGAAGCTTTGCAAGAATCATTGCAGCCAGTGCCAAAAAAATTGGCAATACAAATTGTACGAGCCAGAAAAGATGAAATAGCGAAGTGGTTTCACAAGGCGGATGAACTGGCTCATGAAGAACTCAAACAGTTTAAAAATTTAGCTCAGGAAAAAATAGAATCACATTTCAAGCACGAAGCTACGCGTATTCAGCGCTTGTCGGTTGTCAATAGCGGTGTTTATGATGAGGAAACGAAAGCCCTGCAAGCTCAACGTGATTCGCTGCTTTGCGCGCTTAATGAAAGTTCTATATTGCAACTTTCGGCTTTAAGGTTGATCGTGATCACACCTCCGAAATAAAACCAGGAAGCAATAAACTTATTAGATGCAGAAATTTAAGTAAAAGTAAGAAAAGTGGCGCGTTAACACCACTGCCTTCTTATACTACAACAACAGAATTTTCTACGCCGATGCCACTCGGAACATACTTGTCTGCTGAGTAGTCGTTTTCCCAAACTTCCCCGTCAAGAACAAAACGGTATTCATACTCACTACCTGTTTCCAGGTCGAGCGTTGTGGCATATCGGCCATCTTTTTGTCTTCGAAGTTTGGTATCGCTAAAATCCCAGTTGTTAAATTCGCCAGCTAAATAAATTGACGCAGCACCTTCAGCTAAAGGTTCGGGCGCAACAAATTTAACTTTACAAATAGGTTTGGATTTTAAATATTTCTTTTCAAGGCTCATAGAATAACCTCTGGTTGGACTTACAAAACAATGAAAAATTATGTTTATAGTGCTGCGAAATACATACCAAGTAGTATGAAAAACGACAACACCCCAATTAAGCACTAAAAAAAGAGATTATTATTAGATGTGATGATTAAACAGCGTCAGTGGATAGCGAGGACCGTGTAAAAAAGAGTGCACGCTCTGCACCACTAAAGGGCTCCTTAAGGGCATTTTAAGAGCTTCTTCCGGTGAAAGCCAGAGGGCTTCGATAATACCGTCATCCAAAACAACATCTTCATGAAACTTTAAGAGTTCAACTAAAAAAGTGTGACGAATGTAGGTAATTCCATTGTGCGGCGAGCGGTATTGGCTCACGCCAAGAAAGGAAAGCGGCTCAACTTCCCAAGCAGTTTCTTCCATCGTCTCTCGTTTAACACTTTCTAAAATTGATTCACCCACTTCAACATGCCCTGCGGGTTGATTAATGACTATGCCTTGATCTGCTTCTTCTCTCACAAATAACAATTTACCTTCTTTCTCAGCAATTGCCGCCACTGTGAGGTGAGGGTAGTCGGTTTCATTTAGCATTTTTGGCTTTACCCTTTGCTTTCAAACTTTTTGATAAATAGCTGCGGATGGACATTTGTCCTGGTTGCAGTGTATCGATAGTGAATTCGCCGACAGCGTAACGAATAAGGCGTAAAGTTGGAAAACCAACTGCGGCGGTCATTCTTCTCACTTGGCGATTTTTACCTTCTTTAATTTTTAATTCGATCCAACTGGTGGGAATGTTTTTTCGTTCGCGGATAGGTGGGTTGCGATCCCAGACACCTGGGTCGGTTATTTTTCGTGCTTGCGCTGGTCGCGTTTTGCCGTCTTTGAGTATTACACCATTAGCCAATTGTGTAAGAGCACGCTCATCAATATCGTTTTCTACCTGGACCCAATAAGTTTTTTCCCATTTGTGAGAAGGGCTGCTAATGAGATTCTGCAACTTGCCGTCATTTGTCAGCACCAGCAGTCCTTCCGAGTCTTTGTCCAGGCGCCCGGCAGGATAAAAATCACGAAACGCAGAGTCGCTGATAAAGGATTTGAGATTGGGCTCTTCGCCACTGAATTGGCAAAGGACATTAAAGGGTTTATTGAAAAGTAAGAGATTGTTCATTGATGATAAATACGCCTGAGCCTGTTATAATCGCGCGCCGATCGAATCGGGTTCTAATAACTATTCTCCCCCAAACTGCCTATACTCATTTTCGTTCAGTATTTTGAACGAAGCTTAACATGTTGAATTCAGGAAGCACTATGACGCAAGAAAAAGCCAAAATTATCTATACAGAGACAGATGAAGCACCCGCTCTCGCCACTTACTCCTTGTTACCGATAATTCAAGCCTTTACTCAAGCCGCAGGTATTGATGTAGAAACGCGGGATATTTCACTGGCTGGTCGCATACTCGCGACTATGTCTGAATTTTTGCCTGAAGACCAACGCGTTCCCGATGCCTTGGCAGAATTGGGTGAATTAGCTAAAACACCACTGGCGAACATCATCAAATTGCCCAATATCAGTGCATCAATTCCGCAGTTGAATGCGGCTATTAAAGAATTGCAAGAAAAAGGCTTTGCCTTGCCAGCTTACCCTGAAGAGGCCAACTCTGAACATGAAAAACGGATTCAATCCTCCTACGATAAAGTCAAAGGAAGCGCAGTGAATCCGGTGTTACGAGAGGGGAATTCAGATCGCCGTGCACCACTGTCTGTAAAACAATATGCACGCGAAAATCCTCACAGCATGGGTGCGTGGAGTGCCAGCTCAAAATCGCATGTTGCACATATGCAGCAGGGTGACTTTTACGGCAGTGAACAGGCCGTTACGGTAATGGGCGCAAAAGAAGCAAAAATTGAATTTGTAGCAGAAGATGGATCAAATCAAACACTCAAGGCTTCTATTCCACTATTGGAAGGGGAGATCATTGATTCATCAATCATGAGTAAAAAGGCGTTGCGTGCTTATCTTGAAACTGAAATTGAAAATGCCAAAAAAGAGGGTGTGCTTTTATCACTGCATTTGAAGGCAACGATGATGAAAGTAAGTGACCCAATTATTTTTGGTCATGCTGTGTATGTTTTCTACAAGGACGCCTTAGAGAAAAATGCCAAGTTGCTGGAAGATTTGGGTGTGGAAGTCAATAACGGCATCGGTGATGTATATACAAAAATACAAAGCCTGCCTGATGCAGAAAGAAAAAAAATTGAAGATGATTTAGCAGCATGTTACGCAGATAGGCCTCCTTTGGCGATGGTGGATTCTGATCGCGGCATCACAAACTTACATGTTCCCAGCGATGTCATTATTGACGCATCGATGCCTGCTTGTATTCGATCTTCAGGGAAAATGTGGGGGCCAGATGGAAAGTTGGCAGATACCAAGGCTTTAATCCCAGACCGATGCTACGCAGGCATTTATGAAGAAACTATCAAATTTTGTAAAGAGCATGGCGCTTTTGATCCGG
>JBNKVX010000128.1:0-6119 GCA_050299435.1 Cellvibrionaceae bacterium | reverse complement strand
ATGCCGAGAAGTATCTCGACAACCTGAAATAGAGCAATAATGGGGCAAATTACCTGGCTGCCGCCTGACAGTACTGATTTCCCCGAAACCACCCTTGCGCTGGAAGATCCCAATGGCTTGTTGGCAGCAGGGGGAGACCTCCAACCACGGCGATTAATTGCCGCTTATTCACGCGGCATTTTTCCCTGGTACAGTGAAAATCAGCCTCTTCTGTGGTGGACGCCAGACCCGCGCCTGGTTTTGTTTCCTGCCGAATTACACATTGGTCGCAGCACACGGAAATTGGCGGCCAAAGCGCACTTTGAATTTACTGTTGACGAAGATTTTCCCGCTGTCATTGCCCGTTGTGCCTCAGCCCCCCGAGATGGCGAGGGAACCTGGATCACCAACGATATGCGTGACGCCTACATTGAGTTGCATCGCCAGGGATACGCACATTCTGTTGAAGTTTGGCAGGCCGGTGATTTAGTTGGTGGGCTATACGGCATCGCACTGGGCAAAGTGTTTTTTGGAGAGTCTATGTTTAGTGCCATCTCTGGTGCATCCAGACTGGCTTTTGTGACCTTGTGTAATCAATTGAGAGAATGGAAATTTGAATTAATTGATTGCCAGGTTTACACAGACTATTTACTTTCCTTTGGTGCGAAAGAAATTTCTCGCTCAGAATTCGAATTACGCTTGCAGAGCTTGGTGAAAGCGAATAACTTTAATTGGCAAAAAGCATGGACTAGACCCAAGCACGGTTTATGACTGATCTTTCCAAGATAAAACTCTTTGCTACTCAACCACATGACTGCAGTTATTTGGTTGACCAAGAGAGCACTACCATTTTTGTCGATCCAGATGCGAAGGTTGATACTCACCTTTATTCACAGCTGTCTGAATACGGATTCAGACGCAGCGGGAATCATCTTTATCGCCCTAAATGTAAATCCTGTAATGCTTGTATTCCAATCCGAATTCCGACTGATCAATTCAAACTTTCTCGAAGCCAAAAACGCTGCCTGAAGAAAAACGCAGATTTACACATCGTCGATGTGAGCAATATCGATGACGACGAATGTTATTCGCTCTATGAAAAATACATTGCTTGCCGACACAACGATGGCGATATGTTTCCCGCTTCTCGCAGTCAATATGCATCGTTTCTTAGTGCTGAATGGGAAGCCACCCACTACTTAAAAATCTATCACGACAAGCAGTTAATTGCGGTTGCCGTTACTGATGTCCTCGATGATGCGGTCTCAGCCATCTACACTTTTTTCGACCCGGATGAAGAAAAACGCAGCATAGGACGTTACTGTATCTTGCAACAAATTCTCTGGGCGAAAGCACAAAATTTTGCCCATCTGTATCTGGGTTATTGGATTAAGCGCTGTCAGAAAATGAACTACAAAACGGATTTTCGCCCTTTTCAGCTATTGGTCAACAACACCTGGATATATGTCCAAAAAAGCTAATTCTCGCGAAAAACTTGGCTTGGAGCACTAATTCAGGCAAAATTGCCGCCTTCAATTTTTCGTGGTCATAAGACCAAATTAAACATCATCGAGGCAGTTAGCCGAATGGCAAAAGAAGACAATTTTGAAATGGAAGGTGAGGTCATTGATACCCTCCCTAACACGACTTTTCGGGTAAAACTGGAAAATGGTCACGTGGTGACCGCACATATTTCGGGAAAAATGCGCAAAAATTACATCCGGATTTTAACGGGTGATAAAGTAAAAGTCGAAATGACGCCCTACGACCTGAGTAAAGGCAGAATCACTTATCGAGCGAGATAAAATGTAAGACTAAAGAATAGACACAGAAGCCGCTTTTTTAAGCGGCTTCTGTTTTTATGACAATTTCGTTTTCTTCAACTTCGATATACACCACCCCGCCCTTGTTGGCTAACTCGCCAAATAGCACCATTTCTGCCAGGGGTTTTTTGACTTTCTCCTGAATAATTCGTGTCATGGGACGTGCGCCCATTTTCTCGTCATAACCATTCACTGCAAGCCATTCACGTGCTTCGTCAGAAATTTCAAGCTGAATATGTTTATCATCCAGCTGGGTTTGCAATTCCACCAAGAACTTGTCAACCACGGTTTTGATGACTTTCAAACTCAATCTTCCAAACTGCACAATAGCATCAAGGCGGTTACGGAATTCTGGCGTAAATCCTTTTTTGATAGCCTCCATGCCGTCTGTACTGTGATCTTGTTTGGTAAAACCAATGGAAGCGCGACTCATACTTTCTGCGCCCGCATTAGTAGTCATTATTAACACAACATTTCTAAAATCAGCCTGGCGCCCGTTGTTGTCTGTCAACGCCCCGTGATCCATAACTTGTAAAAGTAAGTTAAACACGTCGGGATGAGCCTTTTCGATTTCATCGAGAAGGACAACACTATGGGGCTGCTTGGTCACAGCTTCAGTCAACAAGCCACCCTGGTCAAAGCCCACATAACCTGGAGGTGCACCAATAAGACGGCTAACCGTATGCCTCTCCATATACTCCGACATATCAAAACGAATCAATTCAACGCCCATCGCTTTTGCCAATTGCTTACAAAGCTCGGTTTTACCTACACCTGTAGGGCCAGCAAACAAAAAGGAACCAATGGGTTTTTCGTGATTGGTTAAACCCGCTCGGCTAAGCTTGATCGCTGATGCGATGTTATCAATCGCCTCATCTTGCCCAAATACAGTCATACGCAAGGTTTCATTCAGCTTGGAAAGCAGCTCTTTGTCCGTAGAACTTACCGTTTTCGCTGGTACTCGTGCGATTTTGGATACAATTTGCTCAATGTCTCTTACACCAATTTGACGCTTACGACGTGACTCGGGTTGTAACTGCTGGTAAGCCCCTGCCTCGTCTATCACGTCGATGGCCTTGTCGGGCATATAACGGTCACTAATGTATTTAGAGGCCAACTCAGAGGCCGCACGCAGTGCTTTATCGGTGTATTTTAGATTGTGATGACGCTCAAAGCGTGACTTCAAACCTTTCAATATCTTGTAGGTTTCATCAATACTCGGTTCATTGACGTCTATTTTCTGGAATCGACGAGAAAGCGCTCGATCCTTATCAAAAATTCCGCGATATTCCTGGAAAGTCGTTGAACCGATGCACTTGAGATCCCCGCTGCTCAATAGCGGTTTGAGTAAATTGGATGCGTCCATGACGCCACCTGACGCTGCACCCGCACCAATAATGGTATGAATCTCGTCAATAAATAGCACAGCACCTTCACGTTTCTTTAACTCTGCCAACAGGCCCTTGAAACGTTTTTCAAAATCACCGCGATACTTGGTACCCGCTAGCAGCGAACCAAGATCCAGGGAATAAACGGTGCTTTCCGCCAAAATTTCAGGCACTTCACCGTCTACAATTTTCTTGGCCAAGCCTTCGGCTATCGCCGTTTTGCCTACGCCGCTCTCACCCACTAACAAGGGATTGTTTTTGCGGCGACGTGCCAATACTTGAACTACTCTCTCAACCTCATAATCTCGACCTACAAGTGGATCGATTCTGCCCAGCAGAGCTTGCTCATTAAGATTTGTTGCAAAAGAATCCAGGGGGTGTTGTTGTCCACCTTCTTCGGGACTGGCTGCGGCATCATCATCATGATGTTCGTGCCCTCCTTCATGTCCGGATGAACCACTGACTTTTGAAATGCCGTGCGTGATGTAATTCACTACATCAATACGCGCAACACTTTGTTGTTTTAAACAATAAACCGCTTGGCTTTCCTGCTCACTAAAAATAGCGACCAAAACATTTGCACCTGTGACTTCATTTTTACCTGAAGACTGAACGTGAAATACCGCTCTTTGTAGGACCCGCTGAAAGCCTAAAGTCGGTTGGGTTTCGCGGTCCTGATCATTCTCGGGAATGAGGGGCGTCGTTGAATCGACAAAATCTGACAAATCTTGTCTTAGAACGACTAAATCTGCGCCGCAAGCACGCAGCACACTGGCAGCCGACTCGTTGTCAACAAGCGCAAGCAAAAGATGCTCGACCGTCATGAATTCATGACGCTTATTACGCGCACCTTTGAATGCAGTGTTTAACGTTGTCTCTAATTCTTTACTCAACATCGTCGTAATTCCGCTCGCAAACCATCACAAATCCGCATCCCCATCGTCGGATGCTTCAATTTCACAGAGTAAAGGATGCTCATTTTGGCGTGCATACTGGTTTACCTGTGCGGCCTTGGTTTCTGCTACATCCCGAGAATAGACGCCGCAAACAGCTTTACCTTTGGTATGAACCGTGAGCATGACATGAGTTGCTCTTTCACGATCCATGCCAAAAAACCGCTCCAAAATTTCCACAACGAATTCCATTGGGGTGTAATCGTCGTTGTGCATGACAACTTTATAGAGCGGAGGCCTTTTGAGCCTTGGCTTCTCTTCCTGTACTGCTAAACCGCCATCAAACACAGAGTCATCATCACTCTCTTTATTTAATGTTAGCTTATGATTTCGAAGAATACTCATAGATCAAGGCTTCTGAATAAAACGTTCTAGAAACGAATTTTAACCGAACCAAAAGTAAGCAAACAGCTAATTCGCTCTCTTTCACTAAAACTTGACAAGCGCGCCACTGTTGTTTACAAAGTGTTCAGTTGCATGGATGAATTTAATAACAATAATTGCCCGTTGGAAGATGTACAAAGGGCTTTATGTAACGCTTAGCGCTAGTCGTTGAGCGCAACTCAAAGGATAGTACTTATGCCTACCGGAACTGTTAAATGGTTTAATAACGCCAAGGGTTTTGGGTTTATTTTGCCGGACGGTGGAGGCGAAGATCTTTTCGCGCATTATTCTTCAATCGAAATGGACGGTTACCGTACCTTAAAAGCCGGTCAACCTGTCACATTTGAAATTGAAAAAGGCGACAAAGGTTTACACGCAAAAAGCATTCGAGTGGTGAAAAGTTCCTCGACTGACTCCAGTTCAGCAGACGACTCCGTTGACGGAAAAGCAGAATCCGACCAAAACGTGGCGGAAGAAACCTCTTAAATAATTACAAAAACGCCCCGTAAGTAGTAATTGCGTATAGACCCTTCTTACCTGAGCCTATACGCAGGAGACGCGAAGTGAGAATTATCTGATCAGTGCTAATGCCTGGTTGAGGGTTTCGCTTGGCCGCATTGCTTTGGAAAGCAAAGCTTTCTTCGGTCTGTAGTAACCACCAATTTCTACCGCCTCTCCCTGCACCTCATTCAATTCCTTAATAATTTGTGCTTCACCCGAACTCAGCGCCGAAGCACACTCTTTAAACAATGACTGTAACTCGCTGTCACTGTTTTGCTCCACCAGTGCCTCAGCCCAGTACATTGCCAGATAAAAATGGCTTCCGCGATTATCCAACTCACCCACTTTACGTGAAGGAGATTTGTTTTCCTTTAGCAATCTTCCGGTGGCGAGGTCCAAAGCCTCAGCCAAAATTTTTGCACGCGGATTCTTGGCAACCTCACTTAAGTGTTCAAGCGATGCGGCCAAGGCGAGAAACTCTCCCAGAGAATCCCAACGCAAATGATTCTCCTGCACAAATTGTTGAACGTGTTTAGGTGCTGAGCCTCCGGCGCCGGTTTCAAATAATCCACCACCGTTCATCAAAGGAACAACAGACAACATTTTCGCTGACGTTCCCAATTCAAGAATTGGAAACAAATCCGTTAGATAATCACGCAATACGTTACCCGTTACTGAAATAGTGTCTTTGCCCTCTTTTACACGCTGAAGGGAAAGGCGGGTAGCTTCGACTGGACTTAAAATTTTAATTTCCAAACCATCGGTGTCGTGCTCTGGTAAATATTTTTCAACTTTCGCAATCAATTCTCTGTCGTGTGCTCGTTCCGGATTTAACCAAAAAATCGCTGGATTCCCTGTCGCTCTTGCACGATTCACTGCGAGCTTTACCCAATCCTGTATCGGCGCGTCCTTAACTTGGCACATACGAAAGATATCGCCCTCTTCAACTTTGTGCTCCATTAGGACTTCACCTGAATCTGAAACCACGCGCACCAAACCTTTTGCTTTTAGTTCAAAGGTTTTATCGTGTGATCCGTACTCTTCCGCTTTTTGAGCCATCAAACCCACATTGGGTACGCTTCCCATTGTTG
>JBNKVX010000127.1:0-6416 GCA_050299435.1 Cellvibrionaceae bacterium | reverse complement strand
GCAAAAATCAGAAATGTTCAAAGAATTTCGAGGCATTCGACGGCGGGAGTATGCACAAAATTTTGCTGTTTGGTTAAATTTTAAACAGCCTGGTCCGCTAACTTTATCACCGCCGGTGTTTTTGAGCGATTGCCACCCCTGCGAAAAAATTCCGCCGCCGTTCTGCTGCAAATTTTTGGGGTTTTCGTTCAGGCACTAACTAAACAAGTGGAGTTGAATAACAGGGGATTTTTTATCGTAGATTAATAAATTTTAGATTGATGATTAGTATCTTGAACGAGGACTATGTACTCAAGATCATAGGTTGCCAGCAAACGTTGAATTCCGCATACGCGCTGAGCCTAGTTCTTCTGACACCCATCGATGCCTGCAGCCGTTCAATTATTCGACAACGGTGAAACAACTGAAAACAACGTAAGAAACGCAGAAATATGGCTAATTTATACCACAATTGCCTGACACCAATTCACAGATGATTTATTACAATCGTTGATACCTGATCATAAAATCTCTGTTCTATTTTTTCTGTATAGAGCAAGCAAAATGTCCTACTAGAAGGTAGGGTTTCTCTGTGAAACCGTGCTCCAATAAGTGAAATTGGTTTGATGAAATAGGTGACTATCAGATGAAAAATGAACAATATGGCACTACTAAACGGATCGAAGAACGTTATCGCCGGGCCCGAGATTTAATGCAAGGCATCTTTACTAAGAACATTGTAAACAACGATACGATTTTTCCAGTTTGGATCGGCGATACAGATTGCTTCTGGTACAAGCGGAATTGTCGGAATGGCCAGGAGCTTTCAACAGCTAGTAAGGAGAAGCCGTCTACGGCGTGTAAAGAAGAGTACCGCTTGGTGAATGCCAAAACGGGAACCAATGAACCTGCCTTCGACCATCATGCACTGGCGGTTGCGTTGGGGGAGGCCAGCCATCAAACTGTTAATGCGGACTATCTTCCAATTACTGTGCTGGAGCTGGCACTGAATCCCACCACTGTTAGCTTCAGCGCCTTAGATAAACGCTGGCGATTTGACACAACCTCCGGCAGTTGCACTGAAATCGGAAAGCCCTCAAATATTGAGGTAGTATCACCCAATGGCCGCTATTCGGTCTTTGCCCGAAATCACAATATCTGGTTGCGCGATATTAAAACCGGCGAAGAGAAAGCCCTAACCACTGATGGTGAAGAGTATTATGCCTACGGTGCTGTAAGCACAGGGTGGGGGTTTCCCAATGAAACGGAATTGTTGCAGGTTCGCTGGTCACCAGATTCGAGCCGCTTGTTTGTCGCCCAGCGGGACACCCGGCGGGTAATGGCTTTGCCGGTCGTTCACCACGTACCTCAAGACGGTAGCACTCGACCCACGGTGGAATATGTTCGTGTAGCTTACCCTGGTGATGAAGGTATCGAAGAAGTACGATTATTAAGTATCGAGGTGGCCACCGGCCGGCACCAAAGTGCCTGTTATGGACAGATCCCTACCACCAGAAACGGTTATGGCTTCTTTACCTCCAGCATGGGTTGGTGGGGCAAAGACAACCGCCTGGCGTATTTTGTCGATGTGGACCGCTACTACAAATATGCCAAGCTAGTGGAGTTCGACACGGTGACCGGCTCCTGCCGGGTATTATTTGAGGAAACCAGCGATACACACATCAACTTGATGCTGAATCAGGATGCCTACCCCAGCTACATGCCGCTGCCCGAAACCGACGAAATCCTGTGGTTTTCCGAACGGACTGGATGGGCGCATCTCTATTTGTATGACCTCAAGACCGGGCAATTGAAAAACCCGGTGACATCGGGTCCCGGGTTAGTACGTAACATTGTCAAATACATTCCAGAGAAACGCGAGGTATTTGTGCAAATGGCTGCCCGTGAAGAGCATCGGGACCCCTATTATCGGGATCTCGTACGTATTAACATCGATACTGGTGAAAGGGTGACGTTGGTTTCCAGCAATCATGAGTACATAGTAACACCCGAACCCAAGGATCATTATAAATCGATAGCTATAGCTACTATTGATTGTCCGGTGTCATCTTGCGGTGTATCCAAAACCGGTAACTTTGCGGTAATAATCCGCACCCGGGCAGACCAGGTGCCGGTAAGCTATCTTATCGACAGAGACGGAGTAGAAAAGATGGACCTGGAAACGGGCGAAATATCCTGGTTGCCCGAAGGTTGGCAATGGCCCGAACCGGTGAAACTGAAAGCCGCAGATGAAAAGACAGATATTTACGGCTTGGTGTTCCGTCCTTCGAATTTTGATCCAGAAAAAACTTACCCAATTATTTCCCACGGTTTTAATCAACCCGAAATCGCTTGGGTACCTAAAGGTTCTTTTGGTACAGGTGTGGCAGTAGGGTTGCCATATATGGACGCAGCTGCACTGGCAGAGCTTGGCTTTATTGTGGTGCAAATCGACGGTCGCGGCAGTCCGGAGCGGGAAAAAGATTTTTTTGATCAGAGCTACGGTTGGTTTGAGTCCGCCAGCAATATCGATGACCACGTGGCAGGAATCAAACAGCTTGCTGAACGTTTTCCCTATATGGATCTTAACCGAGTGGGTATCACAGCTCATCCAACCGGTGGATCTGGCGCCGTACAAGGGCTACTGAGACATCCTAATTTTTTCAAGGTAGGTGTACAGCACATGTATCATGATCGACGTTTTATGCCAGCTCAGATGCAGGGCGACAAGTACGAAGGACCCTCCGTACTCAAAGAAACACGCCAGTACCCGGAAAACTATATCGATAAACTGGCAGGCAATCTATTGCTGATGATTGGTATGCTGGATACCTGCACGCCACCTGCAGCCACCCTCCGGTTAGTGGAAGCCCTACAAAAAGCCAATAAGGATTTTGACCTGATCGTACTCCCCAATCTGGGTCACGCTTCATCCGGCTATTTCACACGCCGTGCCTGGGATTATCTGGTAGCACATCTGCAGGGCGTTG
Organism: Cellvibrionaceae bacterium; assembly: GCA_050299435.1. GTDB lineage: Bacteria > Pseudomonadota > Gammaproteobacteria > Pseudomonadales > Cellvibrionaceae > 1162T-S-0a-05. The sequence goes on along the minus strand of JBNKVX010000127.1, from coordinate 3,447 downwards.
AACCACCGAAGGAGTTCAAGCTTCGCATACAGGGATTTGGTGAGTAACAAACAATCGTGTAGATTCTGTCTATCAGTTATATATAAATTACCCCAATGCCCCTAATAGGCATTGGGGAGTCATTTATACTTCCATAGTGAACAGCTGTTTAAGTTTAAGCCAAGCAGAACCGCGCAATTACCTGCCAAAACTGACTTCGGCCAGTGCTCCTACTTGCTCAAGTAACTAAGAATCTACGACATTATCAAAAAGATGAAGCTCCAATTATAATATTATCTGATAAAGTTACTATTTCAGCATGCTGTTTTTTAACCACCCAATATTCATTTATTCAGCGACTGTAAAATTGAACTCAAGTAAATTTTAATCAGTGGTTCTTCTACGATTGGCATAGCAATGTTTCCTTTTGCCAATAGGGCTATTGTCGATTCGCATAGCACCTTAATCGAAACTACCTGGGAATATTTTTCAGTACTAACATTTTCAAAATTGTACAACAACGGGTAGATATCAATATTTGCATTAGCGTCCACCGAACGTTTAGCTTCTTTTAGCCAAGACTCAAATGAAACCTCACGCAAATACTCAAAGCCCATATCGGCCTGATTATAAATTTCAAACATTCTTCGAATACTAACTACAATCGGATTATCAATATGAAAAATATCATTTTTTATATTTTTTTGAAGTGATAAATATACTAGTGACCTTACAGCAAAATCAACTGGAACCAACCCAATTTCTATATTGTAGTCTATAGGATAACAACCCAACTTAATCGCACTGGATATCAATCGATAAAGCCATTGATCCGGGTCATAGCGTCCCAACTCAGTATCACCTGTCACTAACCCAAAGCGGTATATACGGCAAGGAATCCCCCTCTCCTCCGCCATCATAACTATTTTCTCTGCCACCCACTTACTGCTGCTATACCCCTGTGAAATAAAATGCTTCTCATCATCTATGGGTGTCAACTCATCAACCACTCGGCAGGACCCACCTTCATTTTGGTCCTGTGCAAATACACTAATAGTTGATGAATAATGCACAAACTTCAATCGATGCGTACAAGCTAGCCGCAATATTTCAATTACACCACCTACATTGGCCGCCTTTAGTACAGGATAAGTGGCAATATGGTGCATAGCCGTCGCATTGTGGTAAATAACATCAACTTGCTCTACTAGACGGGTCCATACCTTTTCCGTAAGCCCCAGCCGTGGTCTTTCTATATCCCCCAGTACAACATGCAATCGATCATTGTAATCATCGCGCCATAAATGGTTGTCACTCAAACAACGTTTTAGTCGTTCGGATGCTTGGTTTATATTCCCCCCCCTAACTAAACAAATAATTTGCGCTGATGTTTTTTCAAGTAATTCCCGCAATAAAAATCTCCCTATAAACCCCGTACCGCCCGTAAGAAATATAGTGCGAGGTGCAACAACATAAGGCTGACATAATTCAATCGCCTTAATATCCGAGGGTAAAATCGCTTCTTCCTCAAGCTTAATTAAAGTATTCGCGTCTGTTAGACGATTTTTTCCTCCAATGAGAGCACTTAACCCAGCTATAGTTGGATATTCAAACAGGCTTCGCAAGGGCAAGTTAACGTAATTTGCTTTATTCAATTGGTTAAGCATTTTTACAGCTAATAGCGAATGCCCCCCGAGATCGAAGAAACTGTTCTCGATGCCCACCTTCTCGACTGGCAATTGCAAAACATCAGCCCAGATAGCGGCAATGTTCTTTTCCACCTCCGTGCGCGGCGCCACATAATCCTGAGTCGATACCAGGGACTCGTCCGGCAACGGCAGCGCCTTGCGGTCGATCTTGCCGTTGGCAGTCAAGGGCAGTTGGTCCAGAAACACAAAGAAGGCCGGGATCATATACTCGGGTAGTTGGGCTTGCAGCGCAGTTCGGAGTGCAGATTTATCCTCATTAAAACCATTCTCACCGACCACATAGGCCACCAGAAAGGTATTGTCTTGTTCCTCACCACGAGTGCCGACCAAGACTACCGCCTCACGAACACCCGTCTGTTGGGTTAATGCACTTTCGATTTCGCCCAGTTCGATCCGAAAGCCGCGCACTTTAACTTGAAAATCAGTACGCCCAATATACTCTATTTCACCATCCTTTCCGTAACGAACAACATCTCCCGTTCTATATATTCTGTCCCCAGCTTTACTATTGTGATTAGGTATAAATTTCTCAGCCGTTAAATCACCTTTTGCAAAATATCCACGCGCCAAGCCTTGCCCAGCAATGTACAGTTCTCCCGCCACACCAATCGGTACCGAATGCATTTGATAATCTAAAACAAATAGCCGGATGTTATTAATAGGATTTCCAATAGGAACGTTGGAACGATTGGAATTTGATTGGCAGCGCCAATAACTAACATCGATGGAAGCTTCTGTCGGACCATATAAATTATGTAGTTCTGCAGTGTTCGTAAATTCATAAAACTTATTACTCAACGATAAAGGCAAAGCTTCACCGCTGCAAATAACCCTTTTTAAATTTAGGTATTTAAATGCTGTCACTGCACTAATAAAAGCTTCCAGCATAGAAGGCACGAAATGTATAGTGGTTATGCAATATTGCTGAATATAATCGCCAAGATACAAGGGGTCTTTATGCCCATCCGGTCGTGCGAAAGACAGTCGGGAACCGACGATTAAAGGCCAGAAAAACTCCCACACAGACACATCAAAGCTAAACGGCGTTTTTTGTAACACACAATCAGTGTCTGTAAGTTGGTATTCCTTCTGCATCCAATCCAAACGATTGACAAGACCACTGTGAATACACATCACTCCTTTGGGGGTCCCTGTTGAGCCAGAAGTGTAGATCATATAGGCTAGATTATCTGGCCTCATAGCTATATCGGGGTTGCCTATCCTTAAGGCTGACAGACGGAACCAATCATTGTCAAAACAAAAACAGTTTAAACTCTGATTATTCTTGATCACATAAAGTAATTTAGATTGGATAAGTATTATTGTGATTGCACTATTATTTATGACATATTCAATTCGTTGTTGTGGATACTCCGGATCCAAGGGCACATAAGCCCCCCCCGCCTTCAATATCCCCAATATCCCTATGATCATCTCCAACGAACGCTCCACACAAAGCCCTACCCGGATTTCCGGACCCACGCCCCGCTCGATCAGGTAATGCGCCAGTTGATTGCTTCTCTCGTTGAGTTCTGCATACGTCAATTGTTGCTCTTCAAACACCACCGCAATAGCATCCGGCGTTTTCTCCACCTGCACCTCAAACAACTGATGAATGCACTTGTCCCTCGGATAATCGGCCTCGGTGTCATTCCACTCCATCAAAATCTGCTGCTGTTCTATTTCTGTTAATAGCTGTAAATCCCCCACTCTAGTGACAGCAATGTTGGCTATCCCCTCTAAGATCCTGGTGAAATGC
>JBNKVX010000126.1:0-6609 GCA_050299435.1 Cellvibrionaceae bacterium | reverse complement strand
TTTTCTCGGCTTTTCTCCGCCAACTCTCAAATCCACTTAAGTTAACTATATCTGCCGGAATTTTCTCGTCGTAAAACGCAAACAAAATAGCATCCTCGACCAGAATATCGCGCCGCCGAGATTTATCTTCCAGGTTTTTAATTTCTTCAATTAAGTTTTGATTGTGGGTGAAAAATTCTCCGTGTGTTTTCCCTTTAGTAGCATACGCACCTTCCACAAGCGCTGCGCGAATAAATAATCCACGACTAATAACTGGATCAATCTTTCCGTAATTAGTCCTTTCCTTATCTCTTAATAGCAAACCAAAAAGAATAGATCGCTTAAAAGCCATCACCTGCCCACTCTTAGCATGATAGAATGGTTCGTAGTATTGTGTTTTTATCAGATGTGGCGCTGCGCGGATCACCCAATCAACATTTATTTTCGCTACGGTGTGAGCAAACAGCTGACTTGTCTCAATTAACTCAACGGCCGTTACCCAAGAGGGTCGCTTTTTAAACTGCGATGATCCGGGGAAAATATTGAAAACTCGATTACGCGTCCCTTTATAATTCTTTTCTCCTCGCTCCTCGTTTTTCTGACCAATGTTTGATAACAAACTACATAAAATGGATTGATGTATCGCCTGATAATTTGAAGGGCTGAGATTTTCTTTCCATCCGAGATTTTTAATGGCCAATCTAAGTTGATGATGTAAGTCTCGCCATTCCCGATAACGCAGGTAATTTAAATATTCTTTTTGACATTGTTTTCTAAACTGGTTTTGTGTGAGCGCTTGTCGTTGATCCTCCAGGTAATGCCACAAATTTAGCAGGCCTACAAAATCTGAATCCTCATCCCAAAATCGTCGATGCTTTTCATCAGCCTGCTGCTTTTTTTCGGCAGGTCGTTCTCTAATATCCTGCATGCTTAAACCGCTGACAATAATCAGTAATTCTCTCAAACAATTTTGTTCCTGTGCCTCTAGCAGCATTCTCGAAAGCAGAGGATCAACCTGGAACTGACTAATTTTTTTACCTATCTGTGTTATCTTTCCTTTTTTTGTAACAGCACCCAATTCTTCAAGCAGACGAAAACCGTCTTTTATTGCTTTGTGATCAGGCACCTCCAAAAAGGGAAAATCGCGAATATCCCCCATATTCATCGTAAGCATTTGCAACACTACGCCTGCCAAATTACTGCGCAATATTTCTGCTATTGTAAATTCCGGCCTGGCTTCAAAATCAGTTTGATCATAGAGCCGGATGCATACTCCCGCTTGTACGCGCCCACAACGCCCCTTTCTTTGATTGGCACTGGCCTGCGAGATGGGCTCAATAGGCAATCGTTGAACTTTCGTTCTGTGACTGTAACGCTTTATACGAGCTGTTCCCGTATCTATCACATAGCGAATGCCTGGCACCGTTAAGGAAGTTTCTGCAACATTCGTTGCCAGGACTACACGTAAACTCTTGTGCAGTTGAAATACTCGATTTTGATCTGCGAGATTGAGACGTGCATATAAAGGTAAAATCTCCAGCCCGGTAATCTGTTGTTTTTTTATTGCATGCGAAGCTTCGCGTATTTCCCTCTCCCCACTGAGAAACACCAATATATCTCCACGCTGAGCACCTCTTCCAGAGGCTAACTCGGCAACAATTTTCGCAACAGCTTCAGAGGGATCTTCAAACTCCTCCTGCCAGGGACGATAACGGACCTCAACCGGATAAGTACGGCCACTTACTTCAACGATGGGCGCATCGTTAAAATGCTTTGAGAATTTTTCGAGATCAATTGTCGCCGAGGTGATAATTACTTTTAAATCCGGTCGACGGCGAAGAATTTTTTTAATATAGCCCAACAAAAAATCAATATTCAGACTGCGTTCGTGAGCTTCATCGATAATTAAAGTGTCGTATTTGCGCAGCAAAGGATCATGTTGAATTTCTGCTAATAAAATCCCATCAGTCATTACCTTGATGTAAGTTGATTCATCACTGAGCTCGTTAAAGCGGACTTGATAACCGACAGCTTTTCCCAATTCGACTTTCAGCTCTTCTGCCAAGCGACTAGCAACAGTGCGCGCTGCAATTCTACGCGGTTGGGTATGACCTATTAGACCGAAAACGCCACGCCCTAATTCAAGACAAATTTTAGGCAATTGAGTCGTTTTTCCAGAACCGGTTTCACCGGCAAGCACTACCACCGGGTTATCTTGAATTAACCGCAGTATTTCTTGTTTTTTTTGTGATATTGGAAGCTCGGACGGATAAGTGATATCCGACCAAGGCTTTTTTTCAAAATTCATGGGAATCGTGATTCTGTCTGTATAGTTCAACAGCTATTGTATTCGCGACAAGCCCAAAGGCGCAAAGTTATGAAGGGAACTGTGATGCACTTGTAGGGTTACAAGTCAGGCAGAACGAAGAGTACTGACAATATTTTCAAGTTTAAAACGAATATCACGTATATTTTTAGTTGAATTTAGCACTTCCTTGGCTTGTTCGGCGACAACTTCAGCTACTTCAGCAATATCACTGACATTGCGAGTTATATCCTCAGACACGTGAGCCTGTTCTTGCGCCGCAGAGGCGATAAACTGATTCACCCCGGCAATTTTATCCACGGCTTGGCGAATATTTTGTAACGCAACTCCCGCCTCATTCACTTTGGCAATACTCTCACTAGACTGTTCCTGGCCAGTTAATATGGCCTTCACCGCGGCTTGAGCACCATTTTGAACACTTTCTATAATTTGAATTATTTCTTCTGTTGATTCCTGGGTTCTCTGAGCCAAGGTTCGTACTTCGTCAGCTACTACTGCAAAGCCACGGCCTTGCTCTCCCGCTCGCGCTGCCTCAATTGCAGCATTCAACGCAAGCAAGTTTGTTTGTTCGGCAATTCCTCCTATAACATCCAGCACCGTGCCCACTTCTGAGGTTTTACTCTCGAGATCGTGAATGACTTCTGTTGTACTCGCGATATGTTGATCCATATGCTGCATGGTTTGAATCGCCTTTTGCATTACCTCCTCACCTAATTTCGCAGACTGTTCCGCATCCTTAGACGCTTCGGAAGCTTCCTCAGTGTGCTGCGCGACTTCACGTGAAGTTGCAGCCATTTCTGTCATGGCGGAAGCCATCATATCTGTGCGCGAAGATTGTTGTTCAGTCCCGGCTTGAATGTTGACTGACACGCTTTCCAACTTGTCATCAGCTTGCGCCATCAATTGCATGGCTTCTGAAATCGCTTCAGTCGACGATGAGAGCTTATTTTGAAGTTGACGTAAGGCGTCGGCCAGTTCACCCAACTCATCTGTCTTGTTGTAGCCCACTTCAAAATCAAATCGCCCTGCAGCCAACTCCCCCACCCCTTTTACAAGCTCTACAATCGGCGCAGAAACATTGTTGCGCCCGACTATCACGGAACCTAAACCCACAACGGTCATCGCAATAAACAAAAATACCGTGGTCGAACTTAGTAGGAGGGAAGCTTTTCCCTGCAGCCTTTCTGTCTCACTGCTTATTGTGGCTTTAAGTAGGGCCGAAGCTTCCTCTATTTTTTCAGTAGGGTCTTTGTCCAAGCCACGCACTAACTCGTCGCCCTCACTCGCATCACCGGATGCTCGAAAAGCCTCAAAAGCTTGCTCGTATTTGGGATAAATGTTTTTGTGCAAATCTAAAAACTGTTTGAGTTTGTTGACGACAGTGGAGGGCAAACCTAGCCGAGAAAGGCGTGTTACTTTGCTTTGTAGGCCATCTTGATGCTCATTAAAACGACCCCAGTATTTATCACTATCACTGCTGCGGTTCCCACTGATAAGTACGTTTTGCCACTCCTGAACCTGTTTTTTATATTGAGCAGCCGCAGCGTCAAGAACGTGTAAGTACTCAACCTCTTCATTCATCAATTTATCGTAGGAGTGTAATTCCAAGCCAAGGAGGTAAATGGTGATCAGCGCAACAGCACCAATAAGGCCCACGCTAGCTAGGCCAAGCATAAGCACTTTGGTTTTTAGGGTGAAACTAAACATCCGAGCGTCCGTCTAAACTATTTTGTCGTCTTTAGAGTATAGACAGACTCGGACGAGTGACAGAGCTAAACCGGGTTTCCGTAGCTCATTAGGCGCTTATATCGTTTTTCCAACAACTCATTGATATCGACTTTTTGCAGGGACTCGAGCTGTTCACTTAAACGCTCGCGCAGTTTGAGGGCCATGGTATCAATGTCACGATGAGCCCCACCAAGTGGCTCGGGTATCGTTTCATCAACAATGCCCAAGTCCTCCAGAATATCCGAGGTGACACCCATGGCTTCAGCCGCCAAAGGCGCTTTTTCCACGGTTTTCCAGATAATGTTGGCACAGCCTTCTGGAGAGATAACAAAATAGGTTGAGTATTGCAGCATGTTTAGCTGATCCCCAACGCCTATCGCTAAAGCACCACCTGAAGACCCCTCACCAATAACCGTACAGATGATTGGTGTGCGCAGACGCGACATTACAGCCAAATTTTTCGCAATAGATTCGCTGATACCCCGTTCCTCACTATCAATACCAGGATAAGCGCCCGGCGTATCTATCAAGGTTAGAACTGGCAGACTATAACGTTCTGCCATCTCCATTAGCCGCAGTGCTTTGCGGTAGCCCTCAGGCTTGGGCATACCAAAATTGCGGTAAACCTTCTCCTTCACACTGCGACCTTTTTCTTCTCCAATCACCATCACCGGTTTGCCGTTAATTCGACCAATGCCACCGATAATGGCTTTGTCATCGCCAAAGTGGCGATCACCGTGCAACTCATCCCAGTCTTCAACAATACGTGAAATGTAGTCTGAACTATAAGGGCGTTGGGGATGACGGGCCACTTGCACAACTTGCCAGGGACTCAGATTGGAGTAGATGCTTTCTGTCAGTGTTTGGCTCTTTTGGCGCAGGCGATCTATCTCTTCACTGATATTGATGTCATTGTCAGACCCAACAAATTGCAGCTCTTGAATCTTGCCTTCCAAGTCAGCTATGGGTTGTTCAAAATCGAGATAGTTTAGATTCATTGTTTATATGTGCCTGGTTTATATGTGCCTGCTTTCAACGAGGGCGAGAGTTTAGCACACCCTCAAAGCGCTTCAAGCCACCTGTCTAGTGCCGTAATTGTGCTAATTCGCCCAAGGTGCATACTGCGCATCAGCCTGTGTGGCGGAGGCTTTGATGGCCGCCGCACCGTATTTTGCCATCGCCTCCAGATCTCGATAACTAAGCGTCACAGACTTTGACCCAAACAGACTTCGTAGCTCTGTTAACAATGCTTCCGTGGGTTTAACTCGCCAAGCGTCACTTAATATGAGATCAGCGAGCACACCCTGGGTTTGAAAATGAACTCTGATTGCACAAGTCTCACCGCGGTGCTGGCTCAAAACCCCTTCTAATTTCTCCAGAAAATTTTCCGGCAAATTGTTCGAATCAAAACTGATCTTTATTGCTTCAAGGCTTTCTTCTCTCGCTTGCGCCAAGTCAGTTATTCCATCCGCACGCATTTTGAGTCCGCCGCTGTAATCGTCGTGACTCACTTGACCTTCAACAACCAACAATGCATCTTTCACCAGAATATCCCGGTTTTCATTGTAGGTATCAGAAAACACGGCGACTTCAATTCGACCCGTGCGATCATCTAAAGTAATAAAAGCCATATTGTCACCTCGGCGTGTTTTCATTAAGCGAAAACCAACCACTAAGCCAGCAACTTTTTGCTTGTTCCGTTCTGCAGACAAATTAGAAATTCTCGCAGACACCAGATGACTTAATTCTTTATCATACTCATCAATTGGATGACCGGTTAGATACAAACCCAGGGTTTCTTTTTCTCCGTTTAATCTTTCCTTTGTGTTCCAGCGGCGAACATTATTGTATTTTTCATAAACCGCTTCATTCACACCACTGTTTGGTATAACTTCTCCAAACAAATCATTTATCCCTGCGCTGGCATTGGCTTGTGCCTGTTCAGCAGTTTTTACGGCCTCACCCAACAGTGAAAACATGAGTGCTCGGTCATAATCGATATCAATATGCGGGCCAATATTGTCAAAAGCTCCGCTGCGCACGAGGGCTTCCAGCGCGCGCTTGTTCACTTTACTTGCATCTATACGTGCACAAAAATCGAAAAGATCTTTAAACTCTCCCTGCTTACGCGCTTCAATGATCGCACCAACCGGGCCTTCACCCATTCCCTTAATCGCACCCAAGCCATAAATAATATTGCCTTCCTTATCAACAGTGAACTGAAACTCACCTTTATTAACATCAGGCGGCAGCAAATTTAATTTTAAGTTGCGACACTCTTCAATAAACGTCACAACCTTGTCTGTTTTATCCATATCTGAAGACATGGTTGCCGCCATAAAATGGGCTGGATAATGCGCTTTCAACCACGCTGTTTGATAAGAGACTAGAGCATAAGCCGCCGAATGGCTTTTATTAAACCCGTAGCCAGCAAATTTTTCCACGAGGTCAAAAATTCTTATGGCAAGCTCGGGATCTATCCCCTGTTTTTTCGCACCGTCCTGAAACACTTCGCGCTGCTTTGCCATCTCCTCCGGCTTTTTCTTTCCCATTGCCCGCCGCAATAAATCCGCACC
>JBNKVX010000125.1:0-6792 GCA_050299435.1 Cellvibrionaceae bacterium | reverse complement strand
CAGAATAGGTGCGCTCTTATTCGGCGATCATGAGCAAAAAGATTTGCGCGCTCGCCGTGGAAAACACGCGGTATTAAATTTAATTCACGAATTGCAAGAGTTTAATCACAAACTCAATAGTCCGCTGAACCCAAGCGGAACTCACTTTCTTCCCGATATGTTGAAAGATTTGTTGCGCGTAGCCAAACCAGGCAGTGCAATCTATTTGATCAGTGATTTTCACGATTATGAAGAAAGCTGTGATGAATCACTGGCAGGTCTTTCCAGGCATACCGATCTCTGCGTTATCCACATTCGCGACAAGCTAGAAGCTTTACTGCCACAAAATAGGTTATTAACCATTACGGATGGCGAAAACAAATTAAATATTGGTGAAAGCACTGCACTTTTTTATGAGAAATATCAAAACAATTATGAACAGCACATCGCCCGACTTCGTCGAGCCTGTCAGCGTTGCGGTGTCACATTTGCCTCGATGGATGTCGCACTGCCGATTGAAGAATGTGTACGCGATACTTTTGAAAGCACCCTGAACAAAAAACGCGTCCAACACCGCGCAAGTAAAGTGAATTAGGCCAGTGGATCCCAAAGCGCAACTTCTCCAACAATTGCAAGATATACATGCACCCGAAGCGGCAGGCTGGTGGCCGCTGGCGCCTGGCTGGTGGATCTTAATTGGAATCACTGCGCTCATAATTACCTGGTTATTTTGGCGACTCTACCGCAACAGACAAAACAATCTGTACCGCAGACAAGCCCTCATATTGCTCAAAAAAATAGAACGGAACCCTGATGAGCATGCGGTCGAAAACATCTTTGCCTTACTTAAACGCACCGCATTAACTACCTACGGTCATTCAAGAAACTACGTTGCCCCACTTTACGGTGAACATTTTGTCAATTTTTTAAATAAAAGCGCAAAGGACTCTACAATAAAACTAAATCGCGACTGGGCGAATGCTATCTATAGTGCCTCAAAAAACTCAAGCCTTTCAGATATCCGTCCACTGATTAAATTTGCTAACGAATGGATTAAACGGCATAAAATAATTAGCCGGGAAGATTTAGATAGTATTTACTTAAATTCTCCAGAAAAAGAGGCCAGACTGGCCTATGTCTGAATTTAATTTTGCGTCAATTTGGGTGTTTGCACTTCTGCCGCTGCCCCTACTTGTTTATTTATTTGTGCCTCGTGCCAAACAAGAACGCGCCGCATTAAAAGTACCTTTTTTTCAAAATGTTCAAAACCTACATCAACATGAGGGACAAACTCGAAATGTGCGCCTGCTTAAAGGTGCCTTATTTCTTTCACTGATCTGGTTGTTGTTGATCATTGCAGCAGCGAGACCACAGTGGCTTGGCGAAAGCATTTCCTTGCCAACAAGCGGGCGCGATTTAATGTTAGCAGTAGATATCAGCGTAAGCATGGGAGATCAAGATATGCTGATAGAAAATCGCTATCTTGATCGCATCACTGTTGTAAAATTTGTTGTGGGGGAATTCGTAAAACGCCGTAAAGGCGACCGACTTGGCCTGATATTATTTGGGACCGAAGCCTTCATGTTTTCACCGCTGACTTTTGATTTACCAACGGTCGACAAGCTTCTCCAAGATACTCAAATTGGGTTCGCTGGCGGGAAAACTGCAATTGGCGACGCTATAGGCCTTGCCATTAAGCGCTTACGTGACAGACCTGAATCACAACGCATACTTATTCTATTAACGGATGGTGCGAATACAGCTGGCGAGGTGCTACCAAGACAGGCCGCCGATTTAGCTAAGCAAGCCGGTATAAAAATTTACACCATCGGCGTTGGAGCGAATGAAATTATACGCCGTGATTTTCTTGGTCGCCCGAGAACAGTTAATCCCTCTAGTGATTTGGATGAAGAAACACTCGAATATATCGCCGATACAACAGGTGGAGCTTATTTTCGCGCTCACAACCCTGAAGAGCTGGTAAAAATTTATTCTTATCTGGACGAATTGGAGCCCATTGCCCAGGAAGCCGAAAGTTTCCGACCTGTTTACGCCCTTTTTTACTGGCCCCTGGGTATAGCTCTAGCGCTTAGCTTTATTTATGCATTCTTTTTTGTCCTTTTTACAAACAAAGCACCAGGGTCTGCCAGTTCAATAAAACTGAATGGGATGAAGCAGGCATGATGGAAGATTTTCATTTTTTACGACCGTTATGGCTGCTGGCAATTTTTTTGGCAGTGGCATTATTTATTGTGCTGCAAAAGTCGAAAAAGTACTCATTTGAATGGCAGAATGTGATTGCACCGCACTTACTGCCCTATTTGCTAGATGGCAAACATCGCCCACTTTCTCAGGTACCCCTTTACTTACTCTTATTACTTTGGATAGTCGCATCTTTCGCTTTGGCTGGGCCGACCTGGGAAAAACTCCCGCAACCATTATTAAAAAATTCAAACGCACTGGTTGTAGTCTTTGACCAATCCCCTTCTATGATGGCGGAAGATTTGAAGCCATCTCGTTTGGTGCGCGCCCGCTTAAAACTTATCGACCTCCTGAATTCAAGAGACGAGGGCTTAACTGCACTCATTGTTTACAGTGGTGAAGCCCATGTAGTTACTCCACTAACAGATGATGTTGAAACCATTAAAAATCTACTTCCAAGCATCAGCCCCGGCATCATGCCAGAAGCAGGTAGCAATATTGAAATGGCTCACAAAGAAGCCACACAATTATTAAAAGATGCAGGTATTAGTCAAGGCAATATACTTTTTATTACCGACGGTATTGCAATTGATGCGCTGGACGAACTTGGCAAACACCATCGAGCGTTTTCACATAGGGTTGCCTTTTGGGGTTTTGGCACAAAGGATGGCGCACCCATCCCACTCGCAGAAGGCGGATTTGCACGGAATCAACGCGAAATCATTGTTGCTACCCTGGATGAACACTTACTCTCCGAAGCGGCCGTTCGCATGGGCGGCGTTTATATACCCTTTACCGAAACCGCTGAAGATATTGAAAATATACACATGCATTTACTCAGCGAGATTGATGCTGAGCAACGCAAAGTTGAACGAGAGTTTGATCAATGGGTTGAATTTGGCCCCTGGTTAATTGTTTTTATCCTGCCCTTGGCGGCCTTAAGTTTCAGACGGGGACTATTAATACCGTGCTTGCTTTGTGTCATTTATCTAGCGCCTCAATACTCCCAAGCAAATGAGACTGTGCAAAACCCACTGAAACAAAACGCTGAAGTAGATAATTCCGCATTGGAATCAGAGCCTGTAAAACTTCCCGGCTTATGGGACAAACTCTGGTTTAACTCTGAACAGTTGGGACAAAAACTCTTGAACGAAGGGCAAGCGAAACAAGCCGCAGATTATTTTAAGCAACCCGAACGAAAAGCCAGTGCAAATTATCGAGCACAATCCTACGAGGAAGCAGCAAAGCTGTTCGATGAGAATGTCGGGGAACTTGAAAACACCGCGGATCGTGCAAATTCTTTCTACAACAAAGGTACTGCACTAACCCAGGCTGGCAAATACGATGAAGCAATCGCAGCTTTTGACAAATCACTCGAATTTAACGCTGAATTAACAGACGCTAGACACAATAAAGAAATTGCAGAAAAGCTAAAAGAACTTGAGGAACAGCAACAACAAAAAAACCAAAATAAAGAAAACCAGAAAAATCAGGATCAAAACTCTCAAGAGCAAAATCAGGATCAGCAACAATCTTCTCAAGCTGAAAATCAACAGGAAAATAATTCAAGCTCTGACAGTCAAGACCAACAAAATTCCGATCAACAACAAGATCAGCAAGCTAGCAAGGACTCGCAAAACCAGGATCAAGACAGCTCGGATCAAAAAAACCAAGGCCAAAGCAAACAGAATCAGGAAAAACAAAATCAAGAAAATCAGCAGGCAAAACAAGATTTCCAAAAGCAAATGGAACAGGCTGAGAAAAACCAACAACGGCAAGGAATGCAACAACCAGATAAGGACGAAAGTGAAGCTCAAAGAGATGAGCAGCAAAGTTACTATACTTCAGAGCAAGAAGAACTCACGGAAGATGAACAAAGTCTGGAGCAATGGTTACGTAAGGTGCCCGACGACCCCGGCAGGATATTGCGGAACAAGTTTCTTTATGAAACACGCCAGAGAAAAATGGAACTGGATACCCGACGCTGGAACACTAATGACAATCGCGAAAACGAGAGATGGTAAATTTGACTATGAGCAAAACGGATCAATTCAGCCCCTTGCTTGAAACCAATAAATTCATCATTGCTGTGTTTTTATTTTTCGCAATGACACTTTCTCCAATGGTTTGGAGCCAAGACTATCAGCTCAGCACTAAAGTTGATAGGACAGATATTACAATTGATGACACCTTTAATCTCAGTGTTACGTTTAACGGGAAAACCAGTAAAAGGCCAGATTTCTCCAGTCTGGAAAAAGATTTTAAGGTATATAGCCAAGGGACAAGCTCTCATACCAGCATTATTAATAATAGCGTGGAATCCGTTACGGAATGGAAGTTTACGCTTGAACCCCGGCGTGAAGGAAAATTGATAATTCCCTCTCTGTCACTCGGGACAAATTACTCTGATGCAATCGAAATTAATGTGGCACCACCTGAAAAATCGACTACCGAAGCTGTGAGTGATATTTTTCTGGAAACTAAAATAGAGAAATCATCGGCCTATGTTCAGGAACAAGTTATATTAACTTTTCGATTATATTTTTCTGTCGGCCTTAGTTCTCTCGACGAAATCAATATTGACCTACCCAATACTGTTGTCGAAAAACTTCCCGAAACTATTTTTCAACGGAGGGTCAATGGCAAAGAATACCGTGTTGCGGAATATAGCTATGCAATTTTCGCGCAAAATAGCGGAGTCATTGAAATTCCACAATTAACCTGGCGAGTGGGCGTCCAGACTGCCAGCTCACAAAGAGATTTTTTCGGTAGGCCAGTAACGCGCACTCAAATAAAACGATTTCGTTCAGACAGCATTAAACTTACTATCAAACCCAAGCCAGACAGTTTCCCGGCTGGTGCTGAATGGTTACCCGCAAAAAACCTGGAAATAAAATCCACATGGAGCAGTGATGACTTTCGAGTAGGTGAACCTGTAACCTTAAATCTACTCACTCAAGCAAAAGGCCTACGCGCAGAGCAATTACCCGATTTTCTTAATGATGAAAGCCGAGGCTCGATAAAATACTATGTTGATCAAGCTCAAACCAACGATGAAAAAAGTACCAGCGGTTTTTATGCAAAACGTATTGAAAGCGCTGCCGTTGTTATTAGCGAACCCGGCAAAGTGAGCATACCGGGTCGACGCATTCCCTGGTGGGATGTAGACGAAGACAAACTGAAATTTGCTGAACTGCCGGTGAAATCAGTACTCGTCAGCGGACCTGTTTCGAGCAATACAAATGACAACTTAAACGATACTGCAGAAGCACCAGACCTTTCAGTGCTTCCTGGCGCAGGTACTAGTGAGATTGAGGACCTTAGAAAACAGCTAGCAAGAACACAAATCTACCTGGTACTGAGCATTTTTGCTGGCTTAAGCTTAGCATTTCTTGCCTTTTATTTAGCTCAACGCAATCCCCGGCCAGCTCGAATCATAACTCGAGCAAAACACACGCCCTCTCTATCCAGAGTTTTAAAAAGTTGTACAAATGACAATGCCTTACAGGTTCGTGGGGCTATTCTAGCTTGGGCACAAGAGAAGTGGCCACAAGTTAAAACACTTGAGGAACTGTCAGAAAAACTCCCCAACACCGCACTCAAAGAACAATTGCACGAATTGGACAAAACCCTATACGGCAATCAAAAGGAGCAAGCCCAATGGAATGGGAAAAAACTGGGGGAGAGTTTACAAGAAGCCATCAAAAATACTAAGAAAAAAACCGGTGCAGAACAACATTTGGCTGAGCTCTATCCCACATAGAAATATTTTTATAGTTAACCTGCTCTCTGACCACTTACAGTCATTTTAATTCTCGCAATATTATTTTCTGTTTCTGCTTTTTGTGCGAGTGGAGCAATTTTTCCATTTAGAAAGCGATTACATTGTGTAATGGCATACCATAACTCGCCAAAGAGTTCGATACGCTCATCCAGAATCTCATTAAAGCCTCTTGTTTTGGAACCCTTCTCACCCCGTTCGTTCTCACTCGTAATTTGCGGCAACGAGCGCGCAATGTAGTCTGCAAGATTTTGGTATTGTTTGCCAAAAGGCCAGCGAAATCGTTTGAGTTCCTGAATACAACTGTCGCGTGCACTCACGATTTCGCGAGATAAACGACGAAGACGTCGAACATGTTCCTGCTCCTGCTTTTTAGCCATACGCTCTCTATACATTGGCACAAGAAAAACTGCACTACGTAGCGCTTCCAATTTATTAGCTTGAGCCTCAATCGCAGACAACATCGTCAATACAACTTCCGCAATTTTCTGTTCGCGCGGATCATTCAAAAAAGCCAAAGCAAAACATAAACGTTCGCCCATAATACGACAAAGATCTCGTTGATGGGCTCGTCGAGTTTCGTATTCTTTACGTTGAGCATCACAATAACCACTAATTTGCGCCACAGAAATATTTTCAACGCCTGGAATATCCGCATCTATTTTGTAACCTGCTTTATGAACTTCTAATGCGAGACGGCCGTAAGAAAATTTTTCAAACTTACTATGTACTTCATTTTTTAATAACATGAATTCGGGAGAATTTCTGCGCAGAATTTTGATGCATTCATTGATTTCTACAATACGTTGCTGCTTGGAAATAGATCGAGC
>JBNKVX010000124.1:0-6962 GCA_050299435.1 Cellvibrionaceae bacterium | reverse complement strand
GTCATACATGGCTGTTTCGGCTTCGGAGTGCAAGGGATTAACACGTAATCCGAATTTTTTATGTTGATTTTCAGGTGTTAAACACAGGTGTTTGAATTGTTGCCATTGTGAGAAAGAATTAAAAACTACATGGTCTGACATATCGAGAATTTCGGGGAATTCATTCGCTTTAAATGCGGGCGAATAAGTATGGACTTCTCGATTAAACTCCTCTCGGCCCAAACGCGCTTCGTTGTAACCACTGGCGCACACACCGTGCAAATATTTCATTACCAGAGGGGCTAGCGAAAACATAGAGAAAGCCTTCAGTGCAAGCAGTATTTTTGCACCGCTTGCCACTTGCACCTGATTCAAAAGTTTTAGGTTGGATTCAATGGCAAATTCATCAACAACATAGCAGGGTGATGGAACGGAGCTGAGATCGAAACGGCTAAAATTAAAATCCGACATCAAGAACTGAGCCCAGTGTTATTAAGTTCATGCACTGACCAGGGCAAGCCATAAAGATTTAGATCTTCCATAAAGGGGTCTGGATCAAATTGTTCCATATTCCACACGCCACTGCGTTTCCATTTGCCCTCAAGAATCATTTTCGCTCCAATCATTGCGGGGACACCAGTAGTGTAGGAAATGGCTTGAGATTGAACCTCTTTATAACAGGCTTCATGGTCACAAATGTTGTAAATGTAGTAAATTTTAGATTCACCGTTTTTTAAACCTTTTGCGACACAGCCTATGCAGGTGCGGCCTTTAGTCAGTGGACCAAGGCTGGATGGGTCAGGAAGCACCGCTTTTAAAAATTGCAGTGGAATAATTTCCTTGCCTTCATAGAGGACAGGTTCTATTCCGGTCATACCTACATTCCCGAGCACTTCTAAATGCTTGAGGTAGTTTTCGGAAAAAGTCATCCAAAAACGTGCCCGTTTTATTTCCGGAAAATGCTTTGTGATCGACTCTAACTCTTCATGGTACATCAAATAAATATTTTTAGGGCCGATACCTTCAGGAAAATCGTAAGAGTCTTTTACTGACAGTGCTTCGGTTTCAAGCCATTTGCCATCTTGCCAAAATCGTCCCTTTGCGGTGACCTCGCGAATATTAATTTCCGGATTAAAATTTGTCGCAAAAGGTTGACCGTGATCACCAGCATTGCAATCAATAATATCCAGCTCATGAATTTCATCGAGGTAGTGTTTTTTTAGGTAGGCGGTATAAACATTGGTAACACCTGGATCAAAACCACTGCCTAACAAAGCGGTTAGACCGGCTTTTTCGAATTTATCTTGATAGGCCCACTGCCAGCTGTATTCAAATTTCGCTTCGTCGGGTGGCTCATAATTTGCCGTATCCAGATAATCTATACCAGCATTCAAACAGGCGTCCATAATGTGCAAATCCTGATAGGGCAGGGCTACATTAATTACAAGTTGTGGTTTTTCTTTTTCGAGCAGTGCGGTTAGTTCAGCAACATTGTCGGCATCTACTTGCGCGGTGCGAACAGGCCCTTTGATTTGTGCTGCAATCTTTTTACATTTGTCTTCTGTTCGGCTAGCTAACAAAATATCAGTAAAAACATTGGGCAGTTGCGCACACTTATGTGTGACCACACCACCAACACCTCCTGCGCCAATAATAATAACTTTACTCATGGATTACTCCTTTTCGTAGTAGGTATAGCCGAGCATACTTTCAGAGAATGCTTTCATAATTTGTTGTCTTTCCGAGCCGGTAATTTTACCTTCACGCACAGCGCGCTCTGCTGTTTTGCGAAAACGCTCTTTCAGAATTTGTGGATTGTATTCGACGTAGGTCAATACATCAGCGATGGAATCACCTTCAATTTCGTCTGCAAATTCATAACTGCCATCTTCATTAAAGCGTACGCTGACCACATTGGTGTCACCAAATAAATTGTGTAAATCACCCAGTGTTTCCTGATAAGCGCCAACAAGAAATACACCAATATAATACTCTTCGTTTTCTTTAAGTGCATGCAAGGGGATGGTTTGATTCATGCCCTCTGGACTGGAAAAGCGATCAATTTTTCCGTCACAATCACAAGTGATATCCGCAATGATCGCGTGTCTTTCCGGTTCCTCATTTAAGCGATGAATGGGAGCGACTGGGAAAATCTGGTCGATGGCCCAAATGTCTGGCAACGACTGAAATAAACTAAAATTGCAGTAATAAATATCTGATAGTTGATCGCGTAAATTTTGCAGTTCTTTTAAGTCGCGCGGTGCGTCAGGCGATAGACTCACTAATTTTTGCATTACGTGTAAAAATAAATTCTCAGCGAGTGAGCGTGAACGCAGTGAAATTTGTCCGCGTTTGAATAGTTCACGAATTTCGTCGCGGTAGAACACAGCGTCGTTGTAGCACTCTTGTAGTTTGCTCGGGCTTGCAGCATTCAAAGTTTCCATCAAGTGCTGAACAAGTTGATGTTCATTTTCATCAAGTGATGGTGGAAGTGTCTTTGCTTCAAAAGTCGCAACATCCAAAACGTTAAATAACAAAACTGAGGAGTAGGCGATAGTTGCCCGACCGGATTCGGTGATGATATCCGGATGCGGGACACCTTTTGGATCAAGGGTGTGGATAATGACGTCGACGATGTCTTCACAATATTCCTGCAAATGGTAATTGCGCGAGTGCACGTCATCTGTATGAGAGCCGTCGTAGTCCACTGCGAGACCACCTCCCAAATCCAGATAGGCCATTTTGGCGCCTTCTTCCACCAATCCGATATAGACCTGACACGCTTCCAATACCCCGGAACGAATATCCCGAATATTCGGAATTTGCGAACCCAGGTGATAATGCAGCAACTGAAGACATTCGAGCATATTTTCTTTTTTTAGAGTCTCGACAAGATCCATCAGTTGACCAATGTTCAGTCCAAAGATGCTGCGGTCTCCACTTGTGGCATTCCAGTGCCCACCTACAATGGATGACAGCTTTACTCTGACACCGATCATAGGGTTGATGTTGAGTTTGCGGGAGCGATTGATAATGAGTTCTAACTCTCCGGGTGCTTCTATTACAAAAAAGCACTTGTAACCCATTTTGCAGGCTTGTAAACCGAGATCCACAAATTCTTCGTCTTTGTAGCCATTACATACAATGCAGCATTCAGGGTTATCGATATGGGCGAGGGCAATAATCAATTCTGCCTTGGATCCTGCTTCAAGACCGTGACCATACTTTGAGCCCACCTCGGCAATTTCTTCAATCACGTGACACTGTTGATTCACCTTGATTGGAAACACTCCACGATAACGCCCACGGTAGTGATTGATTTCGATGGCTTTGGCAAAGGTTTGGTTGAGGCGACGTATTCGATCTTCGAGCAGGTCTTCAAATCTGACAAGTACTGGCATAACCATGCCACGCTCATCCATATCCTTGACGATATTGATGAGTGGCGTCTCTAGCTTTTTGGACTCGTCACCGGTTACGACGGTCACCTCACCATTTTGGTTAACGCCAAAATAATTGACCCCCCAGTTGTTGATCCCATAGAGTTCGGCAGAGTTGAGTGAGCTCCAAGACGTTTTCTTCAATGCTGGTGTCTCCCCGGTTGGGCTAGAAAAAGCGCGAACTATCGCAGATTTATTTGGCTTTTAAAAGCGGAAGTGAGGATTATTTTAGGGCTGAAAACTGAATACATATTCACTCAAGCCAGGCTTCATGCCTTCTTGAAAAAGCCAGGTCTTTTCCACACTTAAACCAGGGAGGCATTTTGTAAATTCGATAGCGCTGTGAGGATTAAAACTTTTAACTCGCAAATTGGTTGGCGAGATGGCTAGCTTATTTTCAAGCTGGAGCTTGTATAGCTGAGAGTGCTCGGGTGCGCTGCTAGTGGAGTAGAGAATGGCGAACAACAAAGACTGTTGATGAATAAAGGGTCGAAGCCTGACAAGCAGCTCATTCAATTGACGTGCATCGAGAAAATTGACGATGTCCCACAAGAACACCTGATCAAATCGCAAAGCGAGATCAAAGTTAAATAGCCCAAGGCCGAATTCTGTACCATCGTTTGATTGTTTCTGTTGTTGCCGATTTTGTAACAAAGACAGAATATTTTCTGTGTACACCTCGTTGTATCGCTTGGCAAGCACGCTCTCATTATGATGATTGGTTGGCCCTAAATCTAAAAGAGTGGGCGCTTCGCATTTTTCGGGGAAGCGCTCCGAAAAGTCAAATGCATAGGCCAAAGCGGGGGAGGTATGCAAGGGCAGGTGATTGCCGGAAGACAATGTTTCGCTCAGTTCAACTTTTGAGACCGCACGCTTTACATTAAAGGAAGTGTTTTTAGAAAAGCGCAACATATATTCAGTGATTCCACTTTGCATGCCTTCCTTATTCATGAAACTTTGTTGCATGACAAAATTCGGCGTATTTTTTAAGAGTTTAGCGGTATCTACTGCGGGCAGTCGTCTTGCTTGTGTGTCGGTATTGTTAAACTCGATGAAGTATTGATCTTTGATAGAAAATGTTCGTGGCTCGCGAGGGATGTTTTTACTCGTATAACTCAGCAAATGTAAAATGGCATTTTCAGTACAGAAGGGTTGTAGTATTTCGAGTATGGTCTTGAGCCCTTCTGGTGGTAAGTAATTAAAAAAATCCCAAGCGAGAATCGCATTAAATTTCTCTCTACCATGTTGTGAGAGCAAAAATTGCTTGAGTTGAAAAACCAGATTGTCGGTGGACAGCGAGCCATGCTCTTCCAAAAATTCATTTAGATTTTCAAAATGGATGTTTGTTTTAAGTGAACTGAAGAAATTAAAGGTGCTTGCCCGCATGGGGCCCAAATCTATTACCCGCTTATTGGGCGTACCAGTGAGCTCATTGAATATTGCAGTGATGCCGGGTGAGCGATGCAGCAAATTGGTCATTCAATCGCCAGAGGTGAAGCGGGTGCCTTAATGTATAAAAGGCACCATTATAGACAGGAATTAAGAATTTTGGGTGTCCTTAATCTCAGGCTTTGAAATATTCACTGTGGATGCCGGTGTAGCGACTTTGGCTGCAATCGAAGAGTGGCCGGAAAACTTTTGAAACTCCGTCTTGTGTGCGTCAACGTCCATATCAATTGATCCACGAAATTTCGCGCCGTCTTCTAAAACAACGCGCTCTGCAACAAGATTTCCTTTCACGTTGCTGGATGAGCGAATCGCGATGCGTTCCTGGCCAAAAACATCACCCTCAACATTTCCTTCGATCGTCACTGTTTTTGCCAGAATGTTGGCTTTGATGACACCTTGCTTACCAATCGTTAAATTGTTTCCTTTGAGGTCAATTGTGCCGTCAATTTGTCCTTGAATGAGTAAATCTTCCTCGCCCACCAACTCGCCTTTAAAGCGAATTTTAGGACCAATCACCGCAGTGGGGCCTTCTGAGGCGGGTCTTGCTTGACCAGCTGTTATTTCTGTGCTGCCAAAGTTTGCTGGAGAAGGCTTGCTAATTTCGCTTTGATTGCTTCGCATCGGCGTGACTCCGGGATCGTTTGTGTGGTTTTTTTGTTTATTGAACATAGCGACTGTCTGCTGTTTTAAGATGAATGAAACTTTTTTACAGAGGTAATGACATCATAGGGTAAAGGGCGCACATAGGGCTCCAATTATTTCAATTTGAAATAATGTTTCCACACTAGAGTGTAGAACTAAAAATTTGATTTTTTTGTGACAATGAAAAATATGTATGAGAATTGTGACAGGGGTTGGTAAAGGGCTGTGAGTAAACCGTTTTCATTAACAAAATTTTGTAGCCGACGGTGCCGGGGGATAATTCTCCGGCAGTGTCGGCTTACCGCGAGTGCGGTTTAAATTTGATGTATCGGATTAATAAATATTAATGTCTAGCCGCTTTCTTACGACTTGTTTCCTCTTTTAATGCGCGCTCCAGCGCCGCGAAGGCGTCACGTACAGCAATGTGCACAGACGGGTCGTCGTGGCTGACATTTAGAGGCGCACCCTTCATGCCGAGCTCAATAGATGCCCTAAAAAGTTTACCTTTGTGTTTGTGTTTATGAGGACTATCCAATACAACACGGCTGTGCAAAATTGAATCGGAATAGCGATGGAGTTTTTCAAGTTTCTTGTAAATGATTTGATTTAATGCAGGTGAAGAGTCGATGTCTCGATAGACTACGTCTGCAGGAGACTTCATAGGCATACCTCCAATCGTGCCACAAATAGTTTGAAGAAATATGTGGGCCCACACCCCTATGATTGGACTTTGTCATAAAAATTTCAATAGCTTTTTAAGAACTTTTTATGGTTTCTGTGATACGGCTTAGGGAAACTTGGAATATCACGGAAAGCCCCTCCACATTATGGTGCGTCTGCTGCGTAAAGGAGCAAATAAAGCGCGCCAATGTATACCTTTAGCGCTAAACCTGTCGTCTCAACTACAGGCTTGAATTCCTCGGCCAAGGCCCCACATCTATATTGAGCTTGCTCGACCTGAGAAGTTCAATTCAATCTGTCCGATCTGAAAAGATGGACACCGAAATTTATATTGCTTTAACAATAGGATATAGACATGAGAACATTTGATTTATCCCCACTTTACAGAACAGCAATTGGTTTTGACCGTTTAGCCAATCTTTTGGATAACGTCAGTCGTCAGGATCAGAATCAACCCAGTTACCCACCTTACAACATCGAACTGACCGGTGAAGATCAGTATCGCATCACAATGGCAGTAGCAGGGTTTGACAGAAGTGAATTAAACATCGAGGTGAAGGAAAACAATCTCAGTGTTGCCGGAAGTAAAAATGAAGCCGGTGAAAAACGCCAGTTTTTGCATCAAGGCATTGCAGCACGAAGTTTTGAACGTCGTTTCCAGCTCGCTGATTATGTGCGCGTAGAAGGTGCAAGCATAGAGAATGGCTTGTTACATATTGAGCTGGTCCGAGAAATTCCTGAAGCTGTCAAGCCACGAACCATTGAGATTGG
>JBNKVX010000123.1:0-7504 GCA_050299435.1 Cellvibrionaceae bacterium | reverse complement strand
TGATCTCGGTTCAATTAACGAGGACACCTCCATTTTAATCACTCAGGCAATGTTACTCGCGGGCTCAAGCGATCCTGATTCCAGCGATACGCTTTCAGCAATAAATCTAAGTCTTGGTACAGGGTCAGGTAGTTTAATTGATAATCTGGATGGTACCTGGACTTTAACGCCTGATACGCATCTAAGCGGTAACTTTTCTTTTGATTATGACGTTAGTGATGGCACAACAACAGTATCTAACACAGCAAACTTGGTTGTTGATCCCGAAGCGGATGCACCCTTGGTGACCTTTGATTCGAATGTTGTTAATACAAGCGATGTTAATGAAATTCCACCACCTGCATCGACGGGATTGCTGCTAAGTTTTTATGACAACCTTAACAACACCGATCGTACAGCTGCTTTGCAAGAAGGGGTGATTGATTTAGCAAGTGCAACATCACAGTCGCGAGAAATTAATGGTTTAGGTACGCCTAAAATTGTCACGAATACAGGCATTGTTCAGACTGACGGTTCAACAATTGAAATTGTAACTGGTGACTCTTTTTCCGTAACCGGCTTAATTTTTCTTGAAGCAGGAAATACCTATCAATTTGCAGGCTACCACGATGATTCATTGAGAATTGAATTGGGTGGGCAAACCATGGTGAGCACAACCGGTGATTCTTATGGAAACTATGGTCCAGGCCAAACGCTTACTGGAAATGTTTTAACCGTAAGCGAAAGTGGGTATTACAGTGTTGAAGCGTTTGTTAATAATGTATCCGGTATCGGTCAGTTTTCTTTAAATCTTGCGGTGAACGGTGGAGCAGCACTGGCACTGAATGGTAGTAACTTTAATATTTATTCAAGCCTATCTGATCTGGTAGCAGCAGGTGGTCAATTTAGTAACTTTGTAGCCAGTACTGATAACGTGGATGGGGGCTATTTCCCTCAAGCTATAAACACAGGTATCTCAAATACCTATATCGAAATATCAAATATCGTGGTTGATTTAGTTGATCAGGATGGTTCTGAAAGTTTGCAAAGCATTGTTCTCGAAAATATTCCCCTTGGTGCGATTATTACAGATGGAACAAACGCCTTTGCATCCAGCTCAACAACACAGAGTGTCGATTTGCTTGCTCAGGCCTGGGATCTTGAAAACATTAAAATCCTTCCTCCTTCTGGATTTTCCGGCGATATAGATCTGACTGTAACTGCGACAACTGTTGAAGGGGGAAATTTAGATACTGCATCAACAACTGAAATTTTTACAGTAACAGTTGAAGATATTGATGACGCGTCTAGCGGCTTGGATGTTGATTTGCTCGGTGATGTGCCAGTTCAAAGAGGGACTAGCGGAAACGATATTCTTGATGGGCAGGACAGCGCAATTTTATTCGATGCAGATTCCAATAATGTATTCAACGATAGTGCTGCTTTTACGTTCAGTTTCTCCAATATGAATACGGCCATATCCACAATCACTTTGACTTTGATTGATGGAAGTTGGGATCCGGGAACCGGTGGTGGGTCTTATGGCGTAGTCGTCGGGGCTCAAAGTTCCGGGCTTTCAATCAGTTCAGGTGATTTTGCAGTAAGCGGGGGCAACACACTGACAATTGATCTTTCCGGACAAACAATCAGCTCGGGTGATAGTTTCAGTTACGGAATTGATTTTGACAATGTGGGAAGTGGGAATGGAAATCAGGCTGGCCTAATGGCGGATTTGGCCCTCATGACTGTCACACTTGAAGATGGGCAAAGCCAAACTGTTCTCGTTAATGATGCCGGTGATGGCAGTAATCAAACCGCGCAAGCGGCATTGTCTTTTGACGCGAGTATTATTTATGGCGAGGAAGGCGATGACACTATTACGGTTGATGCTGGAGAGCAAATCGTGTTGGGCGGAGCTGGCAATGACACGCTGAGTCTGGGAGACGACAATGACATTGGCTATGGGAATGAAGGCAATGATTCATTGAGTGGCGGTGCAGGCGATGATGTACTTTCTGGTGGCGCAGGGATCGATAACATACTAGGTGGAGCAGATGACGACATTATTTTTGGCGACGCGGGAAGTGACACCTTAAGTGGCGGAAGCGGAAGTGACACTTTTGTTTGGCGCAGTCAGGATGGTGATGGAAGTACAGATACCATCAGTGATTTTACCTTTGGTGTAAGCGGCGATATTCTTCATTTTTCCGATTTGCTTGATGGTGAATCAAGTGATGCGCTTACGCTCGATACTTATTTCAACTTCTCTTCGGATGGAACAGATACCACAGTCACAATTGATGCTGATGGTACGGGTGGAGACACAGATTTGAGTGTGATTATTCAGGGTGTGGACCTGGTTGCTTCTTATGGCTCAGATCAAGCAATTATCCAGCAATTGCTCGACGACGGAAATTTGCAAACCAATTAACAATTACAAAGATAATATCTATATCAGGGAGTGCGCAAAATATTGTGTTGCATACTCATCAAGCCAGCTATCTAGCTTCCAGTTTTTCAAAAATGCGCAATGACCGCCAGACTCACATAGAGTGAGTTTTGTATTGATATTGAGATTCAAATCTAGAAAATCAGAATAGGGTATAACAGGGTCGTCTTTACTTGTCACAATTTGTGTTGGCACTTCCAGGGAGTTAAGACGTTCTCCAGTAAGAGTATACGAATCAAAATATTCCTCTAAATTTGGAAACGGCGTATAGCGAGGAATAAAATAGTGATTCATCTCGTCAAGCGTTTTCATTTTTTTCAAAGCATCCGCGTAAGAAAAAAACTCGGGAAAATGTTTTAGTTTTTCGTTGAGCGAACGACTCCATTTTTTAACAAAATATTTGTCGTAATAAGAATAAGATTTGCCAATCGCACGCATAGTGTTAGCGGGGTCGAGAACGGGGCAAATAGCTAGAATTTGGTTTAGGGATTGTAATAATTGTGAATTTAAAAGACCAACGCGCAAAGCAAAATTTCCGCCCAGAGAAAAGCCAACCAGGTTGAAATTGTCATAGCCTTGCATTTCTTGAAATGAAGCAATTGCATCTACGACTTCCTCGATCATTGAGGAGTTAAAAATTTCCTTGTTTAGATGAGTCGATTCGCCATGATCTCGTAGTTGTAGGCGTAATGTGTCGTGCCCTTTTTCATAAAGTGTGGTGGCCATAGATAATAAATAAGCAGAGGCGCTGGAACCTTCCCATCCGTGGATAAGAATAACTACGGATGAAGATTTTTCGTTGTGATAATTCCAATCCGCCAGTAGGCGAACGCCTTTAGGTGTTTCAAGAATCAACTCCTGGGTAGAGTTTAAATATTGTTTATGCCGCTTTTTTAGCAGCATTTTTCGTAATGCTGAACTGGAAAGGACATTTTGCAAGTGGCTATTTTTAAGCCCAAAACTCTGCGATCCTTCAAAGGCATCACCTATTTTCATATCTATCCTTACTGGCGTTTAACGGACGCGTTATAATTCATCTAATTTCTGCAATGTTTAATCATGAATCTCTTATGAAAGGTTTTGAAGCTGTTTTTAAATTGTTCATTGTACTTGTTGCATTTCAAGCTAATAGCGCAGGGAGTCCGCTATTTAGCTATAAGACTCTAACGCTTGATAGCCCGGTCACCCAAGGCGCAATGGTGATTGGTCATGCTTCAAATTTGAAAAGTCTAACGGTATTTGAGCGACAAGTCTCCATAGACTCAGACGGTAATTTTGTATTCGGTATTGGGCGTGATGCTGGGCCAGAAATGAAAATAGAGGTTGTTTGGCAAAATGGAAACACAGAGATTATCTCCTTGCCGGTGATTCAAAGACAGTACGACATTCAACGAATAGACGGCGTGGACGATAAGTTTGTGCGCGAACTTAGCCCTGAGTTAAAAGAACGTACACGTCAGGAAGCGTCGCTGGTTTGGCATGCTCGACAAAATAATTCGGCGCTTGAGGGCTTCAGGGAAGTATTCATTATGCCTGCAGAAGGACCAATTACAGGTGTCTATGGCAGCCAAAGAATTTTCAATGGTGTACCGAAACGACCTCACTACGGCCTGGACATTGCCGGTCCCGTTGGTACGCTTGTCAAAGCGCCGGCGTCCGGTGTGGTCACCCTTGCTTATCCCGATATGTATTATTCAGGTGGCACACTTGTGCTGGATCATGGACAGGGAATCAGCTCGACCTTCATTCATTTGAGCAAAATACTTGTAAAAGAGGGCGCAGCAATCAAAAAAGGAGAGCCTATCGCGGAAATCGGCGTAACAGGCCGAGTGACAGGTCCACATTTAGACTGGCGAATCAACTGGTTTGATCAACGTTTGGATCCGGCATTGGTGTTACCGGTGAACGAGAGCGCAGAAAAGTAGTGTCCAGTTAGCTGACAGTGTAAGATTCGCACTCCAGTAAACCCTCGAATAATCAAGAGTTCAGGAAATGATTGATCAAAAATTGCTCAGCATTCTTGTGTGCCCAGTCAGTAAATCGCCTTTGATTTATGATCAGGACAAACAGGAACTTGTCAGTGTTGTCAGCGGCTTGGCTTACCCTATTCGTGATGACATCCCCGTCATGCTAGAAAACGAAGCGCGACAAATTACTTTGGAAGAAAAGGAAAGCTACAGCTAATTTATCATGTCAACTGAAAGTATTTTTACCAAAATTATGAATGGTGATATCCCCTCGGATATTTTGTACCAGGATGACGAATGTATCTGTATAAAGGATATCAACCCTCAGGCGCCAACACATTTACTGGTTATTCCTAGAAAGCCGATTGCTAAATTGACTGAAGCCAGTATTGAGGACCAGCAACTTCTTGGGCATTTATTGTTAAAAGTCAGTGAGATTGCTCGCGAATTAGGTGTAGACGAAGCGTTCAGGGTCATTATCAACAACGGGGAAGGAGCGGGACAAACTGTTTTTCATCTCCATTTTCACATTCTCGCCAATAAAAAATTTAGCGAAGGTTCCTTAGGTTTTTAAGATGAAGTACATGAAAAGCGCTGAAATTCGCGATGCGTTTCTGAAATTTTTTGCCAGTAAAAACCACGAAATCGTTGCCAGCAGCTCCCTGGTGCCAGGTAATGATCCCACCTTGCTATTTACTAATGCGGGTATGGTGCAATTTAAAGATGTTTTTCTTGGGGAAGACAAGCGTGCTTACGCTCGCGCTGCTAGTTCCCAACGCTGTGTGCGTGCAGGTGGAAAACACAACGATTTGGAAAATGTTGGCTATACCGCGCGGCATCATACTTTTTTTGAAATGTTGGGCAATTTTAGTTTCGGCGATTATTTCAAGCGGGATGCTATTAAATTTGCCTGGGAATTCTTAACAGAAGTTTTGGAATTGCCCGCCGAAAAATTATGGGTAACAGTCCATATTTCCGATGATGAAGCAGCAGATATTTGGATAAAAGAAGTCGGCATTGACCCAAAACGTTTTTCTCGCTTGGACGAAGATAATTTCTGGCAAATGGGAGATACAGGTCCATGTGGTCCCAGTTCAGAAATCTTCTACGATCATGGTGAAAATGTTCCCGGTGGACCGCCGGGCAGTGAAAATGACGATCTGGATCGTTACATTGAAATTTGGAATTTGGTGTTCATGCAATTTGAACGGCAGTCCAATGGTGAACTGAAACCTTTGCCAAAGCCCTCGGTTGATACGGGTATGGGTTTGGAACGTGTTGCTGCGGTAATGCAGAAAGTTCATAGCAATTACGAAATAGATTTATTTGTCGCGTTGTTAAAAGCGACCGCCAAAGTGACTCATGCAAAAGATGAAACTGATAAATCTTTGCGTGTCATCGCTGATCACATTCGTTCCTGTTCGTTTTTAGTGTCTGATGGTGTTATTCCTTCTAATGAAGGGCGAGGCTATGTATTGCGTCGAATTATTCGACGTGCAATTCGCCACGGGCACAAACTCGGCCAGACCAAACCCTTCTTTCACAAGCTGGTAAACGCATTGACTGAGCAAATGGGCGAGGCTTATCCGGAATTAATTACAAACAAAAATAGCATTGAAAAAGTATTGCTAACCGAAGAGAAACAATTTGCGTTAACACTCGACAATGGTATGGCTGTGCTCAATGATCGTTTGGCTGGCCTCAAGTCAAAAGTTATTCCTGGTGAGACTATTTTTGCCCTGTATGACACTTACGGTTTTCCAGTAGATTTAACCAATGACATTGCTCGGGAAAAGGGCTTGAGTTTGGATTTGGATGGCTATGAAAAATTAATGGCCGCCCAGAAAAAGCGTTCGAAAGAATCCGGTGCGTTTAAAGTGGATTATACCCAGCAACTTTCAATTGATGGGAAAACGGATTTCATTGGCTACAAACAATTAAAGGCTGAAGCTCAGATCTCAGTGTTGCTTACTCAAGACAAAGAAGTGGACAAGCTCAAGGAAGGGGAAGAGGGAGCGGTAGTCTTGAAATCCACGCCCTTTTACGGTGAATCTGGTGGACAAGTTGGAGACTCGGGTTACTTGATTCAGGGCGATGCAAAATTTGAAGTTCTGGATTGTCAAAAAATAGCTTCAAACCATCTTCATATTGGTAGGGTAATCAAAGGCGAGTTTAATTTAAAAGATGGCGTAACAGCTCAGGTTGATCCTTCAGTTCGTCAGGCGACTGCTTTAAATCATTCAGCAACACACTTGTTGCACGCTGCACTGCGTGAAGTTTTAGGTGCCCATGTTACTCAAAAAGGCTCACTAGTCGATTCCGAACGTTTACGTTTTGATTTTTCACATTTTGAAGCCGTCACCACTAAGGAATTGAAACAAATTGAACAGCGGGTTAACGAACAAATTCTAATGAACTCCGAAGTGCGCACGGAGTTGTGCGACATGGAAAGCGCGAAAAAGAAGGGCGCTATGATGCTTTTTGGCGAAAAGTATGGAGATGAAGTTCGAGTGCTGACGATGGGTAACGGTTTTTCTGTAGAGCTTTGCGGAGGCACACATGTGAATCGCACAGGCGACATAGGGCTGATGCGTATCGTTTCAGAATCTGGTATCGCCGCAGGTGTGCGTCGTATAGAAGCTATTACCGGGAACAAAGCATTAAAACTTTTCGATGAAACTCGTGATCTGGTGTACAGCTTGGCCTCACAACTTAAAGCGGCACCCGAAAAACTCGCTGAGAAAGTTGAACAGATCCTTATACAAAATAAACAATTGGAGAAAGAACTGGCAGGTCTAAAAGCCAAGTTAGCGGCGAGTTCCGTAAACGATTGGTTGTCGGACGCTCAGGATATTAACGGCATTAAAGTGTTGGCAAAAGTGCTTAATGGAGCGGATGCGAAGTCGTTACGCGATTCCGTGGATCAATTAAAAAATAAACTCGGTACTTCGGCAGTAATTTTGGCCGCTGTAAATGATGGGAAAGTAACTCTGGCTGCGGGTGTTAGCAGTGACGCAGTCTCAAAAATAAAAGCCGGGGATTTAGTGAAACACGTTGCCGAGCAGATTGGTGGCAAGGGTGGCGGACGTCCAGACATGGCTCAGGGAGG
>JBNKVX010000122.1:0-7693 GCA_050299435.1 Cellvibrionaceae bacterium | reverse complement strand
GGATACGTTGATTCAACTCTCTATCCCCGAGCTTAAATATTCGACAATATTCGTCAAATGACCTACCCCAGGGAATGACTTTTTCCAATTTCATGAACTTATTACTTATCGTTATTTTGCTATCTGTTGTCTATTTGTGACTGAATCAATGCTAATAAACTCGGCCATACATTTTCTAACATGATTGGTTGCCCTTCCGCCTTGGGATGAATTCCATCGCTCTGCATCAGTTCAAAATTTCCCGCAACACCTTCCAGCAAAAAGGGTACGTAGGTCAGTTGATATTTCTGGGCAATTTCTGCGTACTGCTTAAAAAATGGTTCGGTATAACGTGATCCCAAATTGGGTGGGAGCCGTATACCTACCAAAAGGACTTCCGACTCGGCAGCCTGTGACAATCGAATCATCTCTTCGAGATTCTGTTTTATGTTGGAAAGGGTTTTGCCTTGCAAGCCATCGTTACCTCCCATTTCGAGAATAACAATATCAGGCTTAAAGGTATCAAGCGCTGACGGTAGCGCCTGTAATCCCGCTGCCGTCGTTGCACCACTTATGGAGCTATTGTGGACTTTTATGGTTACGGGGCGATCAAAAGCATGAGACTCAAGACGTTGCGCTAATAAATTTACCCAACCTTTTTCGGGTGGAATATAGTAGGCGGCACTTAAACTGTCGCCCATAACAAGAATACTTATTTCCTGATTATTTTCACTCTCCGCACCTTGAGCCAACGAGAAATTTGCTAGAGTGACGAGAGCGAACAAAAAGCGCAGAGAAGATTTTAAAACTTTATTCATTAACACACTGACTCACTATTTCATGATTCGAACACATAATCTTTGCCAAAACGTTCCCGTATTTGATGGCCAGCTTGATATCCTGAAAGGAATCAGCTTCGAAATCAAGCAAGGTGAATCGGTCGCCATTGTCGGCGCATCCGGTTCCGGGAAAACCACCTTGCTCGGTATGTTAGCGGGCCTGGATCTGCCTTCTTCAGGAGAAATCTGGCTGCAGAACAACGAGATCACTCAACTCAATGAAGAAACACGCGCAGCACTGCGAGGCAAATACGTCTCTTTTGTTTTTCAGGATTTTCAATTGCTAAGCAGTTTGACCGCTCTTGAAAATGTTTTACTCCCGCTGGAAGTCCGTAGGCTGGAAAATGCAGATGAATTAGCCAAACGGTATTTACAACGTGTCGGTTTGGAAGCTCGCCATCACCACTACCCCAAACAACTCTCGGGCGGTGAACAACAGCGTGTTGCGCTTGCACGGGCCTTTGCATGCGAGGCCCCACTCCTTTTTGCTGATGAGCCCACCGGGAATCTCGATACTGTGACCGGAAACAAAATTGCAGATTTACTATTTGAGATGAACCAGGAAGCAGGGGCCACTCTGGTGATGGTAACCCACGACTTGAATCTAGCCCAGCGCTGTCAACGAAGGTTAGTCATGGATGCAGGCGAATTGCGAGAAAGTCCTGAATGACGATAGCTTTGCGATTGTTATGGCGTGACTGGCGAGGCGGAGAATTAACACTCTTACTTTTTTCCCTCGTGCTGGCCACGGCCACCATTACTAGCATCAGTCTTTTTGTCAGCCGCATCCAAAATTCTATTGTTGATGAAGCCTCGCATTTTCTGGCAGCCGATGCCCAAATTCGCGGCTCCCTTCCCATGAATGCTGCGTGGGAAAGCAAAGCCCAGGATCTGGGTTTACGGCATGCTTATGCGTTGGGTTTTCGTGGCATGTTATTTTCCGATCAAAACATGCAGCTTGGCCGAGTCAAGGCCGTATCGGCCACTTACCCCTTAAAAGGCGAGTTGCAATTATCTTCCACCCCTTTTGGGCTTGTAGAAACACTGGGTAATGCCCCGCCGCAGGGAGAAGTTTGGTTAGCTTCTCGCTTGTTTGGATTGCTGGATATTCAAGTGGGAGACCAAGTTCAACTGGGCGAAGCAACATTCGTAGCCAGCATGGCGATCATTAAAGAACCTGATAGCCCACAAAGTTTTTTTGGCGTGGCGCCTCGTGTACTCATGAACCTTGATGACATTGACAGTACTCAAGTCATTAAAACTGGTAGCAGAATTGATTACACCTGGATGCTAGCCGGTGAAAGCAATGTCATCAGTGATTTTAAAGATTGGCTTGATCCTATTATTGGCGAACATCATCGCTGGATTAGCATTGAAGAAAGCAATCGCGGAATTGAAGGTGCCCTCAAACGTGCTGAACGTTTTTTACTTTTAGCGGGCAGTTTGTGTGTCGTGCTTTCCGGTTTGGCTATTGCAATTGCCGCACGCCGCTATGCGAATAGGCAAAGTCATCACGTTGCGCTGCTAAAAACATTCGGTGTAAAGCCCAACGGCATTAGTATTTTGTACGGCATAAACTTGCTAATACTGGGCTGGCTCGGTGTCTGTCTGGGTGTCTTTATTGGATGGCTGCTCCACAGTCTGATGCTCAGCATTGTTTCGGCCTTTTTACCACGCGAACTTGTCGGTGCTAACTTGCAAGCCTGGCTTGTAGGTGCTATTTCCTGTTTTGTTGCCTTGCTCGCATTTGCCGCCCCTCCTTTACTCGCCTTGCGACAGGTTCCACCCGCAAAAGTACTTCGAAAAAATGACAGTTTAGAAGTCATCAGCAAAATTCGCACAAGCCTCATTGGCGGCCTAGCGGTCATTGTTCTAATTTTTTGGTATAGCCAAAGTGTGATGATGACCCTGGTATTAAGCCTGGGTGCAGGATTATGTTTACTGGGTGTTTGGACTCTGGCCAATCTCCTGGTCACAGTGACACGAAAAAGTTCTAAATTTTTTAGTCAAAACTGGCGGCTGGGCTTAGCCAATTTGCAAAGACACAAAAGCAGCAACGCGCTGCAAATTATGATTTTTTCAGTGTTGTTTATGCTTTTATTTGTAATGACAATTACACGTACGAGCCTACTCAGCGAATGGAAAAAGCAAATTCCCGAACAGGCACCCAATCATTTCGCCTTCAATATTTTTCCCAACGAAAAAGGTGCGCTAGACGCATTATTTCAGTCGAACCAAATCGAACGACAACCCTTTTACCCGATGGTGAGAGGCCGAATCACACAGATCAATGACATCAGCATGAAAGAACGCAGTGAGAACGCGGAAAACAACATGAATTATGTCCGCGAACTCAATCTCACCTGGTCGCAAACCTTGGGCAGTGACAATAAAATCGTAGAGGGGAAATGGTGGCAAGAGGAACAACAAAAGGGTGAAGAGTTATGGGTCTCTGCCGAACAGGAATATGCCAAAGGTTTGGAGCTTGAAATCGGAGATACCTTAATCTTCAGTATCGCCGGACGTGAAGTGCAAGCGAAAGTAGCCAGCTTTCGCACAGTGCAATGGGATTCCATGAACCCCAACTTTTTTATGATTTTTAGTCAGCCCCTTTTAGACGGTAGTACTGCTAACTGGCTAACCAGTTTTTATTTGCCGCCGGAAAAGAAACCCTTTTTAAATACTTTGGCGAGACAGTTTCCGACTATTTCTATAGTTGAGCTGGATCAGATGTTGGATCAGATAAGAAACATTATTCGCCAAGTGAGTTTAGGCATCGAATTTATCTTATTACTCATTTTGAGTGCGGGCTTTCTTGTGCTTATTACTAGCGTACAAGCTACCCTGGATATTCGCATGCAAGAAAGTGCGATATTGCGGACTTTGGGCGCGAATAAAAAATTGGTGAGCACAACTTTGCTAATAGAATTTTGTAGCCTAGGCTTTCTCGCGGGACTCTTGGCCACCATTGGCGCAGAGTTAATGCTTTATCTCTTACAAACACGCAGCTTTGAATTGCCATGGCACCCGCATTTTGTACTTTGGCTAAGTGGGCCGATTATTGGCGCGCTATTAATTGGCTTGTTTGGCTGGCTATCAACGCGCAAAGTGATTCAAACAGCGCCTCTAAAGACCTTGCGTGCATTTTCTTAGGATGAGTATTGTTTCACGCGATAAAACAAAGTAGCTAATTTATCGTCACTGATATTCAGTATGCGAGCTTGCGCGATCACATTACGCAAACTTTCTTCCAATGCTGCGTGTGCTTCTTGATAGGCACGATTTTGGTCTTCTGCCACAAATGAGCCCACTCCCGGCCGTGTCGTGATCAAACCTTTGCGCTCCAATTCCATATAGGCACGCTTAACTGTAATCACACTTACCTTGCGCTCTTTCGCAAGGATGCGAATGGAGGGCACACAATCGCCTGGCTTAAGCTCGCCGGTTAGAATATTTTGCGTAAATTCATCGATAAGCGTTTGATATAAAGGTTCAAAATGACCTGGGTAATTTATCGATTCTTGCTGTGATGAAAGTGACATAGATTTTTAACCCCCGAAGCGCTAATCTATGTTTAGCGAATATATACAGCTTTATTCACAAGTACAACCTGATTAGGCTCTATACTCAAGTGCAACAGTAATCTCAATGGTGACACTATGCGATATCTGATATTAGCTTTAATTTGCTTCGTCATTTCCTCTTGCACTGATAAAGAGGGTAAACCCACTGGCGTAATACCGGAACATCAAAAACAAACTCTGGAAAAAGCCAAGGAAACAGAAGCTTTGTTGAAGCAGAAAGAGGAAGAAGTTGAACGCAAGCTTGAGGAAGCCACGCAATAAGCCACAAAGCATATTGCCAAGAATTACACCACACGAGTTCGAGTATTAGTTATTTTATTTTGACTTGCTGTCAGGCGTTTTCTTAGTCTATTTTTCTTCGTTGTTTTCAAGCATGTGACCAAGCTTGCCTTTCTTGGTTTGTAAGTAATTTACGTTGTGAGGGTTTCTGCCAGTTTCGTGTGGAATGCGCTCAACGACATCTATTCCAAGCTCTTTCAGAGCAGAAATTTTTCGCGGATTATTGGTCATTAATTTCACTTTTTTGATTCCCAAATGCTCCAGCATCGGCTTAAGAATGGAATAGTCTCTCATGTCTGCACCAAAACCCAGAGCCTCATTCGCTTCCACTGTGTCTGCGCCCTTATCTTGTAAATGATAAGCCTTAATTTTATTCAGCAGACCAATGCCACGGCCCTCCTGACGCAAATAAAAAATTGCGCCCACACCTTCAAGTGAAATTTTGTGCATCGCCGCCTGCAATTGAGCACCACAGTCACAGCGCAAACTAAATAGTGCATCTCCTGTTAAACACTCTGAATGAATTCGCACTAATACTGGCGTGCTTTCATCCCACTGACCCATAGTTAAAACCAAGTGTTCTTTTTCCACACTCACTTCTTCAAATCCGTACATGGTAAACATGCCCCAGGAGGTGGGAAGTTTAGAAGATTCAATATATTTTATAGGCATACTAATATTTCGCTTCCAGTACAAGTACACCAGAATCAACTTGCATATCGAGTTTGTTTAAAAAGCTGTTTCCTAAGAGCACCACTTCCGGATAACGGCCAGGCAAAACGATGGCTTCGACATTAAAAACAGTAATCGAACCCACAGTCACGCTGACTAGATTTATGGAATAGCCCAAATCACTGCTGGTTGCCGTCGATACTTCTATGCGCGGGGCATTTAAATACATGATGCCCAACCTTTTGGCTTCTTCTTCACTCAATGCAACAGAAGACGCGCCGGTATCAACAACAAAGTTGGATGCTTTATTATTAATTAAACCCGTCGTATAAAAATGCCCATTATTCCCACGTGGTATTCTAAATTCATTTTTCGCACTTTCAGTGAATTTTATCCCGGCTTGTTTACTGATACCCATAGTGTGCCGTTCGCCGTTTACTTCCAAAACAGCTTCTTTGCTATTAGCACTGATCAGTTTGACGCCTTCCGGAGAAGACTTACCCACCTTAAGTAATCGTCTTTTACCATTTATTTCTACTACGGCACTGTTTTTCATAAGACCGCGCACTGCAATTTCAACATCAGCTTGAGAAGCCATGCCCGCAAGAAAAAGCGCACTCATTAAAAATATCTTAATCATTCGAAGACGAGTCATATCACACCACTCCGTACCAGCACAACGCAAATAAACATGCCCATGCCGCAAGACCTGCAAGAATATCATCAAACATAATGCCGAACCCACCGTGAATATGTTTATCTGCCAAGCTGATAGGCCAGGGTTTCAGCATGTCAAAAATTCGGAACAGAATAAAACCGAGTGTGACTGTTTTCCAGTTTAGCGGAATCGCCAACATAGTCAGCCAATAGCCTACAAACTCATCCCACACAATGCCTGAATGGTCATGTACACCAAGCTTATGTGAAGCGTAGTGACAGAGGTAAACTCCCACTATAAACGCACTAAGCAATACAAGTGAATACAGCCAAATATCCGCTTGCGCCAGTAACAAATATAAGGGAACCGCAGCGATAGTCCCCATGGTGCCGGGCATCGCAGGCGAGAGGCCCGAGCCAAAACCAAAAGCCAAAAGCAATCGCGGATCTTTGATAA
Source organism: Cellvibrionaceae bacterium (assembly GCA_050299435.1). GTDB lineage: Bacteria > Pseudomonadota > Gammaproteobacteria > Pseudomonadales > Cellvibrionaceae > 1162T-S-0a-05. Next base: position 1,226 of record JBNKVX010000122.1, on the reverse strand, counting down.
GCTGAGATATTGAAGGTGTTGGCAAGTGCTTATTCAAAGTGCAAATATCCCTGTTGTTCAAACTGAATGAGCTGATCCTGTTTATAGCAATGCACGCCACTGCCTTCCATTATGCTGCCAATTTCAGTTGCATTCAGAGTACCGCTTAGAGTCATTTCATCTATCAGTTTTTTATTTTTTCCTGCCACAGTAAAACACAACTCATAATCATCTCCACCTGTAAGCGCCCATTTTTCACGACGCGCTGAATCTGGAAATTTTTCAAGCAAATCTGAAAATGGCAGTGCTTCTAGATTTATCTGTGCTGCAACATGACTCTGATCGCAAATATGCTTCAAGTCAGCCAGCAAGCCATCCGAGATGTCTATTGCAGCATTGATTAAACCGCGAATTTTATTCTGTTCATAAAAACGCGGCATGGGACGATAAAAGCGATCCAGCAAAAATTCCATTTCAGACTGTCCAAATTCGATCTCGCCATTAATTGCCGCGAGTGCCGCTGCTGCATCACCTAAGGTGCCCGTCACATAGATTGCATCACCAGGACAGGCCGCACTTCTTTTTGTCGCTTCATTTTCAAGCACCTCTCCCATCACTTGCAGTGTAATTGCGAGAGGACCTTTGGTTGTATCACCGCCTACTAGACTACAATTGTAGAGTTCAGCATTTTCTTTTAACGCAGCGGAAAAATCTTTTAACCAGCTTTCATCGACATCTGGCAAAGTTAAAGCCAAGGTAAACCACTTGGGTTCGGCTGCAATTGCTGCCAAATCACTTAGACAAACACGCAGAGCGCGTTCCGCAATATTTTTTGCGCTTGCATTCGCAGGAAAGTGTACACCACTCACCAAAGTATCGACTGAGACAGCAAACATTTTTCGATTGTTTGTTTGCAGCAGGCAACAATCGTCACCGATGCCTAAGCTTACGCCTCTTGCGCAGTCTTCCGTGCTGAAGTAGCGTGCAATCAAATCGAACTCATTCACAATACGCTCGGAGTTCAATTTGATTTTTTGAGATATTCATCGGAAAATTTATTTGGATTCGGCTGGGCGCAAATCTTTTGCCACTTTATCCAGAACGCCATTAATGAACTTATGGCTATCTTCAGCACCAAATTTTTTAGCTAAATTAACTGCCTCGTTTATTACCACTTTGTAAGGCACATCAAGGCGCGTCGAAAATTCAAAACAAGCCATCCTGAGCAAGGCGAGCGTTACCGGATC
>JBNKVX010000121.1:0-7714 GCA_050299435.1 Cellvibrionaceae bacterium | reverse complement strand
TTCTTACCAATTCTAATGACTTATATCTGGATAAAGAGGGCGTATGGCTCTCTGCATCTGAAGCTCAAGCCAACCCGGCTAATCTTTATCGCACCGCTCATAAGGATGAAGCCATCAACATGAAAGTCGAGCTGATAGTGAAAAACCCGGAATTGCGGCTTGCTGTAAAAACAGTTGAAAAAGACGCTAAAGGCCTGCCTATCATTGAAGCAGAAGAGGCCATCGCTTAAGACGTGGAAACCGCCGAAGAGCGCAGGGCTCCCTCGCTATTAAGTAACCTGGCTAAGCGGCGCAATGCTGCATTACTGACCGGCATCCTGCGAGGAGCCGAACGCGAGGCTTTGCGCGTCAGCAGTGATGGTTCGCTAGCCCGTACGCCTCATCACGTTCGCTTGGGGTCAGCACTTACTCATCCGCAAATCACCACAGATTTCAGTGAAGCCTTACTCGAGTTCATCACACCCCCGTCACATCATCGGTCGGAGATATTTGATCAACTTAATCTTATTCAGCGTTTTGCTGTGCAGTCGCTAGATGAGGAGTTACTTTGGACAAGCAGTATGCCTTGCGTCCTGGGTGACGATAGCACCATACCTGTCGCGTTGTATGGCGAGTCTAATAACGCAAAGATGAAAACCACCTACCGCTTAGGCTTGGGACATCGTTATGGGCGCGCCATGCAAACCATCTCGGGTGTGCATTACAATTTTTCTTTACCTGATGCCTTTTGGGCCTGGCTACACACACGCGAAGGCAGTTTTGATGATTTGCAGGATTACAAAGATAAAAAATACTTTGCCTTAATCCGAAATTTTCGACGTTATTTCTGGCTCTTAATTTATCTCTTCGGTGCGTCACCGGCGAGTTGCAAAAGTTTTGTGGCAGGGCGGGATCACGATCTGCTGCCGATGGCTCACGATCAAAACACCTTGTACAAACCCTGGGCAACTTCCTTACGTATGGGCGATCTGGGTTATCAAAGTACTGCACAAGAAAATCTGTTTGTATGTTACAACCTCAAAAGCACTTACATTAATACCCTATGCAATGCCATCACCACACCCTACGCCGACTATGAACATATTGGCCTAAAAGATTCTGCAGGAAATTACTTGCAGTTAAACACGGGTATTTTGCAAATTGAAAATGAGTTTTACAGCAGTATTCGACCCAAACGCACTGCCAAACCCGGCGAGACAGCCCTAATGGCCTTATGTAATCGCGGTGTTGAATACATTGAAGTGCGCTGTCTCGACATTGATCCTTTCAATCCGCTGGGTATTAATCCTGAACAAATTCGCTTTTTAGATGTGTTTTTATTGTGGTGCGCACTTTCTGATAGCCCACCTTGTGACCAAGCTGAGGCAGATAGGGTTCTGCTTAACCAAAAGCGGGTTGTGAATGAGGGTCGCAAGCATGATTTTTCCTTGCTTGATCTGGAAGGCAGGGAAACACCGATGCGCCCATGGGCACAGGCGATACTCAGTGACATGCAAGAAATTGCCGAAGTATTGGATTTAGCCTTTAGTGCAAGTAATGGTTCTGATGTCGATTTTACTGAAAGCCTTGATCTGCAAAAACAAAAAGTCGCCGACAGTAATCTCACACCTTCTGCACGTATCATTAGGGAACTGACCGAGCAAAACCTCGCTTACGCTAGCTATGCACTGAAACTTGCAAAACAACACACGGAAGCACTTAGAGCCGAAGCACTGCCCGACAAAGTCTTCAAACATTTCGCAAAAATCAGTCAGCTCTCATTGCAAAAACAAGCCGATCTCGAAGCAAAGAGTCAAGTCGACTTTGATTCCTATTTAGCCGACTACTATCGCCAGTATCAACATTGTTGTGCAAAAAATTAATACGCGATTATTCGAATATTTTTTGTTTGAGATTTATTTATTTCGTGGCTGGGGAGGTATGTCCGAAACCTTCGGAGGCAGGATGCCGACGTAGAGCGTACAGGGATGTATTCACAGCGTGTTTCGGGCATACCTCCCCAGCCATAGCGAAATAGCATTTAAAATCTCAAACAAAAAATATTCGAACAATCGCTCCATAAACAGACTAATTTTGAACAATAAAACTATTGAAGTAGACATCGAGAACACCATCCTGAGCATCTTCTTCCTTTAGAATTTCTCGTATCTCCATCAAGGCGTCCTGACGCATTAATTCGCGCCCCTCTAATGAGCTCATTGTTTCTTCTGTTTGACGCGCAAACAACATTACCAAATTGTTGCGTATATAAGGCATGTGATGACGCACAGAATTTGCAGCATCCGTACTGGCCAAACGCACTGACATTTCAGTTTTTAAATAGCGCAAGCGACCCTTGCCGCCATAGTTAACGACAAACGCCGGTTTCAAGGGAAGATATATGGCAGGCAAGGGGCCTGTGGCTTCTTTATCCTCTTCGCCTGGCTGTGCTTGATCTGACTCTGCCTGTTCCTCTGCTGCAACTTCTTCTTCCTGTTGACCTTCATCCTGGGCGTAAACCGTTAATATTGCGCTCAAGCCAAATAGCAGAATGAGCATGCTGAGCAATTTGCTTTTCATTGTGTTGAACTCTTTCTCACTTCACACTTTCTATAAGCATAGACGGCGCAATTGAATTATGACGGTCAATACACATCCTGTTATTCTTTCCAATCTTTTTTCAACTCAGGAGTGATGCATGCATTTGTTAACGATTCGCAAGGTGAATTTGTATATTTTTCTCGCCTGCGTGTTTTTAATGCTGGTTGCAAGCTTCTACTTTGAGGCTTACTTAAAACTTGAACCCTGCCCGCTTTGTATGACTCAGCGAGGATTTGTGGTTTTAGTCGGTTTATTTGCATTTGCAGCATGGGCACACAATCCACGCGCCCTGGGACGCCGCGTTTATGCTAGTCTGGGCATCCTCAGCGGCATTCTTGGCGCTATCGTTGCTGGTCGACACACTTGGCTGCAGAGCTTACCCGCTGATCAACAACCAGCTTGTGGGCCCAGTCTCGAATATATGTTTGAGGTTCTGCCCTTTTCAGAGGCTTTGAGAGTGCTTTTTCAAGGTGACGGTAATTGTGCTGAAATTTTGTGGTCTTTGTTGGGCTTAAGTATTCCAGCTTGGACCTTGGTCGGCTTCATGGGCTTACTTGCGATAAATTTTTGGCAGCTTGTCCGACGCGACTTGCCCTGGCATTAATCTTCACCTATTTTTAGGACAACTGACTTACATAAAAACAGGATTGGGCATATGTTGGAACACTGTCAAACTGCGAAGGAAAAATGGGGTGGAGTGAACGAGGTTATCGATCGTTGGCTTCAGGAACGGCAAGAACTACTCGTTATTTATTGCAGCCTTTCTGACATTTCCAGCGAGCCAGACAAAATTGAACGTGGAGGCGAACTCAAAGCGCTGTGTCAAATTATGGTGGACTACGTGTCTGCAGGTCATTTCGAAATTTATAATCATTTGATCGACGAGGGCCATGAATTTGACGACAAAGAAGGACTAAAGCAAGCGGGAGTTCTCTACCAAACCATCGACAGCACAACAGAATACGTGCTCGACTTTAATGATAAATATTTGGAAACCGACGACCTGGAAAGCATCGAATCAGATTTATCGCGTTTGGGCGAGATTCTGGTTACACGCTTCGAAGCAGAAGACTCTATGATTGAAGTGCTGCACACGGCAAACAAAGATAAGGTCGCGTAACACAATACTCTCAGCAAACCAACTTCCAACTCTTGGGGTATTTATAGTCTATATATTCTATAGGCTTAAATAATCTCAAGGACATGTTTCTCATCTTACGACTCGCTACTTTACTCATCATTATTGGTGCTTTGTATGCATGCAATAAGCTTGCAGGCCCCAGTGAATCAATTGAAGTCGCTGTGCAAGGGCTGCACGCTGGAAGCCTGAATGAAGATGGTAGTCTGGCGCTTGTTGCATCAATTAATCACAGTGCCAGCCTTTGGCGAACAACAGATGGCGAAAGACTTTTTGATTGGCGCCATAAAGAGGGAGAGGAATCAACAATCATCGCCACCGATTTTGAAGCGGGCAATGCTTGGGCAGTCACTGCTGAACCGAACAATATGGTGCTTTGGGACAGCCAAAACGGCGAAGGAAAACGTTTTTGGACGGCGCCTGGAGAAATTCTTGATATCTCACTCGCTAGCCAAGCGAAATTTGCTCTACTTGGCCTGGATACCCACAACGCTGTGATGTTTGATATTCAACGCGGCGGAATCCTTCACACTTTTGTGCATCAAAACCGTGTTCGCAGTGTTGATCTAAGTGCTGATGCTTCTCTGGCTGTGAGCGGTTCGGAAGATTTTTCAGCGGTATGTTGGGATACCCAAAGTGGCAAAGCTTTGGGACGTTTTGAACACGGTGATGATGTGCAACTCGTTAGAATTTCCAGCGATGGCAAGCTTGTCCTCAGTGCCAGTAAATATGACAAAGCCGTAGTTTGGTCTTGTTTAAACGGCGAACTAAAGGGTGAAGTAGGTTTAAAGGCGGAACATTTAAAACGCGGTGTGCGCTTTACCGCTGCGCGCTTCAGTCACGATAACACGCTCCTGTTAACGGGAAGACCCGATCAATGGGTTGAGTTATGGTCGCTTGATTCGATGCAAACCATCCAGCGGTGGAAAGTTCCCAAACGGGATAAATGGAAACCTACCAGTGCCGCCATTCTGGATGTTGCCTTTGGAGAAAATTCCGACGAAATTTGGGCAATTGCCTCAAACGGCTTTATCCACAAACTGAAGCGTAAACACTAAAAAGGCCTCATATTGAGGCCTTTTCAAGAAGCTTAACCTTCTTTTTTGTCGCCGACTTCCGGCATGGCTGCATTTTCTGTTGAAAGAATTTCCAGCAATTCCATTTCAAAAGTCAAAACAGAATTAGGTGGAATATTGGGGGTGCCGCCAGAACCATAACCCAAATCCGAGGGCACATAGATCTCAAATTTATCCCCAACCTTCATCAATTGAAGCGCTTCTATCCAACCAGGGATAAGTTGCTTAACAACAAATTCGGCTGGTGCATTTCGCTTATGGGAACTATCGAACTCAGTACCATCTAAAAGTTTCCCACGGTAGTGCACTTTCACGCGATCGTCAGCGCTGGGTTTGGCACCCTCACCGGCGGTTAAAACTTTGTATTGCAAACCGCTTTCTGTGGTAACCACTCCTTCTTTTTGGGCATTTTCTGCAAGAAAGGCATCACCTTCTGCTTTGTTTTTTTCTTGCTCCGCCTGGCGTTGTGCCATCATACGATCGTGTTCTTCGGCCCGCCAAGCATTAATAATTTCCTTGATTTCTTCCTCGGTAAAACGTGGTTCTTTTTCTGCCTGTGTGTCTTTAATCGCTTGTGCAAGGATGTCAGCATCCAGTTGAAATTCAGTGCGAAGCGTTTGACGGGCGACGTTGTATCCGAAAATGTAACTCACTTTCTTTTCCATCGTATCCAGCACCATTTCTTCGGAAGCTTGTTGCTCTGCTTTATCATTATTACAGCCAGCCAAAAGCACAAGTAAGCTCGCCGCCACCGCTAGGTTTATTTGTTTTTTCATGTTGTCTCCGTTTTGATATGTAATGTAATTTGCCCTGATCAGTTGATTTAAAACATCAATCTTTCGCCGGCTGTGTCGCTATATTGATTGCCCCCGGGGCTAACCGCCTGAGACTATACACATTGATCCATTGACCTTCAAACGCAATGCGTCGCGAGTGTGCTGAAGGGCACATCCTCCTCTTATTAAACCAATGGAGAATAGACCTCCCACTTTGGGACATACCAAGACCTCAAAACTAAAAGTTAATTCCACTAAAGTCCTGGCTATCTACATTTTTTATTTGAAATTTTAAAAAAAAAAGTTAAGCTTTTTTTTGCTAGTGGTATTATTTGCCGAAGTTCATGTATTGCATTACAAAGATTACTAATAACATTTAACCCATTTTACCAACCTAATCTTAGGAAAAGCTCATGGCCGCCAAGAAAAAAACTGATCCAGTTGCGGAACTGGAGAAAAAGATCGCCAAAGTTACGGCGCAAATTGACGCTGCTCGCAAGAAGAAAATTAGCGATGCAGAGAAATTAGCAAAAGCAGCGAGCGCGAAAGCTGCCAAGGCAAAAAAGAAACTTTCTTCTCTTCAAACAGCTGCCAAAAAAGCGGCTTCAGCGAAGAAGGGCAAAGTTACTGCTGCGCTCAAAGCTAAAATCAGTAAAGCCAAAGCTGCGGTTGCGGCTCAGAAAAAAGAAGTCGCAGGCATTCTCAGCACCCTTGCCAGTGCAAATTCTGATTTAAATGCGGCCAAGAACGAAAAAGCGATGGCTGAAACTTTGGCACTTGCGACAGCTAAAGCAAAAGCTAAAAAGAAACCTGCTAAAAAGCGTAAAAAAGCTGCCAAGAAGGCAGCGGCTACTGCTGAAAAAGCCCCCGCCAAGAAAAAGGCTCCAAAAAAGAAGGTCGCTAAAAAGAAAGCAGCTGTAAAGAAAGCTCCTAAGGCAAAAGCCCCTAAAGCAAAAGTCGCAGCTAAAAAACCCGCTGCTAAAAAGGCTGCAAGCACTAAAAAGCCAGCCAAGAAAACCGCTGCTCCCAAAAAGGCTGCTGCGCCTAAAAAAGCAAAACCCGTTGCGGAGAAAGCAGCTCCTAAACCCGCTGTTAAATCCGAACCGAAACCAGCAGCAAGCAAACCCGCTGAAGCGAAACCAGCGCCTAAACCCGTCACACCCATGCCAGCGACACCTAAACCGGCACCAGTAAAGGCTGCTGAGCCCAAGCCAGCTCCGAAACCTGCTCCTGAGAAAAAGCCTGAACCTGTTGCGCCTGCGCCAATCACTCCCAGCGCCCCGCCTTCAGGTAGCTTATTTGATAATCAAAAATAGTGAGATTATTAATATTGAGAAAGAGAAAACCCGGCTTACGCCGGGTTTTTTTATGCCAAACTTGAACTTCTGCAGGCGTCAATAAAAGCCCGGGATTGCTTTTCGGGTTCTTCTAAATTCAAACGTTTTAAATAATTTACCAAACTTATAGGTTGTATTTTATCGGGCATAACTTCCATAAACTTCAAAGTCATGTCTTGCAAACGGTGAAGCAGCACTTTTTCAATCGCTAACTCTGCATTCAAGATGAGCTTACTGATCATCTGGCTCTGAACCTTGGTGAAGCCGCCAACTGTTTTAATATCTCTTCGCACACTTCGTAGTCGATTGACGGTAACCAGACTCACTGCGTCAACAGTGGCAATCACATCATCCAACACATCTGCTGATAACATGATTTTTTCTTCCTCTAGCCACGTTGCCCAAAGAAGAACGTTTACATTTGCGTTGTAACGATCCTGCAATTCGATGCTCATGCTTTCTACCCGTTCTCGGCTGTACACCGTGTTTGCGTAATCCCACAGTGAGATTTGCCAAGTTGAGTCGCTACTCATGTCTTTACTCTCCGAATATCGCTGAACCCGCTATTCTACGCGACAAATTTTCTCAAAATTGTGACATTGAGCACTTTTTATACAGATGTTTGAGAATGCATTAAGAAATGCGATGAATGGAGATTTTGTCGATATTGTGATTTTCTTCGGGCGGCAGTGCTGAAATACTTTTAGAGCAATTTCGTTTTGGGTGCTCCCAGATCTCCGAAACACGCTGTGAATACATCCCTGTACGCTCTTCGTCGGCTTCCTGCCTCCGAAGGTTTCGGAGATC
>JBNKVX010000120.1:0-7786 GCA_050299435.1 Cellvibrionaceae bacterium | reverse complement strand
TTTAAATCTTCTTGAAAAAGAGATTGAAAAGCTGAAAGCAAATTTACAGGACTTGGAAAATCGGCGTGCACAAGGCGAGAATTCAGAAAACATTTCCGCCCAGCACCCTATTGAAGATCATGAGTTTGCGCAACAGGAAGAAAGACAACAAAAGCTAATTCTGGCAAACATTCAGCATTTTGATGAATTTGTTAACAAAGCTCAAGGAGTAGATTATGCTTGGGCAAGCGATCAGGAGTCCGCTATCGAAGAAGCTATCTGGAACAGTGAATACGCTTCTCTTCTTGAAGTAAATTGTGGCGAAAATATTTGTAAAACCACACTGGCACACACATCAGAAAGTGAAGCGATGGACTTTATGCAAAATCACTCCCTGGGAAAACCTCCTTTTAATAGTGATTGCTTTTTCACCATTCTTAGTGAGCAATCTATCATTTATTGCTCTAAAAAGGGAACAAGCCTCCCGCAGGTAACTGCCTCTGCTTCACCACATATTGAATAGGGTTGATATCCGTATATTGTTAATATGGAATGCGACGTCTTCCGTAAGCCATTATTTTACCACTCACATTCGCCCTTCAAAAAAGACAGAATAAAGTAAAGACAGAATAAAGTGGGGAGGGGTGTTCATCTACACTTAAAAAGTAAAATAATTCGTTGAATAACTACTTATGTGTGACTCAGTACACGCCGCATTCAGGGAATTTCAAGACTATTCAGAACTAGCTAGCATCGCGCACTGCAGGAAAATGACGGTGTTTCTTGCAACTGCGCCCCACTTCGGTGGGGCTTTTTAATTGGCCATTAAATTCAAAAATTTGCTGTAACCCGCGTCTCAAATTAATGAGCTTCTACTTTGGAGAATGAAGTCTGAGCGAATATTTACTGAGTTTTGAGACATTGTAAAAAGGAGGTCTCTCAAGCGCGTTGACCAGTCTAAACCAATGTATTTCAAATATGAAAACATCCAAATGTAATTGAGAATAGAACAAGGTTTCCTTACCGCATCATCCGGTTTACAACAGACTTTAATAGGGGTATCGTATCCGACCATCCGGATGGTGCTCCAATCTCCAAAAGACTCGGGGCGCTAATCTAGTCAGAGTCAAAATAAAAATAATGGCTAAATTTCCGGTATTGCTCACGAAGCGATAACGATCTATCCACACCTATAACTATACCTAGACTAAATACCTTTAGATTATTTATGTGCACTTTTTCAGCATCGTCAGACAAAAAATGTAAATGTTTACAATTTCTTAATATATGAGGAGAAATTCACAATGAAAGATGGTTTAAGTAGTAACTCCAATAAGCCACCGAAGCTATTTCAGAGAAAGATACTTAGTACCGCCATTATGCTTGCTGCAGGCTCTGCTGGAGTTGGGCAAATGGCATTTGCACAAGATACCCAGGAAGCAGCTACTGTGACCGAAGAGGTAGTGATTGTTGGTTTGAGACAATCCATGAAGCGAAATATGGATATCAAGCGCGATGCCGCTGGTGTTGTTGATGCGATCACGTCAGAAGATATTGGTAAATTTCCGGATGCGAACGTAGCAGCAGCTCTACAAAGAATACCTGGCGTTTCAATTCAGCGCTCGGGACAACGTGGAGAGCCAACGGGAGTTACAGTGCGTGGCTTTGGTGGCGATTTCAACGAGACCTTGTTTGACGGGAGAAAAATCTCGACTGCTACGGGTGGACGATCAATTGATTTTAGTACCGTTGGGGCCGATTTTGTCGGTGGGTTGATGGTAATGAAATCGCCCGATGTCACCATGTCGAGCAATTCTATTGGTGCCACCGTTAACGTAATGTACCCTAAACCTTTTGATAGTCCGGGGCAGCGTTTTGCCGCTTCCGTGTCGACCAATATGCAAGAGCAATCTGGTGAATTGCAACCCACTTACGGTGCCCTTTATAGCAACACCTTTGCAGACGACACAGTGGGTTTTCTTGTTGATGTAATTAGTACCAGCCACGAAACAGAGACAAACCATGTATTTGAATCCGGTTGGCAAGGTGGATATTTACGCGAGTGTCAGTTAACACCAACCTGTACGCCCACAGAGATGGATGAGGCAGGAACAATTGTGTCTTGGTATCGACAACAGTTTGGTGCTGACCAAAATATCACAACCGATGAGCGGATAGATGGAAGAATTGCGTTTCAATGGCAAGCGAATGATAAGTTATTGTTAACCATCGACGACAATTATTCTCGTCAGGATATTGAAACCTTTAACTATGGTTTTGGTGCATGGTTTGACTTTAATGCTTATCGTGAAGCAGAGCTTGATGAAAACGGGACAATTGTCGATTTTATTAACCTCGACGATGTAATGAACCTGAATTCTTCCATAGTTAACGCTTTAACTGTGACAAATCAGTTTGGTATTAATCTGAAATACGAAGCCAATGAAAATCTGACTTATGATTTTGATTTGTCGCACGCAAAAAGTGAACTAAAACCGAACAGTTCAGACAACATGGATACCGGCTATGGCGGTGACCTTGGCTGCGATATGGGTGTGAGAACGGTTGGTGATAGCTCAAGCGCGCTGCCGGAAATGACAACTTATGGCCCGGGTTGTGACGAGTCCCGTGTTCTGGACCCTACTGTGATTGGATCTCATGTAATTGTGAGAACTCGTCAGGAAAACAGCGACACAATCAAACAAGCGAAGTTTAAAACGACGTGGACCGAAGACAACGTCTCTGTTGATGTGGGTGCCTCAATCGTTGACGACAATTTCACTTTGCAAAATATGAATACTTTTGCCAATAATTTTTGGCAAACCTGGGCAGGGTACGGTGCACCTTCAGGTCGAACTACCGGCTTGGTTTTGCCAAGTAGTATGCCTCGCGAATACGCCAGCACATCAAATTTTATTCCTGGGTTTTCTGGCAGTGATTCATTAATGCCAAACCTTTTGGTTTACAGCCCCTATGATGCTTATGACTTTTTGGAAGGTCAAGGTAACCCTCAAACCCAAACCATTGCTGGTTACAACTATCCATGTTGTGGAACTAATTATACTGGCAGTTTGGACTTGGCTTTAGACCCTGGAAGTGTGCGTGACATTACAGAACGTACTTTTTCATTATTCTTTAATGTTAAATTCGATACACAGCTGGGTGATCTTCCATTTAACTTGAGTGCTGGTGTTCGACAGGAGCGAACCGATGTGACTTCTGCTGGTATTGGTCGTGTACCAACCCTATTGGAGTTGAGCGAAGCTGATCCGACTTTGTTGACCACAACATTTTCAGAGTCGCAGCCAATCTCAACAAGTCATGATTACGCTTTTCTGTTACCGAGTTTTGACGCAAAACTTGAACTGAATGATGATCTTATCTTGCGATTCGATGCATCACGTACATTAACTCGACCAGCGATCAATCTTTTGACACCCGTGTTGAATGTTGGTGCCTTGCCTCGTGTGGGCGCCTTGAGTGCAAATGGAGGAAACCCAACGTTACAACCGTATCTATCGGACAACATGGATTTAGCGCTTGAATGGTATTATCAAGACAACTCTTATGTGTCGGGTAACCTCTTTTTCAAAGATGTAACTAACTTCATTGTCCAGGGGACTCAGCGTCAAACCATTAATGATGTGATTGATCCTTCTACAGGGCAGCCAGCAATTTACACTGTGACTCAGCAAATAAATGGTCCAAACGCGCGAGTAAATGGTTTGGAATTGGCGTGGCAGCATGTGTTTGGAGAGTCTGGATTTGGTTTCAATGCGAACACCACTTTGGTTGACACAAACAAGCCTTATGACCGTGATGACATAAGCTTGAGTGGATTTGCAGTAACAGGTCTTGCCGATTCAGCAAACTTTGTTGGCTTTTATGACAAAGACGGACTGGAAGTGCGTGTCGCTGTAAACTGGCGGGATGAGTACCTACTTCAGTTTGGTCAATCTCAAAACTTGTCAGCTTTTGGTACAGAGCCAACATTTGTTAATGCAAGTACGCAAATTGACCTGAGTGCAAGTTATCAAATTAATGAGCAATTCAATGTGTTCCTGGAAGGGATAAATATTACTAATGACACAATGAGTACTCATGGACGATATGATAATCAGCAATTGGATGTTTGGGCTTACGGTACAAGGTATACTTTGGGAGTTCGTTACAAGCTGTAAGATAAGCCCCTTAACTTAAAGTATATAAGGGGGTAGTTTATCTACCCTCTTTTCAATTAAAGCTATTGAAGTATATGCAAGCTATTCAAAGTATTGTGGTCGTTGGTGGTGGTACCGCAGGCTGGTTGACTGCTGCCGTAATTGCGGCAAAACATCAGAGTCGAATGGCGGCTGGTTTTACGGTAACCTTGATTGAGTCACCCAACACACCAATAATTGGAGTGGGAGAGGGGACTTGGCCAACACTGCGAAGTACTTTGTCAAGAATAGGTGTTTCCGAAACGGATTTTTTCAGAGAGTGTGATGCCTCTTTCAAGCAGGGAGCAAGATTTGATAAATGGACAACTGGCGAGACCAACGATTCCTATTTTCACCCTTTAATGCTTCCCCAGGGATTTTCACGCGTTAATTTGGTTCCCCATTGGATAGAAAATTCCAATAATCTCAGTTTTTGCGATGCAGTTTGTCCGCAAGCCCGAATTTGCAGTGACGGCTTGGCTCCAAAAACAATTGCAACAGCAGAATTCGATGCGATCGCCAATTACTCTTATCATTTGGATGCCGGCAAGTTTGCGCAATTCCTTCAAAAACATTGCACCCAAAGTTTGGGTGTTAAACACATATTGGCTGATGTTACCGCGATAAACTTAAAAGAATGTGGAGATATCAGCGGAGTGGAAACGGAACAGGTAGGCACAATAGAGGGAGATTTTTTCATCGATTGCACAGGGTTTCGTGCACTTCTATTGGGAGAAAAGCTTGGCGTTTCGTTCAAAGATTGTAGTGATATATTGTTTTGCGATACGGCTCTCGCGATGCATGTTCCATACGAGGGTGAAAATGCGCCCATTGCGTGTCAAACCTTATCCACAGCGCAATCTTCCGGCTGGATTTGGGATATTGGCTTACCAAGCCGACGCGGTGTTGGACATGTTTATTCAAGCAGGCACATTTCAGATGATGAGGCGGAACGCGAACTGAGGGCCTATGTTGGAGAAAAAGAGGCCGATCTGAACATCAGGAAAATTGCGATTCGTTCTGGTCATAGAGAACTTTTCTGGAAGCGCAATTGTGTTGCAGTTGGAATGGCTGCCGGTTTTCTGGAGCCATTGGAAGCCTCCGCGATTGTTTTAATTGAGCTATCAGCAAAGTTGTTGGCAGAACAGTTGCCACCTTGTAGAGAAGTTATGGATATTGTGGCGAAACGTTTCAATGAAACAACTTTGTATCGCTGGGGACGAATAATAGATTTTCTGAAACTTCATTATGTTCTGAGCAAACGTAAAGACACTGCATTTTGGCGCGATAACCTGGAAGCAGAAACGATACCGGATAGACTAAAAGAGCTTATGACATTGTGGGAGTATCAGTCTCCTTGGTTTCATGACGAGTTCAATAGAATTGAAGAAGTGTTTCCGGCTGCGAGTTATCAATATGTTTTGTACGGTATGGGCTATCAAACTAAAATTATGCCAGAAGCATTGAGCGGAGAAGCAAAAATGGCCGAGAGCGCGCGCCGGGAAAATCAAAAACTGACTGAGCGTTTCTTAACTGGGCTACCAAAGCACAGAGAACTTATAAATAAGATTAATGAGCACGGTTTACAAGCCGTTTGATAAATCGCTGGGAGAGAATTAAATGGCTGAATTTGAGTTGCTTAACTCTGAAAAACATCAAAAGCTTCGCCTTCGGCAATCTGTAGATAATCTGCCACCCTATGCGCCAATTGTGTTGGATGAAATTCCTTTGGCTGCGTGTTCGGGGCCCATCATGCTCACCAAGGAGCCAGAGCAGGGAACATTTTATATTTGCACAATATTGAGTTTAAAGTCTGGAGAGGATCACCTGAAAACCATTGAGGAGAGAGGTGGTTTTGATCCACTCGTTTATCAGTGTAATGGTTTCTACATAGACAATGAAAAGATCGTCATAGACACTGAAAATCCACGCTTTAGTAGTGATGCAGGCGATTTACTGTTTTCAGAAAATGGCGAGCCAAATCAGAGTTTAAAAAAAATTCAATTTGCATTGGGTAAGTTTCATTCTGGGCTAGAGCAAACGGAAAAATTTGTGAATGTTTTGAATGAAAACGCCCTGATCGAAGCTGTCGACTTAAATTTAAATTTCGACAAGGGTGAAAAGTTAAATTTAAAGGGCTTATATACTATTAGCCTGGATAAATTAGCTAAACTTAGTGACGAGGTATTATTATCGTTTACCCGTAATGGCTACTTGGGGCTTATTTATATCATTTCAGCCTCTATGAACCAGTTTTCGGTTTTGGCAAATATTCGAAATCAAAAATTGAAAAGTAAGGGCTAGTCGCTCAGTGCAGTGCTAACCCTTAAAATTTAATTGCTCTGGGTTACAGGATGTTCAATTCCGTACACCGCATCTCTAAAACTCTTGTGTAGGCCTATCTTGTCAAAAGGAAAAAGTTGAACAAAGAGTACCGCCACAAGCTTATTTTTTGGATCTATCCAAAACATTGTGCTGGCTGCTCCATCCCAGAAAAATTCTCCGATTTCTCCGTAATTCTCCTCGGCGTTCTTGGCCTCGCGCAAGCGTACCGCAAAATCAATTCCAAAACCCACTTCACCCTTACTTGGCAACCACATACGCTCGGTGACAGATTCTTCCAAATGATTTGATGCCATCATACGCACAGTTTCAGGGGCGAGTATTCTTACACCGTCTAATTCACCCTCGTTGACGAGCATGCGTGCAAAACGTGCGTAGTCATCAATGGTTGAAGTTAATCCCCAGCCACCAGGTCTTAAATTGACTTCGCTGGTATTAAGATCGCCTTCCAGCTCTTCTCGCTGAGAAAGTTGGCCATCATCAGATAAATCGTAAAGCGTAGAAAAGCGCGGAAGATTCTCCTTCGCAACTTGATAGGCGGTGGTGTCCATTTTTAAGGGGCTTAAAATTTCATTTTTGATGTAATCCTCAAACCGAGTGTTGGTAAGCACCTCTACTAACCTCGCCTGTACATCCACCGAAGGTCCATAAGCCCATTCTTCACCAGGATGAAAGCCCAAGGGCATTGCCGCCAGGATGTCCACTGTTTGTTCAAGCGAGTGATTAATATCGAAAGCATTCGAATTTTTTACCTGTTCGCCCAAGCATTCATCATCCCTGCTAGCAAAGCCCGCTGTATGCCGCGTGAGATCTCGTATGGTGATTGGCCGAATAGGCTCTTCTAACACCATCGAACCATCTTGGGCACGCGCGATACAAACTTTCTGGTCTTTGAATTGTGGGAGGTAACGGTCTAAGTGATCATCTAGCTTGAACTTTCCTTGCTCGTGTAGACGCATTAGAGCAACACCAGTAATGGGTTTCGTCATCGAGTAAATACGCACAATGGTATCTCGTGCCATTGGTGTTTTTTCTTCCAGGTTCGAGAAACCAAATGCCTTGAAATAAACTTCTTTATCCTTTTCAAAAACGAGTGCCGATACACCGGCGATCTGCCCTGAATCTACGTAAGACTGGAGCGTCTTATTCAATAACTCGACTGATCGCTGCGTGACAATCTTGGCGTTGGCTGTTTCTGTTTTTGAGCTCTGTGAACAAGCACCAAGTAACATTATCAATACCACACAACACAGAAATTTGCTTGT
>JBNKVX010000119.1:0-7793 GCA_050299435.1 Cellvibrionaceae bacterium | reverse complement strand
CCGGCACACATCCCCTACCACTAACATAGTGTTTAAAAAACTGGCGAGTATCTTCAATGGTTTCGTCATTAAAGACGGGATTCATTATGCTCTGCATAAAATGCCCCATCGTTGCAGGCCACAGTGCCCGCTGCATGGCCAGCCCCTCACAAATATCTTTTTGCGAAAAATTATCAATATGTTGTAATTTTTCCGGATCAAGCCCCAGCATTTCTGACAACCAACGACCGTCAGTTTGTGCAAACCAGTCAGTCGAATCACTCAATACATCTTCGGAGTTAAAATACTGGTTAAAACTTTCATCGGCATCATGACGCCAACTGTAGCCAGAATTATCGTCCTCAGTATTATTGGTGGGCGTGCCCTGTTTTAAAATACCCATTCCTTTGCGGCTGTGATGATGATGCTCAAACAACTCCTCAACTTTTTGCCGGCCGCTTTGTTTGTCAGCACCCAATTTCACACCGAGCACCAACACCCGGTCAAAACCGTTTGCTGCTTGGTCTGGTGTTAAATTGACTTTAAACCCCATGCCTTTGCTAATGGCTTCGTCAAAATCAAACATCCAACGCATGTGTTCGCTGAAAATTAAATCGCCTTTCTCAATATTGGGATCGGCCTCGGCTTCCTCTTTCGAAGCAAGACGAAAATCTTCACCTTCTTCGGCCGCAGGATCAGGGCCAAGAATCAAGTTGGGCGCAACCACATTGCCCAGTTGTGGTTCCATATCCAGTTCGCCAGCGCGATAACACAGCAGCACAAAACGTTCGGGGAGAATGGTGGTACGCGGAGGCTGCGACCAGGCGTGAATTTTGGTATCGATTTCTTCCGCAAGCGGAAAATCCAAAAATTCAATTTTTACGGTAGTCGTTGCGAAATCAAAACCCGTCGGCGGCAGATCATTAATATTTGCAGGCGCCCAGGTTTCAATGGCGTTCTGTGCGGCGGGTTCACTACCCAAGTCGCTAATTAATTCGTTCCAGGCGTCATTGAGCTCAGCGTTGTCCTTATTGGCCTTCCACACTGCAGTCCAGTATTTATCAAGTGCGCTACCTTGATCACTTGAAGGCAGACTATCAACAGGAATCACCAAAATGATTTCACCGTTTTGAATTTCAGGTTCAGCAACAATATTGTCTGGCACAAATTGCTGGATTAACCACCATGCTCGACCAGGCCCGTGAGATGATGCCAGATTACGCCAGGCTGCACGGTTACCCTCTTCTGTTTTTCCGGCTTTCCAACGATTGATCCAGTAACGCCGTAAATTGCGAATTTCCGTACTTGATAGATCACTTTCAAACGAATCAATAGCAATATCGTCAGGAAATACCCGCACCCACAATTGATCTGTCGTTGTATCGCCGCGTTGGATTTTTTTAAAGCGAGTTTCCAGGCGCAGAGGAAAGAGTAAAATCGGAGTGTCGTCTTTTAAATTGGACAGGTTATTAATGGGGTTGGTGAAATCAATATACTGTTGCAAGCCTTCAAATTCTGCTGCGAGCGAGGCCGCATAACCTGCTTTGCCTTGCGCAACACGTGAACGGAGCGTCCTTTCATCGCGATTAAGTTTAATAAATTCCTTGTTCTGTTCAATGTCATCGCCTGAAACCTGACGAACGAGTTGTTTGCGCTTACGAGAAACATTCCCCAGGGCCTGACGATCACCTTTAAGGCGCTCTCTTAGTTGTTCAGCGGAGCTTCGGTTTTGTTGAAGCTGCTTTTGAAAATCCTCAAAACTCATGCCTGTACTCCTTAATCATGACTGCATTCATCGGGTAGCATTTCCGAAGAATGCACACCAATCAGTACTGGCACCTGATAAAGAATATAAGCCAGTTCAGCAGAATTTATGGTGTTATCCCAAACCAAATGCGCATCTTCCTTTTTTTGTTGCCAGGCATCATGCGCCTCACCGTCTTCAGGTTGTGGGTCAGGTGGGTCATCAACCGACACTGATCGTGGGCCGCTCAAGCTCAAATATTTATCTGCGGCGATATTTTCCACTACATGAGACCAAGCCAAATCGTTCCAGTTTTCGACTTTACTCACGGCGTAATCTTCAAGGAGTCCTGGCACATCCAAACCAAACCGCGGCTCACCCGGTCTTTCTTTGATAACAAAGAACCAACCCGCTTCGTCATCTTCGTCTTCCCCACTGTCGCCTTTAGCTTCGAGAATGGTTAAATCAAACCCGAAAAAATAGATATCCGGTTCTGCCTTGGCACTGTACAAGGGCGTTTTTATGTAGGTATTGGGATCACCCCGGTCTTCAAATTCACGAGGCTTACTGAGGTCACGTTCGTCGTCCTCATCAAGGGCCCACTTGGCTTTATGGGCATAAATCACTGCGGTAGGATATTTTTTTAAAAGTTCACCGCGTATAATCAGAACCACTTCTTCCTCTTTATCACCTAACAATTCGCGATAATCGTGATCTCCCAGGACCGAAAACTTTGACCATTTATGAATGGGTGGAATGTCTCGCAGCGATTCCCTGAATTCTTCGTCATTTAAATTTTTTCTGTTTAGCACACTGGTTACATCCCAGAATTGTCGGAAGCAGGTTGCCATCATATCGGTCGGAAATTCACGCCACTGCATTTCACGAACAAACTCGTGATTAAGCCCCACCATGTAGGATTCAATAAACTTTTGATTGGTTTCCAATAAGGAAATGGAATTTTGTTCAACCAGATTTAAATTTGGAACAAAATTATCTGTGCCGGTATCGAGTAAAGGCTTATACATGGGATAATCAATTACCGGGTAATGCATTACTTCGACAAATTTTTCTTTTAAAGCATCTACTATGCGCGGTGGAATTTGAATGTGTCCCAATAGATAGCGTGGAATAGTAACGGAAGGGTTCAGTGCAAACACTGTATCATTGATCACTGCCTGAAAATTCATGGGAGTTAAAGGCAATGGTGCACCCGCCTCCGCGCTGCGAGTCACGAAATCAAAACTGCCTCTCAGCGCTGTTTTAAACCGTTGCGCTTCTTCGCTGTCTTCTTGTCCTGCGACCGCCCTGAACGAATCTCCCGCCGGGGTGATTTTAAAGTTTGGCGATTTCGGGAAATCGTCGACAACTTGTGGCTTTTGATTTTCGGGCAATATGCTTTCGGCTCGATTCAAGTCAGCCTGAACCTTTCTGAAAAATACAAACAAACTAAAACCAACAAAGGCAATGAAATACAGGGCTGGGCTAACTAATCCTGTTATCAATTTTGCAAACCATAAAAAAATAATCAGCAACAGCGATAAAATCAAAGGTAACCAAAGCAGTATTGGATATTTTTTTAATAGTTTTTGCAAAAATCCCGGCGCATAAGCAGGCCGGGTCGTACTGGCTACATCTTCGTGCGTTACCAGGTTTTCAGGCACTTCTCGCGGAGGTGCTGCGCTCACCTCTTCCCGGTTCACGCGAGTTAATAAATTATTAATGCCTGCGCTTTCCGTAAAACCGATATTCTTTGCCAATCTGCCGCGCGGTCGCAATATTCTGCGCATCGGTGCCGATACCATCGCCTTCGGCAAGGTCGAGGTTTTCATGCTGTAAGCAATTGTTTTTCCACCGGACAAAATTCGCTTGTGCATAGGAGTTGTACGTAAAATGACTTTTTCTGCTTTGGCAGCAATCGCAGCAGCACTGGCACCGGAGGAATTTACAACAATATTTTTTTTGTACCACACCTTGCTGACCAGCCTGGCAAACAAGCCATAATTCAGGGTTTTGTTGGCTTCCAATACATCGCCAACTTGCTCCCAGGCTGCATCCATATAAGCTTCCTGATTTTTTTGAATGACAGCTGTACCAAAATTCGCAGAGGTTCGCCAACGCGGGTCGAGATTCAATTCATGAATCCAGTTTTGGTTTTGCGGCAGTGGGCTATCGTCTTCCTCATTCAGGATGCGGGTTTTCATCGCGTGCCAATGCCCGTAGTAGGGTGGCGTCACCAATGGATCTGGATCACCCTCTTCTGCTTCGATGATTAAATCAGAATTATCGTGCGCATCTTGTGTTTTAACCTTGCGATAATCATCTGCAAGGTTAATAAAAGCGGCTAGATCAGTTTGAAACTTGTGTGGATAGCTATCAACCCATTGATCAAAATTGTTGTATTCAGTTTTTTGTTCACCTTGCAAACAATCTTTGGGAAATTGCAAGGCACCGCCCAAACGCAAAATTCCACGCAAACGTTCGTCGTCTATCCCGGAAATATTCGATCCCGGATCAAGGACATCAATATCTCGGTGGCCAACACGACTGTCTGCCACTTTCGGTTTTAACAAGCGCACTAGGTATTCAAAATCGCCGACCGAACTGGTGCGAAAATACCAGCGGTGATAGATTGGGAAATTATTTGGCTCCGCCCTCCCCGCATAACTTTCCCAGCTAATTGTATTTGCACCGTAATCTGTACTGGCCATTGGGTCCAAACCCAAACCGGCAATGCGTCCCGCTTCAAAGGTGGGAATAACAAAGGCATGATAAGCGGTATTTTCATCCAGCTTGCGCGAAGACAACAAACGGCTATATACACGGTCTGGATCGCTATTGACCACGCTTTTGTACTGCCCCATAAACACGGTTTCGTTTTCTGAAACCGGATTGTTGCCCGCACCAACAATATTTTTGTTGACGTGTACGTGACCCCAGGCCCACAAATCTGTAATTGGCGGCATCACCGCATTGAGATCCAGGCTTTCGTCAATTTGTATATAGCCCAAGGGTCGATTTAGAATATTTTTACCGTCAGTAAATTCAGTTTCACGCAATACCAGCAAGGTCAACCAGGGAAACAGGCGCTGACCCGAAGGTGCACTCGGGGTGTAGCGCCATAAAAAATCGGCATCGGCAAAATCTACATAAGGTAAATAATTAGGTTCAAAATTTGTAATCCAGTTGCGCGGTTCATTTTTAACAATGGCTTTTGAATCAATACCAACTATATCGCCGGGACCATAGAGTTCAATTTCCTTTTCGATAAGCGAACTTAGATCCGGCGCTTCACCCACACCATTGCCATCAATCCTCAGACTAACCGTAATCTTTCCGCGTTTGGCAGTGGGATCGGCAGGCGCACTGACATTATTGGTAATGCCCTCGCGCAACCAGGGCATGAACGTATATGTGCCTATCTCATCATCTTCCATAGCGTTTCTCGTTTATGCCGCTTTCTGTATTTCAACAGAGGGTATGACATGCAGTTGTTTTTTGAGATTGGGATTTTGTTTGGTTTGTTGACTCAAGTATTCTTGCGCTGCGGTGTACGACGCAAAATTCAAGGTGTTATCGGCATAGGCAGTATTGTCTTCAACCTTGGCAACACCATAATTTGCCGACCCCAAACTCACTTTGTCGTCAAACGGTTGAAATTGCTTTTTGGTCTGCCAGGAGACAGGAGACAAGGTCATGGCATTGCCTTTGAGGAACACGCCAAAAATACTGCCGACGACCGCATAAAAACGTGATACAAAACGTTTGTAATACGAATCAATAATAATTTTTTCATAACGTACTACTCGCTTCACCGCCTGAGGCGCATGCAGACTTTCGCCTGCAACGGAAAGTTCAACACCACCTTGCATGGGTTCAAAAGACGGCGCATCCAACAGCCTGCTGTCCTCTTCCTTGAAAAATTGTCCACGTGCAAAGGACTCATTCACTTTGCCTTTTTCACCGATGCCTGTTGCCTCTATGCTCAATTCAAAACGATTGGCATCGTTGGGCGCCTGGCTTCCCAGTTTATCGATGGTCACACCCAGGGGTACGGCGCGCTGACTGACTTGCAAACTGCCGACCGGATGCAAAATTAAATCCGTTGTTGTCTGCTCAAAACTTCGCAAGGTTACGCTTAAATTATTTTGCTTGCCGAGTACAGCACGCCAGTTTTCAAGTTTTTGATATTCAGCTTCAATAAGAGGCATGACAGCTACAGGTGGCAAGGTAGTCTCTTCCTCTTCGCCCCAGGTATGACTGAAATCAACGCTGATATCAAAGAACAACAAAGATATAGAGCCTTCGCCCTCTACATGCCACGGCGTGGGCCCCTCGAGTGAACCGCGCATGCGCACACTGAACAAGCCAATACCAAATACTTTTACCGAAAGCGAAGCCGAGATACTGATAATGAAATAAAACGGAGAGAAGCGAAACAGTGCATCAAATGCGAGGTGCCCGTCTATGTTAAAGGCATCTATGCCAAAAAAGATTTCTACGCCCGCACCAAACTGTACCGAGTTGGAGGTGACAGCGAAGTAGCCCTGCACAATAATTCGTGCATAGTCGGTGTTGAGAATACTGATTCTTATACGTCGAATTTCACCAAAGGGTAAGGCCGGCGGATTAAATGCGGGATGAAAGCCACCCACACTGACAACGAAATTCGCATTATCCCCCCAGCCAACCAGCAAACCCATATCGCCCTCAAGCGTAATGAACAATACGCGCGACTCATAAAGCGAGGCAAAAAACCACAGGCGCTCTTTATCAAATTCAATCGCGCCCATAAAATTAACCTGAATAACGATGAGTGCCGCATCTTCATCGGGCAAGGCAACTTTTAACACACCGAGAATGGCAATATTGCCAGGAATTTCAATGATGATGCCGAGAGAAACCGTCACCAGGTTCGGTGTCCCCCAGCCAATTTTCACCATCGGCCCAATTAAAAAGGTCCCCTCCTCAACCGGAAAATAATTTTTTAAATCGCTGATAATTTTCGGTGCATTGGCCACTACATTTTGTGGAAACATAATGGAATTAATTCCACCGTCGCGAATACCCTTGGCAATTTCTTCGAGCCGCATGGTGCGGTTTAAACCTATCAGGCCACCTACACCACTGAGTGTAAAACCCAGGCCCAATTGAATCGGCGAACCAAATTCAGCCGTGATAATTAACAACAAGGAAAATCCTTTTGAGCCATCCGGCATACGCGTCGTGATCAAACCTACCGCCGTAACACTCACAATCCCGCTTAAATCCAGTTCGAGGACGCCCGCGTATTCTTCCTTGTCAAAATCAAAATACAAATAACCGCCGCCGCTAACTGTGCCGGCATCTATCGCCAGGCCGACACCGTTAGGCGGCTTAAAGCCAGGTTCAATATTGATCGGCCCGAGGTTTCCGTCTTCATCGCCCGCAAGTTCCAGAACAATTTGAAAACCCATACCTTCGACCACAGCAGTGAGTGGCCCTAACAGTGCTTTAATATCTGTACTCAGAGCCAGCGGGAATTTACCTTCGTCAAATCCAACTGATACCGTAAGCGCAGAAAGTTCAATCGGCCCTAAACTGATATGAGATGCCAATTGAATTTCAAGCGTGGCGCTGCCGTGAAAATGCAAGCCTTGAGCCATTGAATAACTAAAGCCGAGGTCAAAATTATTTTCGATATTGATACCGGACAAAATGGTGCCCAAAAATCCGTCTGAATCTTCGGTTCCGATTTTTAATTTACCGCCGGAGAGTTCACCGCCAAAACCAAAATCAGCATCTGCATGTGAGCCCTGCCATTGAATGCCGGTTTCAACAAAGGCGGAAACCTGTTGAACTTGCAAAATGCTGACGCCATCGATATTAAAAAATACAATCGGCTCTGCGGGTTCCGGGCGCCCGTGTGTATATTCAATACCGAAGGAACCCGATAGAGAGGAAACTTCACCAGGCACAAACTGAATGGAATCCGGGGTGATATGAATAGCCAAGCCAGGCAGGGAGCTTAAATTCAATTCAAAAGTCAGGCTGCCATCGCCAAAGTTAAATTCAATGGCTTTATTGTCGA
>JBNKVX010000118.1:0-7960 GCA_050299435.1 Cellvibrionaceae bacterium | reverse complement strand
GAGAAAAATTTCCCAAGTCGGTTAGATAAAGATTGAGTTTTACGATGCTGTTTATATCACCTTGCGCCGCGCAACATACGGCAGACAGATTTTTAAATACCTGATGAGCTTGTTCGCCGAAATCAGTACTGACGAGTTTCATGCCTTGAGGGTCCAGTGGAATTTGGCCGGACAAATACACCGTGTCGCCCACTTGTACTGCCTGCGAGTAGGTGCCAATTGCTTGCGGGGCATCTTGTGTAGAGATTACTTTTTTGGTCATAGTTAGTTTAAGCGAAGTAATTGAATTAATTATTTTTTCCACGCGAGACTTTTTGCACTGAACGCATGGTTCGAACCGAACGCATTACGTTTGCCAAATGAATTCGACTGCTCACAGCGACTGTCAGATGAATAATACTATTTTCAGCATCGCGCTCGTTCACTTGTATGCCTTCGATACTGGTTCCAGTTTGCGCTATGCGAGTGGCTAAAGACGCAATAATGCCGCGCTCTGTTTTGACTTCAACGCGAACTTCAGTCAAGAATTCACCTTTGACATTGCCTGACCAGTTAATGTCTGTAAGTTGTTCACCTTTGTTACGCAGTCCCAGAAGGTTTTTACAGCTTTCTGTGTGAACAACCACGCCTTTACCGCTGCTGATGTGACCAACTATTGTATCGCCCGGAATGGGACGGCAGCAGCGCGCAAAACTAATAAGTAGGCTGTCAGCTGATTCAATTGTTATCGCCGCATGAGCAGCATGATTCTCGTCAAGGTCGGGCTGTATAATTTTTGCAACGGCAAACGCCGCTTGTTTCCCCAAACCGATATTTTCATAAAGTTCTTCTTTTGATTCCGTGGAAGTTTGAGTGCAGAGGGACTTTAATTGGTCATGGGAAAGTTTATCCATATCAATATCAATGTTGGCTAGAGCTCGCATTAACATGCGCTTGCCTAACTCAACAGATTCCATGTGTCGCTGTGTTTTCAAATAATGTCTAATCGCGCTACGTGCCTTGGCGGTCACCACGAAATTTAGCCAATTTGGATTGGGTTGTGATCTTTCAGAAGTGATCACTTTAATTTTTTGTCCACTTTCCAAAGCTTGCGAAAGCGGAGCTGGTCGATCGTTTATTCTGCAAGCGACACAAGAGTTTCCCACTTGTGTGTGTACCGCATAGGCGAAATCCACGGGTGTAGAGCCAGCAGGGAGCTCTATAATTTCACCAAGAGGAGTAAATACATACACCTCGTCACGAAATAAATCGATTTTTACATTCTCAATAAACTCGACCGAATCGTGAGTGTGTTTTTCAATTTCCATCAAACGCTTGACCCAGCGATTGGCTCGCTGAAAATTGCCGAGCGGTTCTTCAACACCCTGGTTACTTTTGTAAAGCCAATGTGCAGCGACTCCTTGATTAGCCAATTCGTCCATTTCTTTGGTGCGAATCTGCACTTCAATCGGAACGCCTTTTGTACCAATTACCAGAGTGTGCAGAGATTGGTAGCCATTTTCTTTTGGTATGGCAATGTAATCTTTAAATTCACCGGGTTTGGGTTTATACAAATTGTGAATCGCACCCAATGTGCGATAACAGGTGGGAATATCTTCGACGATGATTCGAAATGCATACACATCCATAATTTCGTTAAACGATTTATGTTTATTACGCATTTTGTTGTAGATGCTATAAAGGTGCTTTTCTCGCCCTATGACCAAGCCATCTATGTTTTCACGTTGCAAGCGTTTATCAATCGAGGATTGAATTTTTTCTACGAGAGTGCGTCGGTTACCGCGTACATTTTGTAAAGAAGCCTGCAAGCGTTGCGCGCGCAGCGGGTGCATGGCCGCAAAACCACGATCTTCAAATTCGATTCGCCAATCATTCATGCCAAGTCTATGTGCAATGGGCGCATAAATTTCCAGGGTTTCTTTCGCGATGCGACGTTTTTTCTCCGGCGGCATGGCGCCCAGTGTGCGCATATTGTGTAAGCGATCGGACAGTTTAACGATAATTACACGCAGGTCTTTCGCCATTGCCATGGCCATTTTCTGAAAGTTTTGTGCTTGCTTTTCGGCTTGGCTTCCGTATTCGATTTTTGCCAATTTGCTCACACCGTCTACCAGATCGGCAACGGCCCCGCCAAACTGCTCGGAGATGGCCTTCTTACTGATTCCGGTATCTTCAATAACATCGTGAAGCATGGCAGCCATCAAACTTTGATGGTCCATATTGACTGAGGCCAGAATATTGGCCACGGCAAGGGGATGGGAAATATAAGCTTCGCCGCTACGTCGGTATTGCCCAGTATGGGCCTGCTCAGCGTAGTAGTAGGCGCGTTTAACGCCGTTAATTTGTGCGGGTTCGAGGTAGGAGGATAACCTGTGGCCTAAGGAATCAATGGTAAGCAAGTCATCCCCCTAGTGAATTATTCCTCTGGAAATGCGCCTGTGTCGAGACTGTCATTATCCATTGGCAAAATTTCGTCGATAGGTTCCTCATCCACTTCTTCCAGGATGCTGGCATCAATCAGCCCATCTTCAATTTCACGCAATGCAAGTACGGTAGGCTTGTCATTTTCGCGTGCAACAAGGGGTTCTCTACCCATTACAGCGATTTGGCGGGCTCGTTTGCTGCCAACCATGACCAGTTCAAAACGATTATCAACGTGGTCCAGACAATCTTCTACTGTAATTCTTGCCATAATTTCTCTTCCAGTTGTTTTTGGGGTCGCGAAGTGTACGCTTTCTGGCCACCTAGGACAATAGACTCTCAAGCAAACTGTGGTGCTTTTGTTGCTGTTTTTCAAGTAGCAACCTTTCAGAAAGTAAAATAGCACGAAACTCTTCCAGAGCCACTGCAAACTTATCATTAAAGACCAGATAGTGAGCTTCATGGTAGTGGGACATTTCACTTTTGGCTTCGGCCATGCGCGCTTCAATCACTTCTTTTTTATCTTGTCCACGCCCGGTTAGTCGTTGGTACAAACTGTCGCTCGAAGGGGGGAGAATAAATATACTTTTGGCTTCGGGAATCAGGGAGCGAATTTGCTGTGCACCTTGCCAGTCGATTTCAAGGATTACATCAATACCTTTATTGAGTGTGTCCTCAACCCAAAGACGCGAGGTCCCATAGTGATTGGTGAATACCTGGGCATGCTCCAGAAACTCATGTCGTTTAACCATGGATTCAAATTCTTCATGGCTGACAAAGTGGTAGTCAACACCGTCTATCTCGCCAGGTCTTTTCACTCGTGTTGTATGCGACACTGAGACTTTTAAATCCGCAAGACTTTCAACTAGTGCATTGACTAAGCTTGTTTTCCCTGCGCCCGATGGGGCGGAGACGGTGTAAAGGGTGCCTTTGTAACTCATAGACTTATTCTATGTTCTGTACCTGTTCGCGCATCTGTTCAATATAGACCTTGAGGTCTACCGCAATCTGAGTTGTATCGGAACTGATGGATTTGGATGACAGCGTATTTGCTTCGCGATTGAGTTCTTGCATCAGAAAATCTAAGCGCCGTCCTATCGGTTCCTTTTGCTTCAGAGTATGGCGCACTTCAATGAGATGCGCATCGAGACGATCCAATTCTTCTGCAATATCCGCTTTTTGAGCCATATAGGCCACTTCTTGATGAAAACGGTCTTCGTCAACTTCAACTTGCAAGGTCGTCAGCCTGCCGCGTAGCTTCTCAATATATTGCTTTTGTAAGTCAGGCACTAAAGTGCGAACGGTCGTGACATGTTCGGCAATATTAAGGAGTCGTTGTTCGATAAAATTGCCGAGTTCAGCACCTTCTCTCTTACGATTTGCATTGAGTTGTTCAAGACTTTTTTCAAATAAACTGCGCGCAGCTTCATGAACAAGCTCCATATCAATTTCCTTGCTTTGAAGAACACCTGGCCACTTCAATATTTCAATAGGGTTGATTGGAGAATTTTGATCCAGTTTCTTGGCGACAATAGCAGCAGCTGAAATCAACGATTCAGCAAGGATTTCGTTTACGCCGAGGTCGGCATCCTGCTGGGTATTTAAATTGAGCTGAAATCCCGCTTCGATTTTTCCACGACTCAATTGTTTTTTAATTTTTTCTCGTAACTCCGGTTCCAATACGCGCAAGGATTCCGGTAAGCGAAGAAAGGGTTCAAGATAACGATGATTAACACTGCGAATTTCGCAGGCAATGCTGCCCCAGGCGTGTTGTTCTTCCTTGCGAGCGAAGCCGGTCATACTGCGGGGCATAGCGGAAACTCAAATATTAAAAGGCGCAAGATCATACCACAGTCAGCAGTGGAACCTGAGCTTCGTCTATAATGCGCCCTCTTTTAAATGCAGCAATAATCAGGGGGAATTATGCAACGACCCAGCGGTCGAGCGTTCGACCAACTTCGTGAAATACACATAGAACGAGAATACACCTGCCATGCGGAAGGGTCAGTGCTGGTGTCCTTCGGGAACACCAAGGTCATTTGCACTGCCTCTGTGGAAGAAGGTGTTCCGCGCTTTCTCAAGGGTCAAGGTCAGGGATGGGTCACTGCAGAATACGGCATGCTTCCTCGATCAACCGGGTCACGCATGGGGCGTGAGGCCGCGCGTGGAAAGCAAGGTGGTCGCACTGTGGAAATTCAACGTTTGATTGGTCGTTCATTGCGCGCAGCCCTTGATCTAAAAGCGCTGGGCGAATTCCAAATCACGCTTGATTGCGATGTTATCCAGGCTGATGGCGGTACGCGAACGGCCTCGATTACTGGTGCTTGTGTAGCTCTGGTTGATGCGCTGCGTTATATGCAGCGAGAAAAATTACTCACAACGGATCCACTTTTACATATGGTGGCGTCTGTTTCAGTAGGCATATATGACGGTGTTGCCGTTTTGGATCTGGACTACCCGGAAGATTCTAACGCTGAAACGGATATGAATGTGGTGATGACTAGCGCAGGTGGCTTGATAGAGATCCAAGGCACCGCAGAGCAGGCGCCTTTTACGGAAGCGCAGTTCACACAAATGTTTGGCTTGGCCAAACAAGGTATTCAGGCCTTGCATGCCATACAAAATAAGGCGCTTTCGCAATGATTTACAAAGATTGATGTGACAGAAAAGGTGGTATGGTATACATTTCGCTTAGCAAATTGTTGATTAGCGTGTCAGCATTGCTTTGAAAACTTGAGGTTTAGAATGATTCGATCTGCGCTCACATTATGTATTTTGATTCTGTCTTTTCAGGCAGTGAGTGAAGAACTCATCCTTCACGCACCTGAACATTCCAGCGATGGTTCTTATATTCTCCATTTGGAAGACCAGATAAACTTTGATTTTGACAAGCTTGAGCTTTATCGAAATATCAATGGCAGTGAATATCGTCTTCTTGTAATTGCGCCACTTTTTAAAGCAATCTCACAGATGGTGAGCGAAAATGGTGTGTATGGTTACAAAATCAGGGGGATAAAGGGTTCAGAGCTCGGGGAATTTAGTGAGCCAGTCTATGTGCGAGTCTTCTCCAAGAGTATTCAACTGCAAACCGCATGGACATCTGCGGCGGCGGCAAGCGCCAATACAGCTAACAGTGCACAGGTTAAGCTAGTCAAGGGTTTAGTCGGTCAACGTTGACACACTGTGCAATACACTGTGGTTCGTTGGCCCACAACTTTTTCCGTCAGTAGTTTTTGACAGCGAAAGCAAGCTTGCCTTCCGCGGCCGTAAACTTTTAGCTCCTGTGAAAAATAGCCCGGTTTACCATCACCCCCCACAAAGTCTTTTAAGGTGGTGCCACCTCGCTGGATTGCATAAGTCAGAATAGACTTTATTTCAGCAACAAGCTTGCGACATTGGTTTAAGCTTAACTTATTCGCTTTTCTTAGAGGATGAATGCCGGCATTAAATAGTGCTTCATTCGCATAAATATTACCTACTCCTACAACAATTTTTCCATCCATTATCCATGTCTTAACAGCTTTGCTACTGGCTTTGGCTTTAGAAAATAAATAGTCTTCAGTAAATGCTTCGCTCAGCGGTTCAGGGCCCAGATTCGCCAATAAGGGGTTTTTTTCGGGAGCTAGCGCTTCCCATAGAACACAACCAAAACGGCGGGGGTCGTGATAGCGCAAAATAAGTTGTTTTGAAAAAACCAGGTCAATGTGATCATGCTTTTTAATTTCATCTTTTTGAGACACGATTCTGAGGCTGCCAGACATACCTAAATGCCAAATGATATAACCGCAAGTAAACTGGAAAAGTAAATATTTAGCACGACGATCAATCCTCAATAACCTTTTATTTTTAATAAAAGATTCGAGTTTATCTGGTATTGGCCAACGTAAATTTTTATTGCGAATGACGACAGCTGTAACTTTTTTGCCGACAATATGTGGGCTGATGCCAAGTCTGGTTGTCTCCACTTCAGGTAGTTCTGGCATGTGCAAACTCTGTTTAGTTGAAGTGACGGTACTAAGATAGAAAATTAAGACAAAAAATCAAAACAAAAAAGCCCGGCATAACCGGGCTTTTCAGAAAATCTTTTTAGGAGCTTATTTAATTTTGCCTTCCTTATACATAACATGTTTACGAACCACGGGATCATATTTTTTGATCTCCATTTTCTCTGGCATGTTGCGCTTGTTTTTGAAAGTTGTATAAAAATGTCCAGTGCCGGCACTGGAGTTTAAACGAATCTTCTCACGCATGGTTCAATTCTCCAATTAAGCGCTAATTAAACTTTTTCACCACGGCCACGAATATCAGCCAAGACTGCATCAATGCCGTTTTTGTCTATGATACGCATACCCTTGCTGGAAAGACGTAATTTTACAAAACGCTTTTCAGACTCAACCCAGAAGCGGTGAGTATGCAGATTTGGCAAAAAACGACGCTTAGTGTGGTTTTTTGCGTGGGATACATTGTTGCCTGTTATCGGACGTTTACCGGTAACTTGACATACCTTAGCCATGATTTTGCCTCTCAAATTCAGCGATGTATGCTAACTCGCTGATTTTTATATAAAAATTCAGTTGATTCGATATGTAACCTAACACCTGAAGCCCAGGTTCTACACCTTTTACGCCTACAGGCTCGAAAAGAGGCGCGTTTTATACCAGAACACCGGGCTTATATCAATCCTCGTTCAGCAAAGGACAAGACCTCTCGCTCACCGACAATCAGGTGGTCGAGTACACAAATATCAATTAGGCCAAGGGCGTTTTTCAAACGTGTCGTGATATCGATATCTGATTGACTTGGTTCCGCGATGCCTGAAGGGTGATTATGCGCCAAAATGACGGCTGCCGCGTTATGGCTTAAAGCCGTTTTCACCACATCTCTGGGGTAAACCGCAGCCCCATTGATCGTGCCTTGAAAAAGCTCAACAAACTGAAGAAGCTGATGCTGAGAGTCCAATAGTAGCATTGCAAAAACTTCTGAAGAGCGATGTCGAAGTTGTGCACTTAAATACCGTTTTACTACTTGGCTGCTATTCAAACAGGGTTTGTTTTCCAGTTCGCTTGCAAGATGTCGTCTGGACATTTCAAGTACAGCTTGTAGCTGGGAGTATTTTGCCAAGCCTAAACCTTTGGCTTCACAGAAATGCGCCTGTCCGGCTTCCAGTAATTGCCGTAAACCACCAAAATTTTTGAGTAAATTTCGTGCAAGATCCACAGCGGATTGTCCGTTGCATCCGGTGCGAAGGAAAATTGCGAGTAATTCAGCATCTGAAAGAGTGTGAGGTCCGCTTGTGAGCAATTTCTCCCGCGGGCGTTCTGCGCTTGGCCAATCCTTAATTGCCATATTTCATCCTTGTTTTATAGTTGATGGGGTCCTTTACTATGCTCAGTCCTGGAGCAGCAAAAATAGTAAGCGAAAATGTTTTGGTCTGCAATTTTCTATTGTTCAATCAAAGAAACTAAAATGCTATTGTGAGCGACCGCTTAAACCCTGTTTTCCTATGAGTACATTAACGAATAAACGCATTTTATTGGGT
>JBNKVX010000117.1:0-8095 GCA_050299435.1 Cellvibrionaceae bacterium | reverse complement strand
CAGCCAATATGCTGTCAATTTCTATATCCAGAATAAAGTCATCAAATATATAAACAGTGGGCTCACTGCTCGCTTTTAAGCCCAAGGGGTAATCTTGTTTAATGTTCAAGTCCATCAGTTTTCTTTCTATTGATCCAACTGTCTATTTAATCTAGCAAATTAGCAAAGACTCGGCCTTAACCAGGCAGAAGGTTTTAGGTGTATGCCAAACAGCTTCTCATGCTAGCGCGTTCCCCCAGCACCCTCAAATGTCTGTATCACACTTACAAAAGCCTTCCCAGGCCTTTAGAATGGTCGCCCGTTTAATCGCACTAATCCAAGCGTGTTTCAAACTTATTATGTCCCAATCTAAAAAAGTCATTGTCGGCATGTCCGGTGGGGTCGACTCTTCAGTTGCCGCCTGGCTACTGCAACAGGAAGGCTATGAAGTCGAAGGCCTTTTCATGAAAAATTGGAACGAAGACGACGGCACCGAATATTGTACTGCTGCGACCGATCTTATGGATGCAGCGGCTGTGTGCCAAAAACTGGACATCCATTTGCACACGGTAAATTTTGCAGCAGATTATTGGAACAACGTTTTTGAGCATTTTCTGACTGAGTACCAAGCCGGCCGCACACCTAACCCGGACATACTCTGTAATCGGGAAATCAAGTTTAAAGTTTTTCTTGAGCACGCTGCCAAGCTGGGCGCGCATTATATTGCAACCGGCCATTACTGTCGTAATCGTATAAATAATGGTGAAGGGCAGTTATTAAAGGGGAAAGATCAAAACAAAGATCAAAGTTACTTCTTGCATGCCATTGAATCCTCGGCCATCGCCAAAACACTCTTTCCCATTGGCAATCTCGACAAAGCTGAGGTTCGTAAGCTTGCTGAAAATCAAGGGCTTGTTACACATGACAAGAAGGACAGCACCGGAATATGTTTCATTGGCGAGCGGCGCTTTAAAGATTTTCTGGAAAATTATTTGCCAGCTCAACCGGGTGAAATTATTGATGACAAAGGAAACTTCCTGGGTAAGCACGATGGCTTGATGTACCATACCATCGGCCAGCGCCAGGGCTTGGGCATCGGTGGAATAAAGGGGGCCTCAGAAGCTCCCTGGTATGTTGCAGACAAAGATCTTGTAAACAACCGGCTGATTGTCGTTCAAGGCAGTGAACATCCGCGTCTTTACAAAAAGAAACTCAAAGCATCGCAGTGCCATTGGATAAATGAAAAGCCCAGTCCAAACACGCCACTTAAAGCAAAAATTCGCTATCGACAATCAGATCAGGATTGCATCATCGAATCCGATGTTAAGGACTGTATTGAAGTCCTTTTCCATCAGCCCCAACGCGCAATCACACCAGGACAATCTATCGTGTTTTATGAAGGCGAACGCTGCTTGGGTGGTGCTGTGATAGATGGTGCTCTGACAGACACAGACAGTGCTGTAATTGATTTTGCAACTTAACGCCCCATATTTGTGATCTTAAAGATCGAGGAACGATTTTGGTAAACCCTAAAAGTGCAACCCGTCCAAACAATGCCTGGCACAACCACGTGGTTGCGCTCGCTGGCATTTTTCAGGCTTGTAAGACCGTTGAGCAGTTGGCAAAAACTGGTTATTTAAAGACCGACTCTTTCAAAACCGCCGTGAATAGCTTATTCGAAACCCAGCCCGACTCGGTAGAAAGTGTATTCGGCAGTATTCATCAGCTTGAAGAAGGCTTTGAAACACTGATAGATGTACTACAGCATCACCGCGATATGAAAAACCGGGATTTGCTGCGATATGCCCTCGGTGTACTTCATCTGCAAAAAATTCTCTCAAGAAGAAAAGAGCTGCTTTATGTCATTGGAAATCGTCTCGAAAAAGCGAAAGAGCAAGTCGAACACTTTGATTTAACTCACGATAATGTCATAGCGAACATCGCGGATATCTATATGGATACGATTAGCAAATTCAGTTATCGCATCCAGGTCACGGGAGACTATAACTACTTGCAACAACAACGTGTTGCCAACCAAATTCGTGTGTTGCTACTCGCAGCTATTCGCGCCGCGACACTATGGCGCCAGGTTGGGGGAAGCCGCTGGCAATTTCTCTTTTATCGCGCCAAGCTGGTGGAAAACGCCGAAGAGCTTTATAAACAAAGTCGACAAGTTCATTAAGCAACTGAATTTACAGGTGAATTCCTGTAAAATTTCGTCCCTCTCAAGAAATCAAAGTGGTAAAAGACAAGTATGGATCTCAGTGCCCTCTCCGCCATTTCACCTGTAGACGGTCGTTACGGCAATAAAACAGAAAGTTTACGTGCAATCTTCAGTGAATTCGGATTAATTCGCTGCCGCGTTACGGTTGAAGTGCGTTGGCTGCAACAACTTGCCACTATTCCGGCCATTACTGAGGTTCCGGCATTGAGCGCAGAAGCTAATGCAGTGCTCAATAAGATAATTGAAGAATTCTGTGAATTGGATGCGGGCTCTATCAAACAAATTGAAGCCACAACCAACCACGACGTAAAAGCTGTCGAATATTTTATTAAAGACAAATTTGCACACTCAGCTGAACTCCAAGCCATTAGTGAGTTTGTGCATTTTGCCTGTACATCTGAAGATATAAACAATTTAAGCCACGCCTTAATGCTGAAGGAAGGTCGAGACGAAATTCTTGTTCCTGTGATGCAAAAAATTGTGAAGGCAATCCAACAATTAGCGCTCGATTACGCCGATATTCCAATGTTGTCTCGCACTCACGGGCAAACGGCCTCTCCGACTACCGTTGGTAAAGAAATGGCCAATGTTGTAGCTCGCTTGCAAGCTCAGCTCGAACAAATTCGGGCCGTGTCTCTTTTAGGAAAAATCAATGGCGCTGTAGGTAATTACAATGCACACATTGCAGCCTATCCAGAAATCGATTGGCAAGCCTTTGCAGAAAAATTTGTTACAAGTTTAGGGCTCGAATGGAATCCTTATACCACTCAAATCGAACCGCATGACTATATCGCCGAATTGTTCGATGCTATCTGCCGTTTCAATACCATTCTTTTAGATTTTAATAGAGATATTTGGGCTTACATTTCTCTCGCCTATTTCAAACAAAAAACAGTTGAAGGTGAAGTGGGCTCTTCGACAATGCCGCACAAAGTTAACCCGATCGATTTTGAAAATTCAGAAGGCAACCTGGGTTTAGCCAATGCGGTTTTTAATCACTTAAGTGCAAAACTGCCAATTTCTCGCTGGCAACGCGATTTAACTGACTCCACTGTCTTGCGCAATATGGGAGTCGGCTTTGCGTACTCGCTCATCGCCTATGCATCCACGCTAAAAGGCATTAGCAAACTGGAAGTAAACCGCACTGCAATAGCAAAAGATCTCGATCAGGCATGGGAGGTGCTCGCCGAACCCATTCAGACTGTGATGCGTCGATATGGCATTGAAAAACCCTACGAAAAATTGAAGGCGCTGACGCGCGGTCAAACTATTGACAAAGAAACTATGCAGGAATTTGTAGACAGTTTGGACATTCCGGATAAAGCCAAACAGGCGCTCCGTGAACTTACGCCCGCCACTTACCTGGGTAATGCCATTGAGCAAGCAAAAAACATTTCTAAACAAAGATGAAATACTCTCGCTTAGAATCCTTTGGTGAAATCAGTATCGATGGTTTCCTCAAGGATTATTGGCAAAAAAAACCCTTATTAGTTAAACGCGCTTTCCCAGACTTTGCTTGTCCTCTTGATGCAGAAACCCTTGCGGGTTACGCATTGGAAGAGGAAGTGAAATCGCGTTTAATTATTGAAAAGTCACCACAAAATTGGGAGCTCACACACGGGCCGCTCAGCGAAGATATTTTCCCTGCACTTTCAGATTCACACTGGACTTTACTGGTTCAGAATGTTGATGATTTGAACGAAGGTGTTCATGCACTGCTTGAAGCATTTAAGTTTATCCCAAGCTGGCGACTTGACGACATCATGATTAGCTACGCCACCGATCAAGGAAGTGTCGGCCCACATTTCGACTATTACGATGTATTTCTTTTACAAGCACAAGGAAAACGTCAATGGAAGATCGGCCAAAACTGTTCATCCGACAGTGCCCTCTTGCCAAATCAGGAAATGAAAATTCTGGAAAACTTTGAAACCCGGGAAAGCTATATTGTCGAACCCGGAGATTTACTCTACCTGCCACCCGGGCTCGCTCATTGGGGTATAGCCCAGGGCGAATGTATGACTTTCTCGGTGGGTTTTCGTGCGCCGAGTTACGCTGATATTTTACTCGAAACTGCACAGGAACTTGCTTCCGAGTTAAACGAAGACCTACGCTATCGCGATATTCATTTAAGCTCTCACAATCTATCTGGAGAAATTTCAGACGATGTCATTAATTCCCTAAAAGATGTCTTGTCGTCAGCGCTTGAAAACAAGCAAAAACTCGCTCAGTCT
This sequence comes from Cellvibrionaceae bacterium, assembly GCA_050299435.1. Taxonomy (GTDB): domain Bacteria; phylum Pseudomonadota; class Gammaproteobacteria; order Pseudomonadales; family Cellvibrionaceae; genus 1162T-S-0a-05. The sequence goes on along the minus strand of JBNKVX010000117.1, from coordinate 3,658 downwards.
TTTGGGAAATTAATGACAAGAAAAAATCCAGGTCTCGAATTTGATAGCGAACCTTGCCTGGACACAACCGCATATGTAAAACTAAAACCGCACGCGCGTTGCGCTTGGTACGCTAGTAATGGGGCTGCCTCGTTGTTTATTGACGGTGAGTTATATTCTTGCAGTAAAAATTGCGCTGTGTTACTCAGTGAAAAACGCGCTTTCCAACTATCAGAGTTAGACACCAGCGACATGTCCTTGGTGCATCAACTCATTGAGGAAAATTTAATCGTTGGCAATTGATTCACAAAAGATCTAAGGCTTAGCAATGGAATTAATCAGTGTAAAAAATGTGGCGTGGGAAGTTCATCACCAAGCGATACAGCACATTCGAGACAGTGTTTTTATTCAAGAGCAAAAAGTAGACCGTACTGAGGAATACGACGGCCTGGATGAATTGAGTACCACACATCACTTTGCCGCATTTAATCTCAATGAAGAGCTCATTGGGTATTGCCGTCTCTTGGCCGACGGTAAAATTGGGCGCATGGCTGTGATTCAAGAACAACGTGAAAAAGGTATTGGTCATGCTCTCTTACGAGAAGCCGTTTTCTATGCGCTAAAGTCTCAAGTAAATCCATCTATTTATTTGCACGCACAAGTTCAGGCTTTGGGCTTTTATTTACAGGCTGGCTTTGTGGAAGACGGCGAGCGTTTTCAGGAAGCCGGCATTGAACATGTTCAAATGAAATTTAGATCAGATAAAACTGCCAATATCGAGGCGTTGTTTGCAGACAACATCTGCCGCTTTAACGAAACCGAAGATATTCACTGTCACCTCCCCTTATTAACATCTTGCACATCTCGACATATTGACATTCTCTCTGACCATTTGGCACATCCTATTTTCACTGAAAAATATTTTGTTGAAACGTTGTCTTTCATTGCTCGAAAAAGTCGCTATTCCCGAATACGAATCCTCTTGCGAGACAGCAAAAAACTTCATGGAGTAAGCCATCCCCTTGTGACACTTGCTCAAAGACTTAGCAGCGCCATTGAAATTCGTGCACTCACTGAGGAGACAAATAAACCGGATATTGCTTACCTGCTGTCAGATGAGAAAAGAATGGTGTATTTCAATAATGAAGCGGAACATATTGGTTTTGCTAATTATCGCGCAGGACCTGAGGCCGAGAATTTGTCTGAAGATTTTGAGAGTTTATGGCAGCGTCAAGCCAAAATAGATAGAAATTTGCAAAGATTACAACTTTAGAGATCGACTCCGATTTCATTCCCTTGATAAACCGGCTCAAATTTTTTCAGACATTCCAGAGTGTTTGCGAGTGGGCCCAGGGCCTTGCCAGAGTCAAGCTCAAATTCAATACCGTGTGCATTGCAGCGAATTAATCCTTGCGGCAAAAGCGTTGCCCGATCCAGGGCCACCCCCATGTGTGGGCACGCATTTTCCAATAAATATGAACGCCCATTCTCATGAACCAAAAGCAAATTATGGCCGGCTACTTTAAACGCTTTTTGGTAACCATCTTGAAGGTTAACCAATTTTTCGAGGGCGTAGAAGGTCATAAATTCAGAGAGTTAAATTCCTAATGCTCGCATTCAAAAAAGCCTGCTTTAATTCCTCGTAGGTATGCACTGCGGGAAACTGCGGAAATTCGCTGATCACATTTTCTGGAGCGCTGAATAAAATACCCGCATCAGCCTCTGCCAACATCGTTGTGTCGTTGTAGGAGTCCCCTGCCGCTATCGTCCGATAATAGAGCGTTTTAAAGGCCGCGATACATTGTCTTTTGGGGTTCGCCTGTCGGAGCTTGTAATCCACAACCTTGCCTCCTTCATCCACAAGCAATTTGTGGCAAAACAGGGTTGGGTAGCCTAACTGTTTCATTAATGGCCCAGCAAATTCGTAGAAAGTGTCGGAAAGAATGATCACCTGAAAGCGCTCGCGGAGCCAATCTAAAAATTCCGCCGCCCCGTCGAGTGGGCTCAAAGTGGCGATCACTTCCTGAATTTCATTCAGTCCTAGCCCGGCCTTGTCCAACTCACCAAGTCGCATGGTCATGAGTTCATCGTAATCAGGAATATCCCGTGTCGTCGCTTTTAAGGCTTCAATACCGGTTTTTTCCGCAAATTTAATCCAGATTTCAGGAATAAGAACCCCTTCCAAGTCGAGGCAAGCTAGCTCCACAATGTCTACTCCAATATTGGTCAATTTTGGCGGCCAATCTACAACAAGCGCTCGTCTCACGCAAATAGGTCGATGGGTTTAGTGCTTCTTGATATATGGCTATATCCCGAGAATATTTCGCATCCCTGGAACGCTCTGGTATCCTTGCGCCTCCAAATTTCCAGACAGATGCTATTCCAGATCGACATATGAACAAAGCGATTAACTTTCAAGACATAGATTCAAGTTTGCAAAAAGCCGAACCCAAAGAGATCGTGGCACACGCGCTTGAGCAACATGAGAATATTGCTATTTCATTTAGCGGTGCTGAGGATGTGGTACTTATCGATATGGCCGTTAAAATTCGTCCAGATATTGAAGTCTTCTCTCTTGATACTGGCCGCCTACATGCTGAGACCTACCAATTCATCGAGCAAGTGCGCAAGCATTATGGTATTCGGGTCAATATGCTATTCCCCGATGCGGCTTCTGTGCAAAAACTGGTTGCTGAAAAGGGCTTGTTTAGCTTTTATGAAGACAATCATCAGGAATGTTGTGGCATTCGCAAGGTGGGCCCTTTAAGAAAAAAATTACTCGAGCTCGATGCCTGGCTTACAGGTCAGCGCAAAGATCAAAGTCCTGGAACCCGAGCCCAGATACCCGTCATTCAAAATGATAAAGTCTTTGCTCGCCCCGGCGAAGCACTGGTGAAATATAACCCGCTGGTCAATTGGAGTTCTCGCCAGGTGTGGGATTACATTCGTATGTTTGATGTACCTTATAATTCGCTACATGACAAAGGCTATAAATCCATTGGCTGTGAACCTTGTACGCGTCCAACAAATCCCGGACAACATGAACGAGAAGGCCGCTGGTGGTGGGAAGAATCCACCAAAAAAGAATGTGGTTTACATGTCGAAAATCTGAAGGACGGTAAGGCTTGAAATGAAAATTACCTTCGTGAAAAAAATTCTGGCTGATGGTTCTCCCTGCCCTAAATGTCAGGATGTACAAGACAAGCTGGAAAAATCAGGGCAAATTGCACGAATTGAAGAAACAATTATCGCTGATGAGCGCGATCCAAACAGTGCGGGCATGCTCTTGGCCGCTCAATTCGAAGTAAACCGTGCTCCATTTTTCATTGTTGAAGAAGAACACAAAGACACCCGTGTCTATACGGTGTATCTAAAATTTGTAAAAGAAGTGTTGGAACAGGAAACAGAAGAAGCGGAAGAATTGTCCGAAATTATGTCTAATGAAGATCTCGACTTTTTATAAATTGCCGAAGCCGAGATCTATCAAAGATAATTAATAGTTGGGCAGTTGCACGTTAGCGAACAATTCGTCCAACTCTACTTTAGAGTGGCGATTGAAAGCTTCACTCACGATGTCTTTGGTGAGATGAGGTGCGAACTCTTCGATAAATTCAAACATAAATCCACGCAAGAAAGTCCCGCGACGAAAGCCAATTTTTGTTGTGCTGGATTTAAAGAG
>JBNKVX010000116.1:0-8109 GCA_050299435.1 Cellvibrionaceae bacterium | reverse complement strand
GAAATCCATTACTGATGTCGCTGGCGGCGCACTTGTGAGCATTGTTGTTGAAGAAACCGGTCGTCATAATCCATCTGAAGTGAAGCAGGAATTAGAAGACGAAGCTACCCGAATACAGCTTGCGCAATTGGCGATGCGCAATAATTCAGATTTGCAAAAGGAGTTAAAAGAAGCCGTTGCGGGAGTGAAAGATCATTTCTGGCCGCGCTTTTTGGAATTGGCGGCGGAACATGAGCGCGAACAAATTCGTAATCTCACTGTTGTATTTATGGATTTGAAAGGCTTCACTTCTTGGAAAGGCAGTGAAATGTCTGAAAAACTAGCGCTTTTTCGCGGCTTATTGAAACCCATACTCAACAAATGGCAGGCAGGGTTTCCTAATATGGAAGGTGACTCCCTACGGGTAACCTTTCGCAATGCGACGGCAGGACTGTCTTGTGCCTGTATGATGAGTCGCGTTCTCTATGGCGCGGGCTTTGAAGTACGCATCGGTGTGGAACTGGGAGAAGTTGCAGTGGTACACAATGAAGTGACTGATATTTCTGACCTGGAAGGGACAGCGGTGAGCATGGCGGCCCGTCTCGAATCCGTCTCCTCGCCAGGGGAAGTATTAGCCACAGCCAAAGTACGTCACTACACCGATTACAAGGGAATATTTAATTTCAAACCGCGTAATATAAAGCTCAACAAAGCTATTGGAACTAAAAAGGCCGGCGATATGGTGGAGTGTTATTCCGTTGAACTCTTGCGCACAGATATTTAAACCTTAGGCTGCAACATAGAACAAATTTGCTGTGCACCATCCAATATCCGCAAAGTATGTCGTTGACTTAAATCTGCGGAAATTAAAAGTAAGCGTTTGTTTTTTACTGCCTTGAGTTGTGGGTAGGCCAACCAATCGTCCAACCACCTGGGTCGTTCATCTCTTACACCACTTGCAAGAATCACATCGGGGTCTAATTCAAAAATGGCTTCTTTGCTGACCACCGGTGCTATTGAGCTTGCCTCTGCGAAAATATTTATTCCACCACAAAGTTCAATTAAATTTGAAGTAATATGAGTACCGTTTAGCGTTTGCAAGGGGTCATCCCAGATTTGATAAAATACTGTGACTGTTTTGGAATTTTGGTAACGGTGTTTCAGCGTTTGTAAATGATCGAGAAACGCTTGAGCCTGTTTTTGTGCGAGATCTTCCTGACCGCTTAAAATACCCAGATCCTGAAGCGACTTTGCTACATCTGTAATCGCCTGTGGTTCATCAATGTAAACGGTGATGTCCAATTGCAATAATTGATTTAACACTTTTTGGGAATTGCCACTACCCCAAAAAACGACTAAATCAGGTTGCAGCGCAATGATATTCTCTATACTGCTGATGTTGTAACCGCCGACGCGAGAGATAGATTTTGCTGCTTCGGGGAAGTCTGCGAAATCAACCGTTGCAACAATCGATTGTCCTGCACCAATGGAAAATAAATTTTCAGTAATATGTGGAGAAAGTGCGATAATTCGCTTTGCTGCTTTTTGCATGCAAACTTTTCGATCTTGAAAATCTATTACGCAGCGCTCGCCGGCCTGAACTGGCAAGCTAAAAAACAAAAAACAACTTAAAAAACTTGCGAATAAATAACAATTCGTAAATCGTGAACGAAAGAAACTCATAGATACACCGGATAGTTTTTCTCTGGATGCTGAATTACCATGCCGTCAGTATTAAATAGCGAATTTAAAATTGTGCTTTGCATAACGGCCTGAGCGGAACCCTCAGCAATAATCTCCCCTTCTTTTAGGGCGATCATTCGATTGCAATACCGTGCAGCCATATTGATATCGTGTAAGGCCACGACAATGCCTAGGCCTTGCCGACAAAGCTGCTTCAATTCCTGCATTAAACGCTCGGCGTGCCCGCGATCAAGTGCGCTTACCGGTTCATCCAATAAGAGCGTATTGCCAGACTGGCCTTCGTCCGGCCAAATTTGTGTGAGTACGCGAGCCAATTGTGTCCGCTGCTTTTCACCGCCGGAAACCTGTGTGTAAATGTGCGTTTGAAGAGAATGCAGGTCCATTGCTGTTAACACCTTTTGTAGAATTTGCTCATCACCTTGTGCACCACTAGCGTGTGGATAGCGGCCAAGGTCAACAACTTCTTTAAGCGTATATGGAAAATTCAACAAACTTTGCTGGGGCAACACAGCGAGTTGCTTGGCGAGTTGATCTCGAGGCCAACGAGACAAAGCGTTATCTTTAAACTTCAGTTTTCCGGATGTAGGAATTAATTCCCCACTTAATAACTTTAACAAAGTGCTTTTTCCGGAACCATTTGGACCAATCAAAGCGCAGAATTCGCCAGCATTAATCTTTAAATTAATAGCATTAAACACACAGTGCGAGCCGTAATCGAAGCTCAGATTCTCTAATGAAAATAAACTAGCGCCCATAATTCTTTCTCAACAGAAAAATAAAAAAAGGCGCACCGAGCAAAGCGGTCAACAAGCCGACAGGTAATTCTGTAGGTGCCACTAAGGTACGAGAAAAAGTATCTGCCAAGCTCAATAAAATGGCGCCACCAAACGCAGAAGCGGGCAGCAATACACGATGATTAGGTCCGACAAGTAAACGCAAAAGGTGAGGTACGATCAAACCCACGAATGCAATGGTACCTGCAAGTGCGACAGCGGCGCCGGTTCCCAGTGCTAACACTGCAATTAAATGTAATTTTAGTTTGTCGATATCAATGCCTAAATGACGCGCTTCAGATTCTCCCAGCAACATGGCATTTAGCGGCGCTGCAAAAAAAGGTAAAACGCACAAAAGTAAAATTAGTATCGCTGCAGCGAGCAAGACACTGGCGTAGTTAGCGCCATGCAAGCCACCCATGCGCCATAAACTCATTCGTCGCAACTGTTCACTGTCCGCGTAAAAATCCAATAATCCGGTTAACGCTGAAACAAAAGCTGTAATGGCAATGCCCACTAACAACATTGTTAGTACCGAGCCGGAATTGATTTTCATCGCCAACTGATAAACAAGCACGACCGTAACTAAGCCACCAATAAAAGCGCCGAAAGAAACAAGAGGTAAGCTTAACCATTGTTTATCTAGTACATTAAACCCAAGGAAACCGACAATGACCAGACTCGCTCCCAGCGATGCGCCAGCGGTAACGCCAATAAGAGAAGGGTCGGCTAAAGCATTGCGAAACAATCCCTGAGATATTGCACCACACAACGCAAGATTGGCTCCCACTAAAGCAGCCAATAAAACACGTGGTAAACGCAATTCAAAAAAGATTAATTGATGTTGATCCTTTAAATCAGTGAGAGCTAGATTCACTGCACCGTTAGCTAAAGCAATAAAAATACTGACTAATAAAATCAAACTCAACGCAAGATAGAGGTGTAAAGTACTTACTCTAGTGCTTGAACTAATCATAGGCCTCAGTAATCTACACCCCTGCGTGCTTTTATACCTCGTTCGAAAGCATGTTTAATATTTTTGACTTCCGCAACAGTATCTGCAATATCGCGCAGCGCACTGCCGCCGCCGCGACCCGTTATAACCACACTAAGCTGTGGCGCACGCTGTTCAAGCGCGGAAATAATTTCGTCTTCTGCTAAATAGTTAAAGGCCAGCATGTAGGTGAGTTCATCCAGTATTAACAAATCTAAATCTGTTTCCTGTAAATGTCCTTTCGCAACCTCCCAGGTTTTTTTTGCGGCTTCAATATCGCTTTGACGATCCTGGGTATCCCAGGTAAAGCCAGTTGCCATTTGATAAAAAGCAACGCCGGGACAGTGATTTTTTAAATACAACTCTTCACCGGAAAGTTGTTCACCTTTAATAAACTGCACCACAGCTACTTTTTGATCGTAACCCAGCGCGCGCATGACCATACCAAAGGCCGATGAGGATTTACCTTTTCCATCTCCGGTTAATAGAAGCACTAGACTTTTATCTGCTTTTGCTAGTTTGATACTGGCGTCTACAGAGGCCTTTTGCTTTTTCATAGCCTGCTTGTGCCTGGTATTTTTGTCCATGTTGACCTTCAAGAGGATTATTGCTTAAAAACGCAGTTTAACACCTGCATAAGCTGACGCTTCAGCAGCGTAATAAGCGGGTACGCTTTGATATTCTTCATCAGCAATGTTTTCCACGCGCAAATACAAATCAACTCCGGAAGTCAGTTCGTACCTAAGCGTAGCGTTTAGCAGGCGATAGTTATCGAGTGCTTGCATGGCTACCGCGTCGTAGATATCCGCTACAGCATTTAAATGCAACGCAAGGTGCAAGCGTTGTTCTAGTAGTGCTGCCAGTAAGGACAAACTGCCACTATGCCGAGGAATGCGCGAACGTACACTGCCGTCATTTTGTTCCGAGTCTGTGTAACTGTAGTTAAAACGATAAGACCAGGTTTCCGACAAAGGCACATCTGCAATGAGTTCAAGGCCAGAAGATTTTGCTTCACCCTCACCCTGCAAATATCCACTAAAGCCAATAAGATCGTAATAGATTTCGTCTTCGACACGTTGTGAGAAATAAATGGCTTCCAGGTGCAAGCCCTGAGCACCGTAAAATTCTAATCCCAAATCAAAACCTTGACTGGTTTCCTCTCTTAAAGCGGGCATATCAGGCGGACCAAAAGCCTCGTTCAAGTATTCTTCATATATAGCAGGAGCACGAAACCCTGTGCCGACACTGGCTTTGAACTTAAGCTCATCCTTTTTGTTTACTGAAACAATTTTTGCAGCACCCAAGCGGTAACTGGTGAAACTGCCAAAATCGTCATTTTCATCTCGTCTTAAGCCCGCATTGAAATAAATGGAAGAGGGCAATGTTGCCAGATACTCAACATAGGCGCCCTGTTGACCGCGTTCTCTTTGTACATCGTTTAAGGATTCGCTAAGGTCATCTAAGCCAAATACCCAGTGCTGTGTATCACTGGGTTTAAACTCACCTTGATATTCCAGCTTTTCTGTTTTGCCTTCAGCGCCAAAGGAAAAAATATTTGCAGAATAATTTTTGCGAATAATTTCTGTGGCACTGTATCCAAACCTATGTTGACCAAACTGCGATACTTTTAATGCAAGACCTTGGCTATCTTGCTCATAATCTGAATAACATTCGTGAATAAGCGCAAAAGTGCTGCTGTCATAACAGGAATCATAATCAGTGCTTCCTTCTACAGAGCGATAGACTCCTTCCAGATTCACATTGTTTGACAACTTAGCGGAAATACGCGTGTGCAAAGTGGTATTTTCATAGCCATCTTCATCCTCACTTAAATCGTAAACTGAAGTATTGAAGCCATCACTTTCAAGAGAGGCAATGTTCACGCTGGCAGATACAGTGTCATTATCAAAATGCACAATTCCACTTGCTAACTGCGAGCCATAACTTCCGGTTTCAAAATCTGCTCCAGCATGCAAACCCGACGACGCTGGTCCTTGCGTAGAAATATGAATAACTCCTCCTGCATCCGCTCCGTATGCTAATCCTTGTGGCCCTCGCAATACTTCAACACGTGAAACCCCGGAACTTAAAATATGCTCAAACGCGGTAACAGTTTGTGGAGCAGAAATATCCGCGACGTTGATACCGTCAATATAAACCTGAGTGCGAAATCCCGCTTCACCGCGCACACTCATTGAGGTCGCTTTACCCAAACCGCCGCTATTAGCCATATTTGTTGAAGGTAAACTCGCAATTGCATCACTTAGGCTTAAATAGCCCATGTTAATTAAAGCTTCTTCATCCAATATCGAAATTGATGAAGAGATGGCTCGTTCAGGCACAGCGGTACGTGAGGCCACGGTTACAATTTGCTCTTGAACAAGGCTGTCATCATTTGCAAAAGTAAGAACAGAAAAAGCAGCCAGGCTGCCAAATAAAATTGTATGTTTAAACAAAGTCCAACCCCTTAAATAAATATAGAAGACAGGGATCGAGGGAGGTAAAAGCGCAGGATTGCCAAAACTGGCAAGAGGCTTGGATGGTAGCCCTCCGCTCCATCAACACTATTTACAGGCAGGTATCGGGCTTGTTGAAATCAACTTACCGTTGCGGGGGCAGCGCTGGAATACTTATTGAAGGCACCAGCTTCCCATTTAACCTAAGCAACCCAGAAGGTCTTAGGCACCTGTAAACGGGCGCAAATGTAGGGCATGGTTGTATCAAAGTCAAATCAGTCGTTTACTTAAACCAGATAGCGAACGCGGTATAAAGTGTAATGACGAACATAAAGAAACCAAAGTGTAAACCGGAATCCAGTAAAAAAGCCCCAATATTTCGGGGCTTTTAGTAGAAGGTTAGACGCGAATAAACAGAATTTAATTAAACAAATCGCGCAAAGAGAAGAGGAATTGTTAACCAGAGCAATCCTTTCGCAGTAAAAAAGATCAGTCCGGCGAAACCGATTCTCGTTATTGCGCTGCTTGATCGCTCTATTATTTTATTCATCATAAGTTTGCACTCCATTCTAAACTGATATTAGGCCGCAGAAGATTGCACTTGAGCTTCTGCGCGTAAGCGACGTTTAAACGAAGGTAGCAAGGCTGGGACTTTACGTTTGTATTGTGCATATTCGGGGTGAGTCGCAACCAAATCACGCTCTTCCAGGAAAATGCCGATAAAGATGTAGGCCGTACAGCCCAAAGCAAAAACGGCGTGTGTAATAGTCATGGTCGGAGTAAACCAGAAAATACCAATCCAACCCACGTAAATGGGGTGGCGAACTATGCGGTATAAAGCGGGTGTAACAAAATTCAGTGGTTTAGCTTTCTTCTGAACAAAGGCAGCCCACGCTTGACGCAGTCCGAACAAATCAAAGTGGTTAATCAGGAATGTGGCGTAAAGTAATAAACCCCAGCTGGCAAGGTAAAGTCCATTCAACACCATAGCAGCACTTGGGTTGCTAACTTGCCAGATTACACCCCCGAGTGGTGCCCAATAAGCCATCAATACAATTAAACACAGGGTAGACAGTAATACGTAGGTACTGCGTTCTGCGGCTTCCGGAATAAAACGCGTAAGCCAGCGTTTGAAGGCCGGACGAGCCATACCGCTGTGTTGAACGGCAAACAATGCCAGTAAGCCCAGATCAATGAGAATGGCCATACCCAAGGAAGTGCTGGGCGCAGAATCAATTGAGCGCGACACCCAGATATTGCCAATAAAACCAATGGAATAAAGGAAAGTAACAAAAAACAAAGCGTAGCTGCTCAAGCTGTATATCAGTATTAATGTGCGTTTCATAAAAGACTCCCTTTTGAAAGTAAGCAGATAATTTGATGGTTAGAGTTTTGGCCTCTCGGCGTGGACGGGAGTATTTAGGTTTCGTTGCATTTCGTCCTATTCAAGCCGTAACAATGCCATGACTTTTTCATGACATGCCCGGAGGCCAGTAATGACGGGGCTTTAAGAGATGCAACCGGGATCTGTGTAGGTTGAATTGACTTATATATTTGATAGGGAAGGCAAACCGACACGCTTTGCCATTAATTTAAATCGAGGGTCTTGATACAGGTTTTCCAGGTTCAAGCTTGAATAGAGCTCAGATAAGCCAGGATCACCTTGCTGAAAAGCGCGTTCCAACCATTCAAAGGCACTATCTAAGTCTTGCCATTGTGCATAAACCTCGGCAATTTGAAATGCTGCCCCTTCTGCATCTATTTGAATTAACTCATCCAGGGTGTGTTGAGCTTGTTGGGTTCGGCCCAGATGAAACATCGCCACAGCACTTAAGGATAAACGCAAGTAATCGAGTTCTTCCAAGGCGATTGACTGCAATGCATCACTATAAGTGCCATTGCGAATATGCCAGTTGGTTTCCAACCAGGGAATATCGTAGTGCTGGGGGTGTCGTTGTTTGAAGTCATCCAGAGCACTTCTCGCCTCGACCAACTCATCTGCTCGAATTAAGCGAACAATCAATGAGGACGCTGCGCTTGTTGAAAGAGGATCAAGGTCCTGCGCAATTTGTGCTTTCTTGACCGATTCTTCAAATTGTCCAACCCGACTCAGATAACGCCCATAGTTTGCATTTACGGCGGCGCTGCCGGGGTTGGCTTCCAACGCACGTTCAAAAGAAAATCCAGCTCGTTCAAAATCCCA
>JBNKVX010000115.1:0-8306 GCA_050299435.1 Cellvibrionaceae bacterium | reverse complement strand
CACAATTTTGGCGGCGTGGATGTTTATGAAACCCAGCGCGCCATGATCCGCCGGGCCTTTGATCGCGGTGTTATCCATTTTGACCTTGCCAATAATTATGGCCCGCCGCCCGGTTCGGCAGAAACGAATTTTGGCCGTATCCTCGATCAGGATTTCCGCGCCCATCGGGATGAAATGGTGATTTCGTCCAAGGCGGGCTATCGCATGTGGCCCGGCCCCTATGGCGAATGGGGATCACGCAAATATCTGATTTCCAGCCTGGATCAAAGCCTGAAGCGCATGGGGCTGGATTATGTCGACATTTTCTATTCCCACCGGGTGGACCCCGATACCCCGCTTTATGAAACCATGAGCGCGCTTGACCAGGTCGTGCGTCAGGGCAAGGCACTGTATGTTGGTATTTCGTCCTATTCCGCCGATATGACACGCAAGGCCCAGGCGATTTTGAAAGAACTGGGCACCCCTTGCGTCATTCATCAGCCCAGCTATTCGATGCTGAACCGCTGGGTCGAGGATGAAGGCCTGCTTGATACCCTGTCGGAACTCGGCATTGGTTGCATTGCGTTTTCGCCGCTGGCGCAGGGCCTGTTGACCAATAAATACCTTAATGGTGTTCCGGAAAATTCCCGTGCGGCCGAAGGTGGATCGTTCCAGTCCTCGATGTTGACCGAGGATAATATCAACCGCGTTAAAGCCCTTAACGAAATTGCCCAGCGGCGTGGACAGACATTGGCGCAAATGGCAATTGCCTGGGTGCTGCGCCGGCCGGAAATTACCTCGGCCCTGATTGGCGCACGCCATGTCGAGCAGCTTGATAACAGCCTGGACGCCCTGAATAATCTGGAATTCAGCGCCGAAGAGCTGGCCGAAATTGATAAATACGCCACCGATGGCGGCCTGAATTTGTGGAAGCGGTCATCTGATTCATCGGCAGAAGCCTGATCAGATTCCATACCCCGTTTGGGGCCTGAACAGCAAAACCGGCATTTCATCGCGAATGCCGGTTTTGTTTTGCAAAATTGCCGGGCTGGCGAACGCTGTAAGGGCGTGCTGTTCTTCATGCAATCGCCCTCTCGTTGTGGTCCTTACGGATTTCGTTCTAAAACAGAAAGCCGTTGCTGGAGGTTGACTGCTGCTCGTACATTGTTCTTCAAAAGAATATCTGATGCACGGACCAAGTTATCAAACAAAGCTCCATTTTTTTTCACGTCTGAAGCATATTCGTTAACTAGCACTCTGAAGAAATCACAAGCTTTTTCACCATTTTTCGAGTTTTTCCAAAACTCATTGTTGTCATGATTGCGTATTACTGCATTCGATATCCACGTTGAAGCCGGGCCAGAGCAAAATGCTTTTCCTGGTCCTAAAAAAAATGTCACCAAGAAACTGAAGAAGGCCGGTGTGTGACCAAAATTATCAACCCACCTTTCTATATGCTCTAAGAATTTTTCCGCATTTCGCCATGGCGTTGGAACGAGTGGTTGGCCCAAAAAAGAGAAAATTGAAATGACAACACACTCTCCGAAACCAGATGAAACAAAATCTCGAGATTTATGCAATTCAATGCTCGGGTGTGAGAGAACCAGATCGAATAACTCATCCCAGCACGTTTGAACATTTGAAGAAATGACACCGTCTATTGCTATATGATTTCTAACATACGATAGCAACAGATCGTCGAGCAGTTTTTCACCTTCTCGCTTGTGAAAAAGTATTCTGACAGGCGACAAAACAAGCTCTTGACGTTCATGTTCTTGCAGGTACGGAAGAATTACTCCACACCATTCCATAAAAGAGTTCGTCCACTCATACGGAGTGTTGACACGGTCCCCCTTCTTGTCCCAAGGAGGAGCAATCCGCATTTCCGTCCATTCGATTAGGTCGCTTAGCAATTGGACAATCTGAGAACGATGTTCTTGTTTTCCAAAGAGGAGGTCAATCGGTTGTGAAAATAGAATTGTTGGAAGCTGCTCCGACAAAAATATGTATTCTGAACATGCATAAGACTTTTGAGAGGCTGCATCGGAATCCGGGTTGCCAATGAACTTCCAAGGTTTCAAGATTCTTGGCATTTCACTGTTTTGGCAGTTGTCGAGAGCAGTAATTGATTTCTGCAGTTCTGACTCGGTCCATTCGAGCCGTTCTGTGGAAATTTGGAACCCATAGCCACCAGAGCTTGTCAAAAAAACGCTCTCAGGCATTGCACACAACCGGGTGCCAAGAACTAACATCTCCCAACAAAACTCCGGCTCCGGCCCCCAGAGGTGCTTGAGATGAGAAAATACAACACTTTTGACGGCTTTAAGTGGATGCAAGCTTAGGCATAGGAGAAAATTTCGATCCTTCTTTGTGCTATTTCCTCCACCTACAAGAGAGAGCAATCCGTAGGCAGCCATTACGACAGGATGAAAACTGACAAAAGAATCTGGGAAAGTAATGCCATCGTTATCAAGAGGCATGCTAGCAGCTTCATGAACAACGGATTTTGCCCATTCAAACTCGTTGGTGTCGTGCTCTTCATGTTGCAGAACTAGTGCAGCAACCCCAGCCACCGCTCCTATTTTTGCTCGCTGGGCTAACTCTCCAACAGGTGGCAACCCAAAAGAGAAATCGATTTCTACTTTATATTTTTGTGCAACTTCTATTGCATCTGGTAGTGACCATTTGTCTTTAATTTTCCCCTCTTTCAAAGACTGCTCAGACCATTCTGCGAGACTTGTAGCTTGGCTCAACTCGTTGTGTCGCTTGAGGAACTCTTCGTCTGGAGCAAGTGATGAAGGGGGAATATATTCAAAGGTAAAGCTCTTTCCGTCAACATTTTCTGTAAACTGGTAGTTTTGCGGGGAGCACATCGCCACCATTCGATCTACACGCTTTTTAGCGCTAGTTACAATCTCTGGATTCTCTGAATCCTGTTCAAAATCTAAGTCCAGAGCCTTACTCTGTAGCGAAGAAACTTTTTCAAATAGTTGATGTTTTAGCTCTGGGGTTCCTTGCAATAATATATACGGAATAAGGCTTCGGATTTCCAACTTGCGATGTGGGCTAATATTTCGCCTCGCAACAGCCGCTAGAGAAAAAGAATCATTAAAAATACCGATAGTGTTAGAATTGGTGCGTCCATCTTGTACACATCGATGGATGTCCCAGTCCCCTAGCTTCGCATTTGTCAGAAAAGGCAGTGATGCTTTTAGGCATTTTTCAGGGTACTTTAGTAAGATCGCGCAACAAGCACCAATGGCACCAACACAATAATTTTCATGGAGAACCCTGCGGAATAATTCATTAGGGTCTCGCCCATTATCAATCTCACGTTCCATCCACATTTCGAGGGCCATCAATGCTGACATGACACTATATGGCCCAGGCCCCATTCCTCGGTTCCAAGTATACTCTCTAAAGTGCCCCCAAAACTCTTGTTTCCCCCATTCAAAATCCAAAATCAAAGGCAGCGGTGTTACAGATCGTTCTGCCTTTAATATCTCAAGCCATTTAT
This sequence comes from Cellvibrionaceae bacterium, assembly GCA_050299435.1. Classification (GTDB taxonomy): domain Bacteria; phylum Pseudomonadota; class Gammaproteobacteria; order Pseudomonadales; family Cellvibrionaceae; genus 1162T-S-0a-05. Next base: position 4,810 of record JBNKVX010000115.1, on the reverse strand, counting down.
CCATAGCAGCATTGCACAATCCACGAATGAGCCTTAAGCCTTCTTTCTCATCTTTGATTAACAAGACTAGAAAGGGACGACGCAGATGTGAAGGGCTGAAGAAAAGTTGATCCTCTTCAATTCCTAGTTTATTGAAGTCTGAAATGGAATTCCCAAATTTAAAAAAATCATCATCATCAGAAGGGGCGCAAATCAACACACTGAGAAGGAAATCCACAGTCTCCTTTGGTAACGCTCGTGCAATAAGATTTGAATTCTTAATTACGTATTCGGTACCAGCTCTCCTGTCTTGCTTGGAAATCCATTGAAGATGATCGGAAACGATTTGTGGTGCACCATCAGCGCACCTAAGCAAGATAGAGAGTAGGCGCTCCTTAAATTTCTCATCTCGCTGGACGCCTATTTCATGTAAATAAGTGCGTACCCTCGAATAACCAGAGTCAAAAATATTTCCGTAACTTAAGTTTTTTAGATGCTTATCCGCCCAGACGGAAATTTTCTTAGACATCCAATGTGGCACACTGTCGTAACCAATCGCAATTGTTTCCAGAAGTAATGAGGTTTCTTTAACGAGACTATTTGGTAAATCTTTTAAGAATGGAAGGTACCAGTTTATAAAAGGTTGCCAACTTCTAATTCGAGGTAAAGCATGAGATTGTGACATTCTCACTAAATCAGCTTCGGTGTATCCTGGTTGCAATGGAAAATTCAGATAAAAAGGGTTTGGATCAACCTCTATCGTTCGCAAGGCACTCATCAATTCATTTAACAATACCTGAGAATCATCCCAAAGTATGGGCTTTGACTTCATCAGCAGACTGGGAGCTCTGGCCGAGAGTAAGGGAGAAGATAATACTGCACGCCTCCAGCGTGGTTGAAGTTCGGTCGAGCTTACCGTGTTAAGTAGCTTTCCCCACTCTTCATGATCTGAGTATCGCTCAATTTTCCATTGCCCAAGGAGTTGGACTGAGTCCAGTAGCCTCAAGGGTTCGCCAGTTTCAGTTAATGTTTGTGGGATTCCCCTCTTATCGTGCTGTAGCGTTAAACAAAGAATCCAGTCTTCAATAATATCGTGTGCAAAAAGAACTTGCCTTAGGTCTGAGTCGTGACGGATTACGTCATCTTTCTCTAAACCTGCAAGAGCATTTGGATTGACTTCTAATGAGCTGATGGGGCCATCAAGATTTGAGAGGCGGCGGCTTCCTAATAATAGAAGTGCTTCCTGACGCGTGTACATCGCGGCCATAGGATCACCTTCGTCATCTGAGGTCATCTTCCAGAAATCGAGCATAAGATCGACTTCCGAAACTGTGACGTTTCCTTGACCTAATGAGAAACCGCTCTCTGCTAGGCGCTTCAAAAGATAGGGGCGCTTTGCCACGGTTCTCGCACGAGAGTCCTTGCTAAGAAGAGGATCAAGTTGCGGAAAATGCGTGGCTAAACCGTCAAGCTCACTATCGGAAAAATTCTCCACCTCAGTACGGCCAAGAACCATCCCCAGTTGCTGAAAATTAATCTGATGACGATGCTTCAGGTTGTTCTTGCGACTGGTAATAAGAACTTTCCACCGCGTGGCCGACGGACTATCAGTGATTGCCTTAAGAATATCGTTTATTGTAGCCCAAATGCCCGGCGCTCCAATTCTCTCGGCTCCGTCTATCAGTAGAATGGGAACTATGGCTGAGGAGATTTCAGCAACAATTGCAGTTATAGGAGAGTTTACTCCAAGGTATCTTGCAAACCCTTCCCAACCGGGGGCGTTGGAAGGAAGGCGGCGCGATGAAAGTGCCAGAACTATGCTATCTGGCATTTCACTTTCGATATAAGACCTTGCTAAAGCAGATTTTCCTGAGCCCGCCTCTCCGACTATTTCAACTACACTGTGCTTCGCTAGTTCTTCGGTCACACTTGCATGCAGATCATCTCTCGGGACGAAGGAACCAAGAATATCAAGTTGTATGTCACCAAGGACGCGTTGTGAGAAATCATGAATTCGTTTGAAATCTGCAGCGATTGCCCCTTGTCCAACTAGTTGGAAACGCCCTGCCAAACTCTCAATTAGGGTTTCGCGATTATGTGAGCCTGCTGTAGGCTTTGCCTCGTCAGCCAACGTAATCAACGCATCCCAGAGTGCCGGAGATTGCTCTGCTTTATCTGGTGATAGGCAATATCTCAAGCGATCGGAGATTTCGACTAGACTGTGCGAGCTCTCCCCAGATTCGAAATCGAAATACAAGACGACAAAGCGGCGGAGGAAACCCCACAAATCGTGATCCGTCGGTCGAACCTTACTTGCTGTTTCTATCGCAGATCGAATGCATTTCAGAAATGCCCTCATACCGTCGCTAGCAGAATTCGGCGTCGTAATTCGTTCAAAAAAGTCCTGATCGCTGTCACTATGACGAGCCCAGTTCAGAACTTTCCGACCATCAATTTCTACATTCTTTTCAATAGTTCCTATTGCCGCGCCAAACCGGATGTTACTAATTTCTCTGTTGGCAGAAAATGTGTCCCAACAATCGGCAATCACTTCCCGAAATAGTGCGTTATCACCGAAATTCAGTGTTCGTTTTACTTGTAAGTCCAGGCGACCGGAGCCGTTTGGTAGGTCGCAATATACTTTCACATCGTCAATGGGGTTTTCGTCATTTTTTCGTTGGCATTTAACAGCTGAAACTGAGCTTCCGGGCAAGTGCCCGAGAACAGCTCCGCCATAAAGAAGGGCGGCAAAATAATATGCTGCGACGCGACTTTCGAAATGTATACCACTGCCACCTGTTGATATAGGGCTGGCCATATTGCTTCCCTTTGTGCTTTTAAATTATAAGGCGAGTCATATCATTTTTAATCGTGCAGCACCAATTGCTCTGAGAACGCCTTCTTGCGGACCCTTAAAAGCGTGTATCAAGCTCGCGTTGTGGTCTTGAGCATGCGATTTCCATATCTCCTGCTGGTTTTATGTGCCAGATCCTCGGGGGCACTTTTAAAAAACAGTTGGATTCCCGAGGCTCGGTTTGCGGAATGCCTCCCTGCGACCATCGACGGCTTTTTTTTAACGGCGTTCCCCATTTTCGGCACAAGTCAGGTCGGAAAGGGCCGGGATCAAGGCCTCCTAATCGCCCATTGGCACCGTTCCGGCCAGTTCGCGCAGGGTATCAATCACTGCCTTGGTACCAGCACTGAGCGGCCGGTCCTGTAACCAGGACAGCATGACGGTGCGGGCCATGCCGGGCTGGGTAATGCGGCGCGCCTTTAACCGCCCGGTGGAAAGTTCTGCCACCAGGGAGGATCGTGGCAACACGGTATGGCCCAGATTGCGATGAACAAGATCCACCAGGACACGCAGGGCATCGGCCTCCACGACCGGCATTAACGGCCGTCCTGCGCGAAAGGCGGCTTCCTGCATTTTGGCGCGCAGGCCGTGTTTGGGGGTCGGCATGATCAGTGGCAGGCGCACCACATCTTCAAAGGCGATATCCGTGGCATTTTCCGGCACTTGCGATGGATGGGAGATTAAGAACAAATCTTCGCGCCACAGGGCTTCGGAATGCAGGCTGCGCGATATCATGCCATCATGCAGCGCACCCACATCCAGCCGCCCTGATAACAGGCCTTCCTGAATATCGCCGGTCAAATCCTCGGCAATGGACAGGCTGAGTTCGGGGTAGCGGTCGCGTACCGTTTCCACCAAGGCGCCGGTAATAACAATGCCGGCACTGGGCGGCAGGCCAATATTGACATGGCCGGTGATATGGTCGCGCCGTTCGCTAATATCGGCTTCCAGGCGGGCAAGGTCGCCCAAAATCACACGGGCGCGTTCGGCCAGCATACGCCCGGCTTCGGTCAGTTTTACCCCGCGTCCGGTACGCTCCAGCAATTGGGTATTCAGGTTTTCTTCCAACAGGTGAAGCTGCCGGCTAAGCGCGGGTTGCGACAGGTTCAGCCGGTCCGCCGCGCGCGACAGGCTGCCAAGTTCAGCAATGTGAACAAAACTGCGAAGCTGTTTGATATCCATGATGATAAGCTGCTGACAATATCGATGTGATAAAGGCTATGTTATCAGTAAAGCTGATATCTGGTAACATTTTATTCTAATTGAATAATGCCTTTGGCGGCGTAGGATATGGGGTCAGAGAGATCGGAGTTCCCAATGTCCCCCAAATCAGCCCCATTGTCTGGCGATATGCCGGGCGATGCCCCCGTTTTATCGCAGGCGGATGCTCATGCGGATGCCCAGGCGGCGCAGAATTCTGCCCATCACGCTGGTACTGCTGCTGCTGCCACTACTGCCACGATTACGGCGACTGAAAACACCCCTTCAACCCAAGCGGCGGATATCGCGAATGCGCTAAAGGCCAAATCGGCGCGCTCGGCACTGATTTTGGTGTTGCTGTCAACCTGTGCGCTGGCAATGAAGGGGCTGTTGGCGAAGTTTGTTTATGATACCGGCATGACGGTTGACGGGCTGTTGTTATTACGGTTTTTAATCGCGATGCCGTTTTTCTGGTTTGGCGTTTTTATGTTTGGCAAAAACCGCCCCGGTGAACGGTCCATACGGCCTGCTGACATGATATGGGGTGGGGCCTTTGGCGGGCTGTTTTTTGCCGCCTCGCTGTGTGATTTTACCGCGGTTTCCATTATTGATGTGACGGTCTCGCGCATTGTGCTGTTCAGCTTTCCCGCCATTGTGATGATATTGGAAGCCGTTCATAACTGGCGCTTGCCGCCCCCGCGCCAGATCGTTTGTTTTTTGATCACCTATTGCGGGCTGATTTTGGTTGTCGCCCCTAACGGTATTTCGCTGGTCTCT
>JBNKVX010000114.1:0-8429 GCA_050299435.1 Cellvibrionaceae bacterium | reverse complement strand
TCAGCTTTGATGGACATTCTGGCGCAGGCTATGCCGTTTTTGTGGAAGAGCAAATCAATCAGGAGATTCCACCGGTCACATTTCAGCCAAGAAAAAATGATTTTGAACTTGAAAGCCAATGGGAAAACGATACAGAAATCGAACACATGGAAAATTTTCCCGCACATTTTTCACATTTCTATTTCTTAAGCGAAAATAGTTCTTACCGTTTTCATTTTGTCAGCACTTTCTCCAACTATGGCGCTATTTTTGATCCCACACTCGGTGAGTATGGTGGTTTTCGTCTATCCGGTTTTTTAGATGGCGACCTGGATGGAGATTTTGTTAAATATCACAAAGGCAAACATGACCAGGAAGAAAGACAAGACTATGATGCGACTATGACAATGTTGCTGCTATTGCAAAAGCCTCACGATATCAGACATGGCATCACTGGCGTACCGTTCACTATCGAATGGCAGGACAAACGCATTCGCGAAGATAACATTCTACACCTCATAGATAACTCCGCTTTCGATGCCCCGGAAGATTACAACAACTCGGCCTCCTACGAGGATGCTTGGGAACAACGCATTAACCAACTTATAGACGACCCGGAACCCGGAAGAGACATTGCTATTTAATTTGTCCAAAAAATTAAAAAGACTGTCTGATGTTTGGATGCACAAAGTTTTCTAGAAATTAAAATCTAAAAGTGGTGATGGTAGGGATCAAACGCTTTCTGCCATCGTACTTACTTTAATGGATTATTGATTTTTAGAGGACTTAATCATGAAATTTAAATTATTTCTTTTCAGCATTATCTTTTTATGTAGCGCTCACGCGGCCAATGCGCAACTCTTCGGCTTTCATGGGTCTGTCACCTTTACAAATGGATTGAATTTGTTTTTGGTTCAGGTATCTGGCCCCACCTATGCCGATTGCGAAGCCCAGCGAACAAATGTAAAAAACATGTACAGCCCGCCTACCTATTCTGTTGTAGGCGAAACACCCTGCTTACCCATCATCGTTTACCCGGAACTAATACGTATTCCAGAATTGATTCCCGAATTTAAGTTCCCATGGCCAGGCCCTGTGTGTCTATCTTGCCCTTATTTGCGTGAAGATCTTCTGAAGCACATCTATCCAAATGAATTCGAAAGAGTCAATGAACTCATGGACAAATTTGGCATTCATGAATACAACCGTGCTCTTGAAGAACTAAATATGCAATTTGATTTAGAGGGATTTTCTCAGGAAATGTACAACCTGGAGCAACAAGAGCAACTGAAAGGCCTTGAACAAAACATGAAACATTAACCATTCTGCACAAGCAAAATTCAAACAAGCTACGGAAAGAATTCTTATGGCAGGGACGCCTCATTTCGAGCATGCCAATAAAACTTCACCAATGTTTATTACACGGAGTACAAACAAATGAAAAAGTATGCACTATTTTGTTGCCTCGCCGTCATGGCTGTCACTCAAGTGACGCAGGCAAAAGAATCCATTGACGAAATCACCCCCAATGCTCTGGCCGTGGTCAGTGGCGCCGAAGCGAATCAAAAACAGCTCGATGAAATTGCACGCCGCTACGGCTTTTACTTGGGAGAAAATAATCAAAACTTGTTTACACTCTACAGTGAAGGCAAGCGCGATCGCTCCGAGCTGGAAAAAATTGCGGAAGAAATAAAAGCTAAATACCAAAAACAACATATTGTTAAAGAATCCGGCTTGCTTTCTTTTGACGGCTCACAAGAAAACCCGGTACTCATACCTCTCGAGGTGATTGTTGAGTTCGAAAAAAAATTAAGTGACAGGGAAATAGAAAAACTGAACGACGAGTTGGGTGTGAAAGTTGAGCGTGATCCACTGAAATTCACTCCCAACCAATATATTGTTTCTATACCCGCTGGACGTGAAGGTGTGCTGGAATTAATTAAGCGTTATAACGAAAGCGGTTCGGTGACATATGCACACCCAAACTATTGGAAAGTCGATGAGCCGTATGAAACCACCCCCTTTGATCCCTTATACGCAGAACAATGGCATCACCGCAATACTGGACAACTCGGTGGTTTGGTAGACGCAGATGCAGATACTTCATTCGCGTGGGACTATGGCATGGGTTCAAACAACATTGTCGTCGCCGTTTTTGATGACGGTTCTGATGTGAACCATGAGGACCTCGCACCGAATATTTTTGTAAACCCAGGAGAAATTCCCGGCAATAGCATTGATGATGATGGTAATGGATTTATTGATGATGTCAGTGGTTGGGATTTTGCTGACGGTGATAATGACCCAAGCGCAGAGGGAACAGAAAGTCATGGTACCGCAGTAAGTGGTGTTGCCATTGCACGCGGAAATAATTCTCTCGGTGTTACCGGTGCTTGCCCGCAATGTAGCTGGATGCCTTTGCGTCGAGAATACGGTGGCTTTCCAGATTCAGGGCGCATCGCTGCATTTAATTATGTTGCACTGATGGGTGTTGAAGTGATGAATAACAGTTGGGGAGGCTCAACAGCTGGCACAGTCTCTAGCGGCTTAACCACAGCAATCAATAACGCGCGCGCTGCTGGTGTGAGTATTTTTTTCGCTGCTGGCAACGCTGACGATGACGGATGGTGCACATCATCTTATCCCTCTCTGGACAGTGTTATTGCTGTTTCGAGTTCCACTAACCTGGATATAAAAGTAACGGAATCCGCCTGGGGAGATTGCGTCGATATTCTTGCGCCCAGTCATCGTGGTTACAACCGACCGTTCAATGGTACAAAAAATATCACCACAACTGATCGCACAGGTAACGCAGGTTACAACTCCGCCTCACCCCCCTCTTTTTGTTCTGAAGCTGACCCGGCAGATACTGATTACACACACTGCTTTGGAGGAACGTCTTCTGCGAGTCCATTCACCGCAGGGATAGCAGGCTTGATATTATCGGCCAACAACAGCTTGACGCCCGACCAGGTTGAAAATCTCATTCAGGATACTGCGGATAAAATTGTTCCCGGCACTGCATCATATGATGGCGACACCGCTTTCAGCACCAGTCATTCATACGGTCGCGTGAACGCCTGGGAAGCTGTGCGCACTGTCAGTTCAGTTGGTGACGGTAAAAATGGTACGGACATTTTTGTTCGCGATAATGTGTTGGATTGGGGTAACACAAGCGGTTATGAAGGCCAGCAAAACAGTAAAGTGGTTTTTGAATCTCCGCGCACATCCATGGCACACTGGGTAAGCGAAGACATTAAAGTTGATGCGCCCCCTTACCAAACACCTCCAACTGCCACTACTTTTGACGCTTTTGTTGACGAAAAACCGAGCCTCGCGGCCGGTGATGTGAACCGCGCTTATGTGCGAATTCGCAATCGCGGCTATGTGCCCGCCGAAAATGTCGACGTAAAACTTATGTGGACACAATTTGGAACGGCGTTACCTGCACTCAATGCAGATTTCTGGACACAATTCCCAGACGATTCAATGCTTGCCGGAAATGATTGGACCTCCATGGTCTGTGAAGGCAGCAGTCAACCCTGGTGCGATATTGATGAAGTACCCTATTCAGGCGCGAGTGTCGCGGGCGGACCTTCTGATTCTGCTGTGATTGCCCGCTTTGATTTCGATGCGCCGACTTATGATCCATCGCTGGCGAACCACTACTGCCTACTTGCAGTGGTAAACGCGGCCAATGATCCTGTGCATCCAATTTCTACTGGAATTTTTCTGGCGGATTCAATTACACCGAACGACAATAACGTTACTCATCGTAATTATCACAACCTGGATACCTCAGAGTCCGAGGAAGGAAGCTTCCGATTTTTTATCCGTAATCCCACCGAGCGTGTCATAAGCACTTGGCTGAATTTGGATATGAATAAAGAACTTGCTGAACTATTGGAAATTAAAACTGACGGATTTGACTGGGAGAAAGCCTTTCGCATGAAACCCGGCGAAGAACGCCTGGTGACTCTGCATATTTATGCGAAATCCCCAAAAGCACTCGGGTTTGTCAACGTTGTGCAAAAAAGCAAAGGCGAGAAAGGCGAGACTATACTTGGCGGCCTTAGCATAGAAGTCAAAAATTCTAAAATTCAGGAAAACAAAAAGAAATAAATTATCCCCTAGCCGGCCTTAGCGCCGGCTTTTTCTTCATACTGTTTACGCTGCCGTTGTTGATACTCACTGGGTGAACAGCCATAACGTGCAGCAAATGCCGTACTAAAATAGCTTTGCGAAGAAAAGCCAACATCAAAAGCAACACTGGTAATACTGACACCTTTCGCCAACAGTTCAGCGCTCTTTTTCAAACGAAAATTTCTGACATAGGCGGGAATGGAATCATTGGTCAAAGCTTTTAGCTTTCTTTGGAATTGCTTCTCGGTTATCGCCAAGGCACTGGAAATTTTACTCGCGTTCAATTGGGGTTCACTGAAGTTATTTTCGAGGTAATTAGTCAGCGTACTTAGAAACTTCCTATCACACTCACTGAAACAGTTTTGACTATATTCGCTAAAGTTTACATTATTGTTTTCAACGGAAAGATCATCACCACCTTTTTCAAACTTACGTTGTTTGAATCTATCATTGAGCAATTGCCGAATATTCAGTATGTTTTCACAACGCAAGCGTAATTCGTCCGCATCGAAAGGTTTTTGAATATATTCATCAACCTTCTGCTGCCAAGCCGCATGCCTTGATTCTGGATCGCCTTTTGCTGTCAACATCACTATAGGGATATGCGAAGTCAACGGCTCTTCACGTAAAATACAGGCTAATTCCAGCCCGGACATTTCGGGCATCATTAAATCCGTAACAATTAGATCAGGTATTTCCTTAATCGCAATATTGACTCCCTGAACCCCATTATTGGCAAAGAGGCATTGGTAGTTCAGCTGCAAACACTCGCCAATGAAATGACGCATTTCCTCATTATCTTCAACAACTAAAATCGTTTTCGCACTACAATCAATTGGATAAACTTTTCGTAGGCTTTTCACAACTTGCAAACTCGCCAGTTCGGATTCGCAAGCCGTAGAGCGCAATTGCCTCGCCGATTGTTTATTATCGATTTGTATGAGATCTACACTTGGCATAGCTTGCACTTGAGGAAAACACACACTAAAACTACTTCCTTCACCCAAGCAGCTTGTCACTTCGATACTGCCGTTATAGCGTTGAACCAATTCCTTTACCAAAGCCAAGCCAACGCCTGCTCCGGGTATGGCCTTTCCAGCATTGTGATCCAAACGCGTAAAGCGTTCGAATATACAATCCATCTGATCCCTGGGAATACCTATACCTGAATCCACAACTGAAATAACAACTTGTTCATTTTTGGCTACAGTCTGAACGGTAATACAGCCGGATGCCGGTGTGTATTTAATAGCGTTTGACAGCAGATTCACAACAATTTTTTCCAGTGCATCGGGAGAAATATTAATCCAGATATCGGCTTGTAATTCTTTTGTGTAATGCAATTGATGTTCATTAAACAAGGTTTCCATGCTGGCCACCAGAAAACCGACAACTTCACTGACCTCCACGAATTCGCTTTTCATATCCGCTTGCATATCCATTCGAGCCAAATCAAGCATTTGATCAACCATTCTCAGTAGACGATTCGCATTGCAACGCATGTTGTTAATTGAATCTTGCAAATCCTTACTTTTTATTTTTTCGGCTAAAGTTTTAAGAGGACCCAAAATTAAGGTTAAGGGCGTTCTAAATTCGTGAGAGACTGTCGAGAAGAGTGCATTTTTGTGATTTAGAAGTTTTTCCTTCTGCTCAAGCAGTTCGGATATTGTTGCATGCTGCTGCTGTATCTCGCGTGTACGTTCAGCAACTTTTGCCTCCAATATGGAAGCTTTAATACGTGTCGCCCGCAACCTAAACCAGGCCACACCAATAAGAAGCACAATCGCACTCGCCAAAATAACAAAATATTTGGAAAATTGCTGACGTCTAATTTCCAACTCATGTAATGTATTTTCCCGTTCGAGAATAGCCAGCTTCTTTTCCTTTTTCTCAAGATCAAATTCAGCTTGCAAACGCGATACATATTCCGTAGTTTCACGCGCACTTTGATCTTCCTGAATACGCGTATAATTCTCGTGCGACACGAGGGCTTGCAAATACTGACCTTTTTCCTTGTATATTTGATAGCGGAGCTTTTGAGCTTTCTTAATACTATTTTGATCCTCCTTTGCCTGTGCCAAAATTAAAAATTCCTGAGCGTGTGCCAGCGCCTCATCCAACAATCCTTGCTGAAGTTTTGCCCTGGCATAACCTTGAGCCAAATAGATATCTATTTCCTGGCTGTCAAAATCTTTTACTAGATCAGCCACTTGATCAAAAATAAGCAGCGCATTATCCACTTGTTGCAACTGAAGCAATACGCTTCCCATATTTACCGTTAAAAGCGCGCGCTCGTATTGCGCATCCAGCCCTTTTAGCAAAGTCAAACCTTCTCGCAGCGAGTTCAGTGCCTTGCTGTAGTCTTTATTTTCTACATATACTTCACTAATATTATTGTGCGCCAACGCGGCACCCACATAATTTTTTTCCTTCAATTTTAATTGCAAGCTTCGTTGATAATAAATTTCTGCTTTTTCAAAATTGCCCAGCATTTGATGTAACACGCCGAGGTTGCCAATTGGTCGTGCCAGCTGGATGTCGTTGTTTATTTGCTCAGCGTAGCTTATTGCTTGCAAATAGTAATCAATGGCTTTGTTGTATCGACCCTGGATTTCCTCAATCAATCCCAGGTTATTTAAAGCCGGTGAAAACTCATCAAAAAAATTGTGTTGTTTTCGAACTGAAAGAGAAGATTGAAACCAGGATTTAGCGGCATCCAAATCACCGCGATACCAATGCAATACACCCAGTGTGTTTTGTGCTTTAGCAACTTCGTGAGGTAAGGGAGCAACTGAGGCTAGCTCAAGTGCTCGCTGTGCGTAATCAGCCGACTGTGAAAAATCGCGCTTTTGTAGCCAGGCAATCGCCAGGGTATTAAATATAGAAACTTGTAAATTATTGTCGTATTGATTAGACAATGCACTTAGTACCTCTTGAGCGAGCTGAATAGCGCGGTCTGCATCTGACTGACGTAACGCGTAAGCCTGCTGTGCTACGCGCTCGAGTTCTTCAATACTGACCGGCTCACCCTCTTCCTCAATGAGACTTTGTGCAAATATTGGAACGACCGAAAAAGTAAAAGCACCTAAAAATAAACTAAAAACAAGAGGAAAAGTGGAATTAACAATTCCAAGCCGGGTTTTACTAACAAAGCCTCGACAAATCTGGAGTAACATCGGTTTACCCGCTTACTTATACCAAGTTTAGTGTGGAGTGTAAGCACAATAGTAAAACGATAGAAAAAGTACTAGAGTCTATTCCGCCAATTCTTTGGTGAATTTTCACAAGGCGAATTGAAGCAAGTTGTTAACTTGATGATGGAATTTGCGACTTGTATATGTAGCCCTCTACTTGACGGGGCTACATGCTTACACCTGATTTCAAGGGATTGGTTGGATGCTTGAATCAGTGTCATTACACTGTTCTTCGCCCCACATTTCGTCTACATCTCCACCTATCTCATTCTTCATACAAAAGGTCTTCGTCACCATCTCCTTGAAGGTAGTGAGCGTCATCGCAGCCAAGATTTGGATTATATGCGTCCTTTCCACACTTATCGTTACCGGCTCCTCCATTTATCACCGCTTGGGGATCCCTGTTGTTATAATCAGCATATATCAAGAGGTCATCACCATCTTCGCCCCACATTTCGTCGAAACTTCCATTTTGCTCAAGCCCATCAACAATAGTATCGTTACCGGATCCCCCATACAAAATGTCGCTGCCATCCTGTCCATAAATCCTGTCGTTGCCAGAACGGCCGTCAATATAATCATCACCATAGCTGCCCTGGAGCCAATCATGACCACTCCCGCCGTCAATGCTATCAGGATCATCGCCACCAAGAATAAAATCGCTTCCCGAACCGCCTTTGAGGTAGTTATAGCCGGCTTCATCCCAAATTTCATCATCACCGCTTCCTCCATCTACATAGTCATCACCGCTGCCTCCAATCAAAGTGTCTGCTCCGGCACCGCCATAAATTTCGTCGCTGCCATTTCCACCCTCAACCGAGTCATCGCCACCACGAGCATAAATGAGGTCGTTTCCACTACCTCCGTAAATTTCATCTTTGTTGTCAGTCGTCCAAATATAGTCATTCCCTGAACCACCATTAATCTTTGCACCATTGCCCCATACGCAAATAGAATCGTTGCCGGCTAATCCGTATACATAATTAACATTTGTTACCACGATGACGTCATCCCCATTGGTGCCTTGCACAAACCCCTTATTTCTGATGCGGATGGTTGCCTCTTTGCCATTACAGGTGGCCGCATAAATATTAAGACTTGCAATACTTGTAA
>JBNKVX010000113.1:0-8534 GCA_050299435.1 Cellvibrionaceae bacterium | reverse complement strand
AGCGGTGTTGAGAACAATGGGGATGAAACCGAAACATATTATTCTGATATTTATGACTCAGGGAATTAGTATGGGGTTAATTGGAATTTTTATAGGTTCAATTTTGGGAGTGGTTTGTGCGTTGTATCTTCCGCAAATATTTTCAGTTTTCGAACAACTCACAGGTTTTAAGTTATTTGATCCGGATGTTTTCTTTGTTAGTTTTCTTCCTTCCGTTTGGCAATGGCAGGATACTTTAATTACGGTGTTAGGAGCGTTGTGTGTGTCGGTGCTGGCCTGTATTTATCCGGCTATTCGGGCTGCTCGCATCGAGCCAGCTGAAGCTTTGCGCTATGACGTATAATGAAACATTTAGTTTTAATTGACTGTTGATTAACAGGATAGGTATGTCAAATATAATACTTCAATGCAAGGCAATCACAAAAAGTTATCGGGAAGGGCCGCAAATCGTTGAGGTTTTGCGTGGAGTTAATTTGATTTTAGGTGAAGGGGAGCACATCGCCATTGTCGGTGCATCCGGTAGCGGAAAAAGCACTTTGTTAAATGTATTGGGAGGCTTGGATAAGCCCGATGGCGGCGAAGTAACAGTTTTGGATAAACCTTTCTCGACTTTAACTGAAAACCAACGCGGTGAATTGCGTAATAAACACTTGGGTTTTGTCTATCAGTTTCATCACCTTTTGCCTGAGTTTTCGGCCTTGGAAAATGTGGCTATGCCCTTGTTAATCGCAGGTGTCAAAAAAAATCTGGCAAAGAAAAGAGCGCAAAGCTTGCTAGAGCAGGTTGGTTTGGCCGAACGTAGCGCCCACAAGCCTGCTGAGTTAAGTGGTGGCGAAAGACAACGCGTTGCTATCGCAAGAGCTCTTGTAAATGCGCCAGCTTGTGTCTTAATGGATGAGCCCACAGGCAATCTCGATGAAGACAATGCTCAGGCGATTAAAAAATTAATGCAAAGTCTGAGTGATACTTTGCGGACCAGCTTTATTGTGGTGACTCATGATCTGAAACTCGCAGAAAACATGAATAGTGTTTATCGCTTGCAGTATGGTCGACTGGATAAAGATTCGTGAATTTGCCTGTCGCCATTTTTATTGGTTTGCGTTACACCTTGGCGCGACAACGTGACCAATCGGTTTCTTTTTTATCAGGCATTTCCATTGTGGGTTTAGTTGTTGGTGTTGCGTTATTGGTGGCGGTACTCAGTGTAGTCAACGGTTTTGAAAGGGAGTTGCAGGAAAAAATCCTGGGCTTGATTCCTCAGGCAGTGATAAAAAATTATGAAGGAATAGAAGACTGGAAATCCTTGCAGCGTAGCCTGGAAGCAGACGATGAAATTATTGCTGCGGCACCTTATGTTAAAAAAAGCGCGTTGCTTAATTTCGGAAGACTCGCTGAACCGATCGTTGTATATGGCATTGATCCGTCCGAAGAAGTACGTGTGTCTAACATCGACGATTATTTACCGGCAGACGTGCTGCAAACGCTTGATCAGGGTGAAGCAAAAATTATTTTGGGTATAGATCTGGCGGAAAAGCTTGGCGTTAATCCTGGCGACAAAGTGATGTTAGTTGTGCCTGGAGAGAAAAAATCGAATTCAGCCGCAACAGTCAATTACTTTAAAGTGGTAGCACTCATTAAAACCCAGACAGAAATCGACAGTGCTATTGCTGTGGTTGGCTTGGCCGAGGCCTTAAAATTTGCAGATCACCCAAGCTCGGTTGATGGTTTAAGACTCAAAGTTAAGGATATATTCTCTGTGAATTATATCGTGTATGAAAACTTGGCCAAACTTGGGTCAGGATTTGCCGGTGATTCGTGGTTGCGTACGCACGGGAATATCAGTTATTCAATAAAAGTTTCCAAGCGTCTTATTGGTTTGGTTATGTCTTTGATTGTTGCCATTGCAGTTTTTAATGTGGTGTCCAGTTTAGTGATGGTAGTGATAGATAAACGTGGAGATATTGCCATTCTGCGGACTCTGGGTGCTTCAACAAAAAAAATAATGAGTATTTTTATTGTTCAGGGTTGTGTGATAGGTGCAATAGGAACCTGCATTGGAATTCTACTCGGTGTTGGTTTGGCGCTGGGTATTGAAGATATGGTAGCGGGAATGGAAAAGTTGCTTGGCTCGCAATTTCTTAAATCTGATGTTTATCCAGTAACTTATTTGCCTGCCGAAATACGCTTTCAAGATCTGCTTCTAGTAGGCCTAACAGCAATGACAATGAGTTTTCTGGCGACGCTATACCCCGCTTGGCGTGCCTCAAAAGTTCAGCCCGCAGAAGCACTGCGCTACGAATAAAAATTCAAGCTAAATTTTGTTATAGCGACTGGCTTTGCGCGAACGCCATTTTTTAACAATATGCCATCGCCAGCTCCACTGTACCGCAAGATAGGCGCTGCAACTGAAAAATAGAGCGCAGATCAAGCAACCCAGCATCAGGGGTGGCCAAATGGGCAGAAAATTATTCTGCAGCCACTCCCAGCTCAAGGAAAAACTCACATGGCGGTGAGGAACATCCAAAATCCAAACCCCCAGTCGATAACAGAAGTAAAAAATAAAGGGAAAAGTGAGGGGGTTGGTAATCCACACGAGTGCCATGGCGATGGGTAAATTACATCGAAGCATTAATGCGCCTATTGCAGCTAATGGTATTTGACCAGGAAAGGGTAAAAAAGCAAGGAAAATACCAAGAAAAAATGCTTCTGACACCGAGTGCCTATTCATATGGAATAGGTTAGGGTCGTGAATGAGCTTGCCAAGAAAGCCTAGACCAGGATGTGCGAGAAGGTTATGGGGCTTGGGAAACCAGCGTTTAAAAGTCTTTCGGGGCATGCGTTTCAGCTGCAGTTAAAATGGCGGGTATTATGCCGACTAGAGCCAGCTCTGCCTAGTAGCTATTGGTTTAAAGCGACGCGTAAGGCTAAAAATTGCTTCACTCTTGCGTTTATTTTAGGCAAACTATCGTGAAAAGGAGTTTAGCAATGTTTGCGCAGGGAAGGATCCTCGTCAGCGTACTCGCTGGGCTGGCGTCTCCAATTTTTATCGATTCTATTCTAAACAACAGCGCGTTATTGTCGCTGCTGGGTGGTGCATTATTTCTGGCGTGCTGGTCAGCTTACCGATTTATTTCTGTTTTTCTGTTTGCTTTTATTTTCTCAAGTCTTCAATTAGCCTATCGGATTGATAATCAGCTTCCCCATGAGCTGGAAGGCAAAGATGTTTTGGCAACCATGGAAATAATCAGTTTGCCGGAGGTGGGAGATCGCAGCACACGCTTTCACGCGCAGGTTTCACTGATTGATACTTCATCGATTGATTGGTCCGGTAAAGTATTGTTAAGTTGGTACCATGCGCCAGAGTTACATGTGGGCCAGCAATGGCAACTCACTTTAAGATTGCGACGGCCACGTGGACTTGCGAATGCCCAGGGTTTTGATTATCAAGCTTGGCTGCTTTCGCAAAATCTTATGGCGACGGGTTATGTCAGACAAAAACCGCGACAAATAGAATTAATCGGTTTGGCTCTCAATCGCTCCCTCCTGGTTTTTGAAAAACTCAGAGAAAAGTTCTACCGTGATTTGTTTAAAGGTTCCGAGTTAACTAGCTCGGCTTTAATGCAAGCCTTGCTTATAGGAAGCAAATCAAAAATCAGTTCAGAGCAATGGCAAACCTTGCAAGCAACCGGCACTGTTCACCTAATGGCAATATCGGGTTTGCATGTGGGATTTATTGCGGCATTCGGATTTTTATTTGGCCGTATGTTAGCAAGGATGCTCGCTTTAATCAGCGGTTCTAGACCGTTTACGAATTGGATTCCATCAGTTATTTGTCTGATTTTTGCTTTGTTTTATGCCGGTATAGCAGGGTTTTCCCTACCAACACTACGTGCATTAATTTTTGTGTGTTTATTTAATCTGGCTTTTTTGCTGGGGCGGAGAATAAATCCCTTCGTTGCGCTCATGACATGCGCAATATTAATCTGTGTTATTGATCCTTTTGCCTTTCTCAGCCCAGGCTTTTATTTGAGTTTCCTCGCTGTAGTAGTCCTTTTTTATTGCTTCTGTGGTCGACAGCCTATTCGGCATACGCACATGATACGTTTTGTAGATTTTAGTAAAACACAAATCCTCTTATTTATTGGCCTATTTATTCCGCTGTGTTTGTTAGGCTTGCCTGTAAGTCTAGTTGGGCTAATCGCAAACAGTGTGGCTATACCCTTGGTAACATTTATTGTTGTTCCTTGTTTATTTTTGGTCGCGTTTATCAGTAATTTTGGAGCTTGGTTATTTCCATTAGCTAAATTACTTTTACATAGTACAGATCGTTTGTTGGAATGGCTTTATGACTTCTTGTTTTTTATTAGCCAAGTCACTTTTAGTGATATGAGAATATACATAGGTGAACCCTTTTTAATTGCGGTGCTTCTTATCACTGTATTAATCTTGCTGTCGCCGCGAGAGCTAGCATGGAAAACACTAATCATTCCGTTATTTTTGTTGCTTGCCTTATCTGAACCGCGAACCAAACAAGGCTTGCAGTTACATGCTCTGGATGTCGGGCAGGGATTGGCAATTTATCTTGAGTGGGAAGAAGGTAATTTACTCTATGACACGGGCGCACGTTTTTCTGAAAATTTTGATGTTGGAAGCCGAGTAATTTTACCTTGGTTACATACCAGAGGCACGCTAAGCCTGGACTATGTCATCGTCAGCCACAGCGATAATGATCACGCGGGGGGATTGGAAGGCGTGCTTAGCCAGATTCCCGTCAATAATTTACTCTTAGGTCCAAGCCTAAAAAAACGGAGCGTGGCAAAACCTGAAAATTCGATAGAAAATTGTTTTTCAGGTTGGCACAAAACTCTGGGTTCCATGAAGCTCAAGGTTATTTGGCCGCAAAAAGAGGCGTGGGATAAGAAAAATACCAATAACAGTTCCTGTGTTGTACTCGCAGAATATCAAAAGGTCAAAATATTATTCAGCGGTGATATTGAAAAGGAAGTGGAGAGGATATTGTTAAAAGAGGGGGTATTGCCAAAGAAAATTGATATCTTGATTGCACCCCACCATGGAAGCCAAAGTTCATCCACACGGGATTTTATTGAACATTTGCAGCCGAAAGCGGTCATTTTTAGCTCGGGATATGCTAATCGCTATCATCATCCTCATCAAAGGGTAGTGGAGCGCTATAGAACACTCGATGCGAAGTTATTTCGCACGGATCTTCAAGGGGCTGTCAGTTTCCATCTTGACTCACAAGGGAGAGAAAGCTGGTTTATGCAGCGCACTCATGCCAAACGACCTTGGTATGAGCCTGAGTTGAGATAGGTTATTATTAGCGCCCTGGGGCGATCCTGCCGTATTAGATTAATAAATAAGCAAGAGGACATCTGGTGGAATCCATTATCTTTCAGGGCGGGTGGCTGATGTTGCCCATTATTGCCTGTTCCGTTGCGGTAATAGCAATTAGCATCGAGCGCTATTGGACTTTAAACCCCGACAAAATAGTACCCAAAACACAGCTGGGTCAGGTTTGGGGCTGGATTCAAAACAATCAGATGGACAGTGACAAGCTCAAAGAGCTGCGTCGCTCTTCCCTGTTAGGCAGAATATTGGCTGCAGGACTCAGTAATTCCAAGCACGGCCGTGAGGTCATGAAGGACAGTATCGCTGAGGCAGCCAATCAGGTAATCCATGAAATGGAACGTTTCATAGGAGCCTTGGGTACCATTGCCGCCATTGCACCTCTTTTGGGTTTGTTGGGGACGGTGATCGGTATGATCAGCGTATTTAATGCTCTTAATCTCGAAGGAGCGGGAAATGCAGCAGCATTGGCGGGCGGGATTTCTCAAGCGCTGATTACGACCGCAGCAGGTTTATGTGTCGCCATTCCCGCGATGATGTTACACCGCTTCTTTGTACGCAGAATTGATTCACTTGTAGTTACAATGGAACAGGAAGCGATTAAATTGGTTGACGCTCTACACAGTGATCGACGAGTTGATTTAAAAGTAGCCTGATATGCAATTCAAAAGACAGGTAAAAGCCGAAGAAGGTATCAATCTGACACCTTTGATTGATGTCGTGTTTTTATTGTTGATATTTTTTATGGTATCGACAACCTTTACCAAAGAAACGCATTTACAGATTGATTTACCCGAATCAAGTGGAGATTTGCAACCTCAGTCAACCAACCAAATTGAAGTGGTGGTGGATTCCAAGGGCAGTTTCACCGTGAACGGAAAGCCCTTGGTAAATTCTCAAATGTCGACACTGCGTGCCGCAATTAATGACCTTGCGCAAGGCAACACAGCCATTCCTTTTCTCATAACGGGTGATGCCAATGCGCGTTATGAAGCTATTGTGATGGTGATGGATTTGGCCGGGAAAATGGGTTACAACAATTTAAGTATGACAACACGTTCGTCCAACGGTGCACAAGCTCAGGGGGGCAACGAATAGTTGGCCCTATCGCGCTTTCAAAAAACAATTGAACACTATTGGTATTCCAGTGCGGGCCCGCTTCAATTAGCGTTGCCCTTGGCCTCTCTATTTGAATACCTGGCAAATAGAAAAAAAATGCGAGCACAAGCTCAACAAATAACGCTTCCGGTTCCGGTAATTGTGGTGGGTAATATCAGTGTTGGCGGTTCGGGAAAAACACCAACACTTATTCGACTCATTCAATACTTAAAAATACAGAATCTACGTGTAGGTGTGCTTACTGGAGGGTATGGTCGCAAGAGTAGCCTAATTCATCGAGTTACAAAACACTCAAGTGTAAGTGAAGCGGGGGATGAAGCACTGTTGATTTATCGGGAAACGCAGGTTCCAGTATTTGTGGGCCGTGATCGCAGCGAGGCGGCAAAAAGCTTGTTAGGTGAAGTACCGGAATGCAATGTATTAATTTCTGATGATGGTTTACAACATTATCGGCTAGCTCGTGATGTGGAAATTGCCCTCGTTGACGGTACAAGGTTGTGGGGTAACGGCCATCTTCTACCCGTAGGTCCATTGCGAGAAAAACTGTCGCGCTTACTTGATGTCGACGCAGTTTTTTTAAACAATAGGTCTCAAAATGATACCCCAAACGCAAAGCTAAAAATCCTCGAAGCGTTACCCGATTTGAATGAGAAAAAGGTGTTCGAGTGCCGGATGGCTCCAAAGTGTTTGGTAAATATTGAAACCCAGACAAAGTATTCTTTTGAGGAAATTCAGCAAAGTCACAGAGATTTCGAAAGCTTGTCTGCGATAGGAAATCCCGAAGGTTTTTATGCCGCTTTACGAGGTTTGGGATTTAACATTCAAGTTGAATCGTTTCCTGATCATTATCAGTGGAAAATTGAGGAGCTAAAGAAATATTCAGGCAAGCATTTAATTATTACCAGTAAAGACGCTGTAAAAATACTTGAGTTGCTGAGCTTATCTAATCTAGATGCAAAGCATTGGTATTACCTTGAGAGCGAAATGCAAATTCCTGAAATTGCATTTAATCAGTTAATAACACAAATACATTGTTTAATTCAGAGCAAGAAAGCCACCGTTACAATTGGGCAAGAATAATATGAAATTTACGGTAATTATACCTGCACGCTATGCTTCTCAGCGTTTACCTGGAAAACCGCTGCTCGATATTGCAGGTAAACCCATGATTCAACGCGTGTATGAAAGTGCAAGTCAAAGTGCTGCTGAACGAATTGTGATCGCCACAGATGATGAACGTATCAAAAATGTCTGCGAAAAATTTGGTGCGGAAATATGTTTAACTTCGGCCAATCACCAAAGTGGCACAGATCGTTTGCAGGAAGTTATCACGAAGCTAAAATTTTCCGAAGAGGAGATTGTTGTAAACGTTCAGGGTGATGAACCCTTAATTCCTGCTGCAGTAATTAATCAAGTTGCTGATAATTTATTTACACATCCTCTCGCTTCCTGCGCAACCTTGAGTGAGAAAGTTCACGATCTCGACACCTGTTTTAATCCCAATGCTGTAAAAGTTGTATGCGACAACCTGGGCTTCGCCTTGTATTTTTCCAGGGCCAGCATTCCCTGGATACGTGACGAATATCGAAGCACACCTATCACCCACTTTCAAGCACAAAGGCACATTGGTATTTATGCTTATAAAGTTGAATTGCTAAATCACTTTGTTCAGTGGCCACAATCCGAGTTGGAAAAGTTAGAAAAGCTTGAGCAACTTCGTATTTTGGAAAATGGACATAAAATTCATGTTCAATCTGCATGTGAAGCGGTACCCGCTGGTATCGATACGCAAGAAGATTTGGCGGAGACAATTCGCTTATTACAAGCAGGTAACTAAAGTGGCCGTAAAAGTGTTATTTGTTTGTTTGGGAAATATCTGTCGTTCTCCCACTGCTGAAGGCGTGTTCAAGAAGTTTGTCGACGACGCTGGCTTAGACAAACAGATTATTGTCGATTCAGCTGGTACTTCATCCTGGCATATTGGCGAACCTCCTGATAGGCGCAGTACAGCCGAAGCTAAAAGGGCAGGATATGATCTGTCCCGTTTG
>JBNKVX010000112.1:286-8820 GCA_050299435.1 Cellvibrionaceae bacterium | reverse complement strand
CGAAGCAGAAGGCATAATTGCCATGCTTATTAAATCCGACAGCAATGTTGACGGTATACTGGCGCTGTGCAGCACTCAGAAAGCCTATACCATCGACGACGCTAACAAGCTCAAACAATTACATAATCATGCAGTATCAGCAGTTTCTAAAGCACGCATACTTGAATCACTGCAAGAGCAAAACATTTTACTCGCAGAAGCCAGCTATACAGACCAGCTTACCAACTTGAGAAACCGGCGTTTCTTCGTAGAGCGTATCTACAACGATATTTACGAAAGCAACGAAAAATACTCTTTGCATACATCTGCTTCGTCCTACCCTCGTGATGCCGATGTCCTATTTTTACTTATTGATATTGATAACTTTAAAGAAGTTAATGACACTTATGGTCATAAATCCGGTGATTTACTACTTGAACAGTTCGGAAAGCTACTAAAACGAGTCTTCGATAAGGAAAACTATATCATTCGCTGGGGCGGCGAAGAATTTATGATTGTAGTCCGACAATGCAGTCGAGATAAGGCTGGAATGTTATCCGAGCGCTTTCAGGAAGCGCTGAGAAGTTTCGCCTTTGACCTTGGCGAAGGAAGACAAATTAAGAAAAGCTGCTCAATTGGATTTTCCTACTATCCGTTCTATCAGGATTTTCCCGGCGCATTTTCCTGGGAACAAGTTGTAGACATTGCAGACAAGAGTCTCTACATTGCCAAAAATACTGGCAGGAATTTGTGGCTTGGTATTTATGGGCGAGCAGGTGGCAGCAAGAAATTGAGCTTTCAGGAAATCTCGGATACCCCGGAACGTAGTGTAAAGAATCGCAGTTTGGTAGTGCAAACTTCTGTAACATCCAAGGAAAAAATTGTGTGGTCAACCACCAAACAAAATAAATAAGTCCTCTTTTAGAGTAAATATAAAACTGACAAGCTTTGAAAATCGGGTTTGATCTAGTTAAACAGGATCAGCAATGCTAAAAAAAAGTAATCACCTTAAGCTGGAAACGCCTTCCAGACCACAGATTGAAAACACCATGGGTCGCTATGACGGCTCTTGGGTGACCGATTACGCCTGGATCAGTGGACTAAGCGGGGCAATAATTACCTTCGCTCTCGCGGCATGGTTTAACGCAGCACAAGTTTTAAACAAAGGCTTGTTTGTTCTGGAATTCCAGATTACAAAAAGTCGAAGCGAATCAATTTTCGCAGCCTTACTCATTGTCACTTTCAGCATGGTTTTAGTGGAGTGCTTACGGCTTTGGTTACGTGACAAAAATCAATTTTTCGCTCTTCATCCGAAAATACGAAATGGAGCCTATTTCGGGTTTATTCTTGAATGTTTTATAAATTTCCTCTTATATCTCTTGCTGCTAAGCCTGGTCATTCAAATATATCATTCAGTAAATGAGTATGGGTACATAAGAGATAACGCCTATTATCAGAACTGGTTTACATTTATTGATCTTGTTTGGACGGGTTATTTGTGGGCAGGCTTTCCTTATGTATTAATCACACGCGCCTTTAAATACGACGAAGAGAGCGACAAAAGAGATTATGGATTCTATTGTGCGCGCCTACTACTTTGGCCTATTGATAAAATCTTTGGATCGCTGGATGCAAAATTCAGATTGAAAGAAATCGATAGAAAAATAACTCGCGGCCTGTTTGTCAAATTGTTTTTCACGCCCATAATGACTGTTTTCTTTTTCAATAATTTTCCACATCTTTCTAATAATATTGGTTATGTGTTTGGCGACCTATTTGGCAACTCTGGCTTATGGAGCAAAGTGGCTAGTGGATCTTATACCAACTCAATGCTGAATAATGACTTATTCAATATTTCTACTTCTGTGATCTTTTCTATCGATGTCGCTTTAGCTTGGTGCGGCTATGTAATTTCTTCACGTTGGGTAGACAATCAAACAATTTCGGCCGAACCGACCACCCTTGGGTGGGTGGTCTGCTTGCTGTGCTACCCACCAGCTCAAGTTGTTACTGGATGGTTGTATTCTCCACCCGGGGAAAAAGAAGCTATCTACATGTTTGACGTACAGTGGGTAATTACCTTTTTTCTCATTTTGATGATCGCCAGTTACTTCATCTATATGTTGGCGACGCTATGGTTTGGCACAAGATTTTCTAACCTCACACATCGCGGAATAATTCGTAAAGGTCCCTTTGCTATTATTCGCCACCCAGCCTATGCTTCGAAAAACTTCGCATGGTGGTGCATTATGTTTCCGGCGATCATTTACAATGCGATCGACAACCATATTGGTACAGCGGTAATTCAATTTCTTGGCTTGGTATTAATGACAAAACTCTATTATTGGCGCGCCATTACTGAAGAACGTCATTTAAGCATTGACCCGGCGTATCATGAATATTGCAAACACGTTCGCTATCGATTCATTCCCGGTATAATCTAAGTCTGTTGACACCAATTGAAGCTCGCTTGCTTCAATCGGTGTCAATTAAACCTTGCCAAGCGCTACGCCCAATTCTTTTCCCCGAATTATTATAAGCGCTAACTCTCCAAACCGAGCGAACATTGCTGACTAACTTTTTCTGAATCCACGGCGGAGGAAGATAATTATCTAAACCTGATTTGCGGATAGCGACGAAGGTGTCCTCACCGTCAGTCTTTAGTTCAAATTTATAGTAAGCCGCATGCTTTATCCCAATCCAATTAAAAAATAGTTCTTTCTCTCCTCGCGCTTTTACTGGCAAAAGCCGTAGCGTTTTTTCAAGACCTGCATCACGCAAAGTCTCACTCACATCGTCTTCTGATGCCACGTAGTACCGCAATACCGGCATCGAAAAGCCGGCGACACCACCGCTGACAACTGTGCCAACTCCCGTTTCGGAATTACCTTCCTTGTCTCGAGTCGCCTCTACTCGAAATAGAATTTGATAAGGCCCGATCACATCGTTGGGCAATAAAGTTACTTTAGGCCCGCTAATTACTGCTGTACCTGTGGGCGGTAAAAATACATCTATATTCTCTAACACAGCATACCTTTTTTGTAATCCTCGTTGAGTTACCGGCAGTGAACTTTCCGGAAGCAAATCTATTTGCTGTGGCAGTGCATCTCCAGGTTTCACTATTTCCCATCTTCCTTTTAGACGCCCACTTCCGTTGTAATGTATATCCACATGTATAGCTGGTAACACTTCGCCCCGGGCAAGCAAATGTACTCCCACTTTTTTCTCGCCTGTTTTGAAATAGGGTTTAACCTCTGTTAAAGCAAAAGGTACACGCGCACCACCGCCCGCCATTCTGCAGGTCACAGCAATATATTGTGTAGCCCCATTAGAAGTGAACTTTCTCACGTAAAAAAAGGAAGAGTTCAAACCACTGCGGGCGCGCTGCATAGCTTTGCGAGAAACCGAAGCAGGAATGGTCATGATATCTGTTAGATTTCCCAGCTCACTTTGGCTTAGATCAAGATTTTGCGGTAGAAAGCCCAACAATGTTCCAGGCACGCAGGGGTTTGTATTGGTTACCGTGTTAGCGGGAACGTTAATCTGCCCACACCAGAAAGCTTCGTTACTTTGCTGATTCTGTGTTCCCTGGAAAGTTAAAAATACCGAAGTCACTCCAGTTGCATTCACATTGACTCCAGTGGGGTTCACTGAATTTACAGCTTGAACAGCATGTGTAACTGTCAAAATAGTTACGAATAAAATAATTTTTTTCATAAAGTCTCCATTAACGCGCGCAACTAAAAGCTCACGCTCAAGCTGGATGTCAGCGCTGAATTTTCAGCAAAGGAATTAAAATTGAACACATTATCTTCTGATTGATTTTTCTGAAGAATAAATCGCAAATTCCATTGACCACTGATTTTTCGATAAGTCCAATTATTACTTACGCCTGCTCCGTAGGTTTCTGCATCAGACTCACTGTTTCCAAGATTGTCGAAATCTTTATTCAAACTGTAATTAATATCTAAATTCCAGTTTGAAAAAATGGAAAGATTTAAGCTCAAATTTCCATTGCGATTAAAAAAACTGTTCTGCTGTTCTAGATCGAAATTTTCTGCACGTCCAAAAGACATATTGGCGCTCAAGCGTTCAAACAAAGATAAAGAGGCAGTTAGGTTATGGCTTTTACGATCAAAATCGGCGCGCTCTCGACCAACTTGACGGTTATCTTGCATGGCATCCGAGTAGGAATAACCCAAACTGTGACGCCCAAAACTCCAAGTCAAATTCATATCCGTCAAGATATTGTACTGATCAGGTAAATGACTACCGCCATTAAAACCCGATATCAACTCGTCTGGATTATTGGTGGCAAATTGGTGGACACGTTGTGTATTCAACGATAGCTGCGGCCAGATAGACCAACTAGAACTTTGATCCGCCTTTTTATTGCCGATAAGATTGGCAACATTCAAATTAAAACCAAATTGTTTAGTCTGGGATTGTGTTTTTAGTATTGAAGGGATGTTATCCACATTATTTTCTTGCTCCAGCTGAGAATATTGCCAACCGGCGCTGTGAATTTGGCCCTGCAATGTCAAATTCTCGCTCGAGGTATCCGCGCTTGGAAAGGCTGCAAGCACCCGATAAAGTGCATCTATCTGATTACGCTCGTAACTGAGCAGGGTTGCATAGGGTGATGGCGCGCCTTCGTCGGTATTACCAACTAGATCAAACTCAAATCGATACTGCCAGGCTGTATCATCCGATTGCTCAACTTCAACTAAGTCGGTTTGATCAAAATCATTTCCAAAAGAAATTACCTCATCTGAGGGATTGCTGAATTCACTACGCGCATATGCCCCGTTTAAACGTAAGCGATTTGAAAACCACTGGCTTGTCAGTGTCACACCCCATCCGGTGTTTTCTTCCACATCATTGACTTGCCCCACATCGAAATCATTAATTGCTTCGGTTTTACCCTGCAATAGCGTGTACTCAATTCGGATCTTACCCGGCTTTGCGGGCCACGCTTCAAAACCCACGGTACTCGCCGAGATTTTATGGCGACTGTTATTCAGACCGAGAAAATTATCCCAACCGACAATTGCGCTTCCGCTTTGTTGACTTAAGCCAATATCAATCGATGACGATAATTTATAAGTCATGCTCACACCGCGATTCGCCAAACCACTGATAAGCAGAGGGTGCTCTCCATAACTGATATGACCAAAGGAGAAACTCAAATTTTCGGTTTGTAGGCTCGCCACGTAATCGCTCAAGTCAACACGAGGGGCATTAGCTTGTCCAAAGCGCAAGGCATTTTCGCGCTTTGTTACGGCAACAAGGTTCATGTTGCTTGTAAGCGCCAAATCTCCCCTGCGCTGTTCACTTCCCAGTGAAACCTGGGCATTGCCGTTGTGAAATTCCTTGTCGTCAATTGGGCTCCCATCGCCCTTCGCTTCCGCATCCCACTGAGATTCGATACTTAGATTGCTGGAAGCCGTAAAAGCTGAATGTTCAAATCCACCTTGGCTAAGCACATAAAGTTGCTCAGTTTTCAGTTCTTGCCATTCCCCTTCGTTTTCAAGATATACGACCAGCGCAATTTCACCTTTTGGCAGAGGCAATATGTCACTCGCATAGCGAAATGTTTTGGGCGAGACCTGACTGACCAAGCCAGTGACATCAACGCCATCGAGTAAAAAATGCAAGGTTTCTAAATCTTGTTCTGATTCAATTTGAATTTCGAGTTTATCGTTGGATTTGATCCACTCCTGACCCCAGGCACCTAAACACCAAATTAAAACCGTCGATAAGCCCAATGTTTTGGGGATGACTGATTTCATCAATATGTCCTTTTTTTATTTCGAGTGTGTTGCGCTTAGCGCTAAGTATCCAATTCCCTACCTGAAAAGCTTGAAGCCATCCTGATTTATCTTGAAATTCAATAAATTCAATTACTTAGACAACATCAACTTCATTCATCAAAGTTGCGATTAAGCGATTCAGGAAGTTTCAGATTGAATTCAAGCTTCTCAGAATCGTGAAGGACAAACTGCAATAGAGGGGGAAACCAACGAAGCGCGAAGAATCTCCTGCATTTGCAAGAGCGAGGTTTTAGTGAGTAATATCCAAATCGGGCAATGTCTGCTTTTGAGATATGAAATAGATTGCTGAGATTTAAAATAGAAAGCTGAGAGTTGAAACAAGAAGAAGAAGGCTATGGCAGACGATCAAATACAAGCTGAGGAGCAACCTAACTACTATTTTGGTGATTTTTATCTCGAAATCAAAACCCGAAAGCTTCGTTACAAGGGTGAAGAGCGGGCTGCATCAGATAAAATCCTTGAATTCCTCTACTTACTCTGCGCCCAGCCTGGTGAGTTGGTCGACAAAGATACAATACTTGATCAACTTTGGCCGAAACAATTTGTCAGTGAAGCCTCCCTCTCACGCCTGGTTTCCGATACCAGGCAATTATTAGCCAAAGACGATGCTGGCACCGAATTTATACATACAATCAGGGGTAAGGGGTTTCGCTTCAATCCAGCGATAGAAATCACCTCCGAACCGCATCCGCTAGTTAACACCCCCCAAAAGAGGCTGAAAAAAACAGATCATCTTGTCATCGTGACCACCCTTCTTTTGACGCTCGTGACAGTTTTTTTACTTATTTGGAAATTTATCGATAAACCCGCTACCTACACCGTCGACGAATCGACCATTCTGGTTTTACCTGTCCACGTTAAAACAGGTGATGACCAAGACGCTTGGGTTGAATATGGTGTGATGACTTTGTTGAATCAACAACTTCAGGCTTATGAAAGCATTAATCTTATTGATGTGAGGTCGACGATAAGCGGACTTCAGCTGATCAATTTTGATCACAATTCAGACAACACCCAAAAGTTTGATTCCGTATGTGATGCGCTTGGGTGTGAAGTTTTACTTGTCGCAGAGCTGACGATGGAAGATGCGCAGCCCGTTTTGCAGTATCGACTCTATAGGGAGAATTTTCGTTCACCTGTATTTAAATTTATCAATAAAAATATTTTACAGTCTGCCCAGATGCTAACAGAGCATGCACTCAATGAATTGCTACCAATCGAACAGACCCGGCGAGAACTCAAACCTCTTTACGGAAACGATGCAGTTGCCAATCAGAACTTTGCATTGGGAGCAAACAGCTTATACAAATCAGACTACAGTGCTGCTGAAGCGTATCTAAAACTTGCGATAGAAAGGCAAGCAGATTTTTTCTGGGCCAAGGCCTTCCTTGCAGACTGTTACTATCGCATGGGAGACTTACAAAATTCACAAAAGGCCGTTAATGAACTAAAAAACAGTACCCCGGGTAAATACGCCAAAATTTTTCTCGGCAATCTCGAATCCAATATTGCCTATGCACTTGGCCAATTGGAAACATCACAAAGTATTTCTGAATCCCTACTGCCTTTAACCTCAGAATTAAACGATTTTGAGTGGATGGGAAATTTGCTCATGAATATCGGCACGACCTGGACAGCTTTGGGCGACACAAAAAAAGCACAACACTATCTGGAACAAGCCATTGCCATTTTTGATGAACACGGATTTAGACTGAAAAAAGCCCAAGCTCTGTTTAATCTCGGCAATGCAATTCATATTGCATCCCCCAATTCCGCTGTGGCCGTAGACAGTTACAGACAAGCTGCAGCTTTGTTTCGCCAATTTGATGCAAAAGCCTATCTCGCTTACGCACTGAGTCCACTGGGAGAACTCAAACGCAGTCAGGGAAAATTTTCGGAAGCCAGACAGGTGTACAGGGAAGTCGCTGATCTTTGTCGTGAGGTGAATGACGCCGAATGCTTGTTGATTGTCGAAACTAACCTTGCATCTGTTGATATCTCTGAGAACAAATTTGAACTAGCGGAAGAACACGCTTTAAAAGCCTTTGAGGGCGCAGGTCAAACTTTTTCCTATGTGCGTGCGCACTCAGCGCAGATACTTTCACAAATCTATCTCAGCACCCAACAACCAGACAGAATACCCACCCTACTCGAAGAAGTTGACAAATTTCAGTGGTTTGATCCACGACCCGAATTTTCTTTACTGTCTGCAAGTTATGCGCACTCAATGGGCGAATTTGAGCAAGCGATTCAACTTGCTATGGGAGTAAAGGAAAAACTCGGCGATCAATGGAATACGCAACATCAAAGCTATCTCGACCTGTTCATTGAATCACAGCAACAGAATGCCGTAATTCCGATGAATTATTTACAGGGAACAAAACGTAAGCCAGAATAAGGACTAATACTCTCAAAAAAACACAATTCAGACTATTTCAGATAATTTTCAAGCTTCCCAAAATAGGCCTCGTACACTGTCAAGTGTCCGAAAAACACTTTGGTGAATACAATGAAAAAATCTCGATCCAAACCTTTATACAAACCAATAAATTATTGGTTGTCGATACTCAGATCGACACTCCCACTGACGCTAATTTTGTCTTACCCCGGTCACGCCGAGCCCAGTAATGCCTTGAATTGTCCACGAGGATTTGAACTCAGGGATAACGCTGGAAAGGAACAATGCATTCGCCCCCCTACTATAAGCTATCGACAACCCTT
>JBNKVX010000112.1:0-276 GCA_050299435.1 Cellvibrionaceae bacterium | reverse complement strand
GCTAAAGATTGATCATCAAGATAACAGGGACGTATGTGTTGGCAAGCAAGTACATCCACTTCGTTGTCCAACAGATTTTGTTCAGGAAACTCGCAAAGGTAAGGATAGGTGTACCAAACTCGAGCCTGAGATCATTCACAAACCTCTCAGGGAAGGGACTCGCTAGCTTTCGCCTCGGTTTGTTTGCACATTTCAAACTAATTCAGACCCGACTCAAGCTTCTCAGAAAGTGTTTACGGAAAATGGAGACCTAAACACTTTTTGGAGAAGAACTAT
>JBNKVX010000111.1:0-8970 GCA_050299435.1 Cellvibrionaceae bacterium | reverse complement strand
TTGGCTGTATTTTGTGGTACCAGTGGTGCTACCCCAGCCGCCAGCGCTGCGGCCATGCTAACACGCAGCGCACTGGAGCATAACGTACCCGGCATTAACATTAACGAAGCGGGTTATACCTACGCGACGATGCTTATGTTTGCTCGCAACATGGAAGATCTAAATCAAAATAGCGGTGCCGGTCCCGTGAATATGCAGGGGTGTGGTCGTTTCTGGTTTGGAAAAACCCAATTAATTGCAAGCGGTCAAACAATTAATATCCCTATGACGCTGACGCCACCCTATGGTACAGGCGGTATGAAAGCCGCAATATGGTGGCCCGAATCGGCGGCCCAAGCCCACAATGATATTGATTTGTATCTCAACAACCCCAGTGACACCGAGGTTGCCAGCAGCCTGGAAGTTGACAGCGTTTTTGAGAGAGTTTCAACAAACTCCATGGTGGTAAGCCCGGGCACTTGGGAGCTGGAACTCCTCGCCTTCGATCTCCCCTCCGGTCCTCAGGATGTCTATTGGGCAGTGCGTGCTGGCGGTTGCGTTACGGAGATCGAATCCCTCGCGCCCTGATAGGGATTTAAGCAATTCTATTCAACAGTGATAGTTAGTGGGGAATTCTGCTTTAGGTTTAAAGCAGCTTCCCCAACTTACCCCAACAACAAATATTATTCGTGAATATTACCTTTCTCAATCAACGCTTTGTCCGGAATAATCAGGTCTTTCTGTATTACTACTGGAACCACAAATTGAAAGGAGCACAATCATGCGAATTCAGACCAAACAATCCAGACTCGCGATATTAAATTTCTCTATCACGCTTCTGACGTTAAGCACGCTCTTATTTAACTCATCGGTACATGCATCTTCCAGATATGTGGAAGTGTTACCCGGAGTTTACGTGAACAGTATATTACCCTTGGACACCGTCATACTCCGGTCCGACCTTTATGGTTGCGACAATGAAAAAGACTATGAAAAAGTGCCGGGAATCTCACATTTCTGTTTAAAAAAAAATAGTGCTCTCGACATTGTAAATGGCCAGCATATGATTGAAGGGCGATATATAAACCAGTGCCCAGAGCGATATTCACGTGAACCACAGTCAACTATTTGTATCAAAAATCATTTGGCTCTCGCAATTGTTGAAAATCAAGTTCAACTCGTGGAACAAAAACTCAATTGTGCGGACGATTATGAACAAAAGCCGGGTGAACTTGTTTGCTCCTCGAAAAACGATACTGCTACCCCACAAGCGCTTTTGGATACTGCGCCGGAATGTTTACCCAACTTTGTCATACCTAAAAATCAAGCACTTTGCCGAGAGATGGACATTGTTTATGGCGCCACCGACGTTATTGATGATACGCAATTTATTTCAACGGAAAAATGTGAGACCAGTGACGCCCCCGGCTGGAGAGAAAATTATTACAGCGGCTACTGCTTGCCAACACATTGCGGAGAGCCTGAAGATTTTGATGAAGATGTTTGTGATACGGATGTACAACAAACCTATAAAATTGTCGAATCGAAAATTGATTCAGCTTGCTGCGCCAATTCTGATTCTTACTTTGTAAGAAATGTACCTCTGAATTCCATATCAGGCTTAAGTGCTGTTCCCGTTATTATGTGCGCACCGGCTTTTGGTAAACATGTTACATGTCCGGACCCAAAGATGGATCCAGAATTGACGAGCGGCAACAACTAACAGGTAATGACGTGTTGTGAAAGTACGACGAATTTTCCAGCGCATCAAACCCTGCTCGAATAAAGTTTTTGCCATTTTCTGCACTGCCCGTCTGCAACAAGGCACGACCCAGCAGCACTTTGGCCTCAGCCACCATGCTGTGATCTGGCGGGTAGCGCTCATTACGTTTCTCATAAGCCCGCTGCAAAAAGGGCAAAGCCTCTGTTGCATGCCCCTGGCTTAACAGCAAATGACCGTAGCCCATTTGGCTTATAGTAATCCTGATGCCCTGCGGAAGCATCAAAGATATCGCTTTTTTGTAATACTCTTCGGCCTGGTCCAGATTCCCCTTCGACCACGCCAGTGCGGCCATTTCACTCAAACCTCGACCTACGAGCTCGCTATTATTATTTTGCATTTCAAATATGATTAACATCTTATCGAATGCAGCACCGGCCTCGTCCAATCGGCCCAGGTCCCTTAAGGTTGCCCCCAACCACAGATAACTGACTGCAATCGATTTTGAAGACTCGCTTAACATTTCCAATTTCAACTTCAGACTTTCTTGCAAGTATCTTTCTGCTGCCAACAACTGACCTTGCTTGTAAAACAACACTCCCAGAGAATGTAAACTCGTAAAATAATAGGCATGCGCTTCACCTAAAAGATTTTTTTGGATGGACAAGGCTTCACGCAAAACAGATTCCGCTTCGGAAAATAGCTCCATATCGGTTAGCATTATTGCGTAATTCACTAAATGCACTGTGTAGTAAGAATGATTTTCACCTAAAACCGATCGTTGCAACTGGATGGCCTCACGCATATTGACTACTGCCTGTTCAAATTGACCTTTTGTATGCTGTATCACGGCCAGATTATTCAAAGCTGTCGCCAGTTTTTCATAGCCCTGCTTTTCAAGTGGTCTCAACATCTTGATCGCTGCTCTCAGGTTTTTCTGGGCATCAGAATAATTTCCCTGTTCATCTTGGAGTTGTCCAAAAGCTGCAAGCGTTTCGGCATGCTCAAGGGGGGCATGTTGTTGATTGTTTTTAAGCGCAGCATGAATATTCAAACTCTCTTGAAGTAAAGAAAAAGCTTCGTCGTTCCGACCCAAAAAAATGTATGCCATTCCTAGCTGCGTTAAGGTATTTGCGTATCCAACAGTATCAGCTCGACCCGCTGCCCTTTGAAGCAAATAAGAGTCCTCCAGGATTTTGATGCTCTTGTCATAACTGCCCTGGCTAAAATAAATTTCTCCCACCAACGTCAACATGTGAGACTGGATACCCGGCGCATCACCTAATTCCGTTAATATGCGCGCGTGACTTTTATCGAGCAATTCCCGAGCGGTAAGTGTATCCAAGCCGGAGACATTCGGGTCCGCCGCCTTAAATACATTCACCAACATGTCGGATACTTGCTGCGACTTATTTTGCTCTACCAAACTTCGAGCAAGCGCCAATTCTATTTTATTTGCCTGCAGGGTGATGGTGATTACATAAATCATTACAAACAACACAGCGAGTAAAGAAATAGAAATTGAGCGCCAATTTCGTTTAATAAACTTTTTAGCATTCAGGAAGAAATTATTTTTCTGTGCAATTAACGGTCGTGAGCTAAAGTAGGCGTTAACATCTGACACAAATTCAAACATAGACCCGTATCGTTCTTCTGGATTACGGTTCAACATTTTGAGCACAAGCGCGTCAATTTCGCCACGCAATTGTTTTTGCCATTCACCTGCCCGGTTTCTCGTTGGCAAATTGAATTTGGATTGGCTAACCAATTGACTGGGAGCAAGTAGGTCGCCTTCGCAAATCAACTGAACCAGATCTTTAAAAGAACTCACCTGATGCTGGTAAGGTTTTACGCCGGTCAACAATTCGTACAAAACCAGCCCCAGCTGATACACATCCGTTGCAACTGTCACACCTTTATTTTGGAGCTGTTCAGGCGCAGCAAAGCCGGGAGTCATAACTTGCTCCCCTGTGCGAGTCAACTCGCTGGCATGTTGACCATCCAATAATTTGGCAATACCAAAATCCAACAGCTTAATCTGACCCGTGCAGGTAACCAGTATATTTGAAGGTTTGATATCGCGATGAACAATCAGATGCTTGTGAGCATATGCCAGCGCATGTGCCACATCTGTCATCAACTGCAATATCGCTTTGATTGAAAGTTCATGCTGTTCGCAATACTTATTCAGCGGTAAACCCGGAACATACTCCATAACAAAATAGGCCAAACCATCATCTGTCAATCCACCATCATAAAGTTGTGCAATTCCCGGGTGAACCAACATAGCCAGCAACTGCTGCTCTTGCCTGAAGCGTTCATGATTAAAAGATTGTTGATGATTTGTTGTGAGTATTTTAATTGCAACATTCTGATCAAAGGCACCATCATCTCGTTGTGCCCGATACACCACACCCATTCCACCTCGACCCAGTTCTTCACAAAGTCGCCAGTGAGCAATTCTTTGTCCACTTAATATTCTCATCGGTGTGTCACAGTGACTTGTGCTTCGCGATTCCGACCGAAGAAGATTCATGGCTCCCTGTTCAAGAAAACTATCCATTTCTTTTTCTGCCAGCAACAGTTGCTTAATTTCGTTCAGAAGTTCTAAGCGCTGTCCGCACACTTGCTTAAGGTAAACTAACTGTTTATCAGGTGCTTGATCCAGCACTGCATCCAATATTGCCTGCATTTCTTTCCATTGACTTTGCGAATAAGGAATGGTCACTGCAATGCCTGAGCTAACAACAACCTGGCTTTTTGCCAGTTTCGACGTACTGTTCTATCACTTACTGAAAAAAGTTCGGCTATTTCACTTTCAGTCATACCAGAAAAGAACCGCAGTTCCACCAATCGTGCTAATTTACTATCGATTTTACCCAGCTCTTCTAAGGCATTATCCACCGCGAGAAGGGTTTTGATATTCGGATCTTCCTGCTCGATTTCGTCTTCCAGCGTGACCCGCTGCCAATCACCGCCTCGCTTGCCAGCATTTTTTTGTTCCGCATAATTGATAATAATTTGTCGCATGGCAGTCGCCGCGAGCGCAAAAAAATGTACTCGGTTTTCAATGTGTTGATTGTCGCGACCAAATAGCTTTATATAGGCCTCACTGACCAGGGCGGAAGTACATAATGTATCCATGTCCCAGGCTTTTCGTAATTGTCGATGGGCGATAAGGCGCAATTGTTGATAAATTACAGGCAAGAGTGCATTTACTGAATCGTTGTTCCCTTCGCAATAATCTTGCAGCAACCGCGTTACATCAAACTCCTTGTTCAAAGTAATCATTTTCCCCTCAATCTGGCTTGCATATCATTTTTTCACTAGCTTAACGCTTTTACCGCATGTTAATTCGTCTATGGGCTTTCTGCCAGGTGCATAATCACAAATTAATAAATGTGGAACGTCGGATAGCTTTCCCCCTCGAACAATCCAATGACTAACGCGCCATCCTGCTGCGTGGGGAGGACAATGAGATTGCAAGTTTATTGCAGAATTATTTCGAATTTATTGAAATGCTTTTTCCAGAAATTTTTCAGTTTCCGTGTAAATCCGCTCTCTATCTTCGCGAAAGTAAAATACATTGTGGCCAGCATCTCTCAGCTTGATGAATTCAAAGTCTTTTTTTGCTTTTCTTAAGGCTTTTGCCATTTTCCTTGATTGTGAAAAGGGAACAATATTGTCTTGTGTGCCGGCAAAAATTAACAAGGGTATTTTTACCCTGTCAACATGATTTACAGGCGAGTTTTCTTTTAATAAAGTTTTATTTGTCTTAGGATGGCCAATTCGTGAATACACATACTTCTCAACGTCTTTTGCACTATCAAATTTTTTCTTATCGTACTTAACCATATTCAATAGGTCTGTCACTCCATTGATACTTATAGCGCACCTATATAAATCTGGTGTTTTAACCGCCCCCATCAAAGCCGCGTATCCCCCATAGGAACCGCCAACAATACAAACCTTATCTTTATACACATACCCTTTCTCGACCAGAAAGTTAACGGCATCTTCAAGGTCATCCTGCATTTTTAAACCCCACTGACGATATCCGGCCTCCTCAAACCCTTTACCATATCCGGTCGAACCTCGAAAATTTGGCTTAATTACTATATATCCACGTGTTGAGATGAATTGTGCGAAATCATCATAGGATGCTCTATCACGCGCATGGGGTCCACCATGCGGCATTACTACCAAAGGATATTTTTGACCTTTTTTGTAATTTATTGGTAGGAGCAGATAGGACGAAATATGCAATCCATCCCTACTCTTAAATCCAAGACGAGCAGGCAACGACAAGTAATCGACAGCTATACCAAAATAAGAATGCTGTAGAAATTTTAACTCGTCGAGCTTTTCATCGTAAACAAAGAATGTCCCGGGACTATCCTGACCATAAGCTTTCACAATCAGCTTCTCTCTGTTTCTTGTGGCCGAAGGAAAATAAAAATTATAATCGCCAACATGTTTTTCAATTTTTTCGTATGTTTTTTGTCTTTCCTCATCAAAATAACGATAGCGAATTAAATCACCGTCAACTGCATAACCAATAATTTCATAATTTCGAGTACCCACAATTGGATAAAGCACATCATTTTTAGGCACACTTACGAGAACATCCGCTCTTTTACTTTCACTGTTATACCGCAATAACTCTCTGTAACCCGTAACCTCATTTTTCTTGCGGTATACCAGATCTCCTTCAAAGAGACCCACCAATTCACCGCGATCTTCCTCCTCATCCTCCAGTTCATCAATATCCATTTCTTCAATTTTTATCCAGTCCCCTCCATTTTCTTCGTAGATATCTATTCTTTTTGCCACACGAAAATAATCAAGGCGATATTTCGGGTTTCCATCAATATCACATAAAAACAAAAATGTTTTTTTCGTACCAGACACAACGATTTCACTCTCACCCGAATTTACATTTACCTTAAACAAATGAAGTTGTCCTTTTTTAAAAGCCGTCATTAATATGTGATTTTCATCATTTGGCAGGAAGTGTCTAATGTAAGACAGATTTATGTTATGTCGAATTCGTCTTTGATCCTCCATTAAAACGACTGGGTCAGTCCCATCAAATTTGATTGAAACAGTTCTTGAGAACATGTAATAGTCGTAAATATCGAAATCATCTTTTTGTTTTGAATCTTCGATTACTTTCTTGGTGTTCAATGGAACCTGCACATGCAAAAGCAATCTCTCATCGTTTGCCCAATGCATTGAATAAGGTCTTACCACTCTGTCAGACAGGTTGCCTACGATTGGCTCACCTTCCTGGAACAAATCTTTAATCGTTACGAATCGCGTGCCATCTTCATGTTGATTCCAGAGTTCGGCAAGATATTGCCCATTTGGAGAAATCACGGCGGATCGGTAATCTGCCTCGCGGATAAATTCCTCAACGCCCGGATTCGACACCGCCATTTCGGGTAACAATGAGATAAACAAGAAAAGTATTTTGTATTTCATTTCGTTTTTTCTTTCTCTTTTGCTATTCAAAGGCAAAAAACCGCACCAAGGAGCGGTTTTTTTGAGGTTCCTGTTCAGATTAGGAATTAAAAGTGACATGGGTGACAGATTTATTTATTGATTATTCATATTAGGGGCATCTTAATTTAAAAATCCTCCTCTAACCCGCCTGCCACCCAGTCAGTAACTCCTGTCGCTTTCCGGTTCGCACCACCTCCGACCGTACTTCGTATCCCCTGGGCTTCATTTGACGTACCACCAGATACGCCGGAAAGTTCTCCGCTGGCGGTATTTCCTCTACCTCCATTAACCGTTGCTCCCAGGCCACTGGTAATATTTTCTGATCCACCATTAACGGAACTGGATTCACCTTCTGCGCGGTTAGAGAATCCGCCGGAAACATGACTGAAATTTCCTGCTGCGATATTCTCACTACCTCCAGCCACTTGCGAAGCAGATCCTAACGCTTGATTATTTTCTCCACCTGAAACCGAGGAATATAGTCCATTGGCTTGATTCGCACTGCCTGCAGAAATACTTGCGTAATTGCCAAATGCCTCGTTATACCCACCACCGGTTATTGTTGTGCCATTGCCAGCTACAATGTTGCGTTGACCACCTATTGTTGAGGCATAGCTACTTGCCACAGTATTATTCACCCCAGCCGCAATTCCCGAATGGCTCAAGTAGTTGTTACCCATCCCGATTACTAAATTATGGGAACCTGTCTTAAATGAGAGTCCCCAACTTGCGCCAGCAGATTCACAATCATTTTGATTTCGATAATTGATTTTAGAGCACACAAAGGGCGTAACAGCTTTTGTTTCGTTATACCCTACAATTAAATTGCCCAATCCATTAATTGTATTACTGGTGCCAAGGCCATTATTGATCTGCACATTCACACCAGAAAAAACCACTGACGCTTGCCCCTGGTTATCAGTTGTAATTTCCATCACTGCGGTGAGTTGGTCAATAAAATCTTGTTGACTAGTGACTGTCGAAATTAAAGAGGTATTTGCACTGTTTAAGTTAAGAAGATCGGCATTGAGTGCAGCCACTTCAGTGTTCATCGCAGCAATCTCGGTTTGGGACGCATTCAGTTCAGCTTGTGTCGCGGCCAATTCCGCTTGCAAATCGACTAATTGCTTTTCAAGTACATCCAGCCTTTCCGTGTTCAGTTCATCGGTTTGCTGGCCAAACAGATTTTCTGTACGTAAATCCCAACTGTCTTCACCGTCTCCATTTCCGCAGGCAGTCAGAATAAGGAAAATTACTACTATCATTAATTTATACAAAATACGTTCCCCCGAAAAAATATAAACTGTAAGGCAAGTGAATTATCGTGCCAGTAGACTTTCAAATAACAATAACACGCGAAGACTTCGATGTGTATTAAAGGGGTCCAAAGTTAAGAATCAAGGCTCGTCCGATGATAAACTGATTGCGACAAAGCAAAATAGCAATCACCAAGAGGCCAGCCAAGTTAAATACCAGCTGATCCATAATCTGCTTCACGAATAAACTCTGCAACACCAGGCTT
This sequence comes from Cellvibrionaceae bacterium, assembly GCA_050299435.1. GTDB lineage: Bacteria > Pseudomonadota > Gammaproteobacteria > Pseudomonadales > Cellvibrionaceae > 1162T-S-0a-05. Next base: position 244 of record JBNKVX010000111.1, on the reverse strand, counting down.
TGATAAAGTTGCCGTAGGCAAAAATAAGACTGACAGAAGAAAAATTTTGTAATTCATTCCATTCCCTTTAAATTTTGATTTTTGCAGGCAAAAAAAACCGCCCTAATGAGCGGTTTTTTTGAGGTGCGTAATCAGAATAAAATTACTCAATCACTTTCGCAACAACCCCTGCACCGACAGTTCGGCCACCTTCACGAATCGCAAAGCGCAAGCCGTCTTCCATCGCAATCGGGTTGATCAGGGT
>JBNKVX010000110.1:0-9253 GCA_050299435.1 Cellvibrionaceae bacterium | reverse complement strand
CAGGTTATCCAGTGCCCATTTTTTAACGCCGCCGTTTATCAAAGCGTTAAATTGAATCATTGTGAAAAATAAAATAGTGGGCAATAAATTGAAATTGGAAAAAGTTATGGCTAGCCCAATCACAGCAGCATCGGCCATAGTAATTTTTTCAAAAAGCTTATTAATGTATTCTGACTTAATGCTGCGTCGAATCAGCATGTAGCTGCCTATGGTGTAGGCCATAAGGCTGCCAGAGACCAGAAGTTCGATGAGCTTAATGTCGCTGATACTAAAGGTGGCAATTACGGTTCCGACGGCCGCGCAACAAATCAGTGCACGAATATCGTTTTGACGCAGCGTAAATTCGGGTGTTTGTTCTTTCGTTAAGTTATGTTTATCAGACATATGCCGAGTGCTTTATATTTTTTATATGTGCTTTATACTGAAGTGCGGCTAAATCTGCAACGAAAACCATATCTAATGAGGCTATTGTTGAATTTTGAGGTCTAGAAATTTTTCTTCTAGTTCATTGTATTTTGTTTGCAAGTCATTCAGAGCGCGCTTGTATTTTACGATCTCGGCAGATTCTTGCGGGGGTGCTTTGTTTATTTCTTCCAGCTTTTGAGATATTCGACGATTGTCGGATTGCAGAGAATAAAGTTTGTTGTCTAGCTCTTCATTTTTATCTTTTAATGTGGCAACTTCAGATTTCAAACTGGGAATGGCGTTTACTCTTGTTCGTAATTGCTCAAGCTCTTTGTTTGCATTGCTGAGCTCATCTTCGAGCAGTTTTATGCAGGTTTCAGATTCTTGCACAAAGCGCATTTGTTTGCTGAGTTCGCCTTGTAATTCTTCAGCAACCAGAGCCTTTTCCTCATCTGTTTCTGATTCGTCTAATTTGCGCTTTAAATCTGTAATAACGGAATGTTGTTCTGCGGCGACGGCTCGAAGATGCCTGATTTCACCTTTAGCTTCTTCCAGACTTTCCAGCTCTTCCTGTTCCTCAACGCCGCGTTCAAGCATCTCTGCAAATTCGCTATATGCAGCGTGGTACTCATTGAGTAAGCGCTCGTAGTTTTCGGAGTCTTCAAATTGTTCAGCCATTCCGCTTAGTTCAGAATAACTCTTTTGCGCCTGATCTTTGCTGGTTTGCCAACGTTCATCAAGGTCAAAGTAGAGGGCTTTGAATTTTTCAAGGTTATTGATTCTCTTTTTCGCGTTAGTCAGCTCCTGTGTGAGTAGCTCTACCTCGTTTGCGTCATCGTCGTTTTTAGTGGATCCGGAAAATTCCTCAAAGTAAGTGAATATTTGTTCATATTTGTTTTCAAACGATGCCCAGTTGGGATCACCCTCGGCGCAGCCCTCAATTTCAGCCTGCAAGATGGCGTAGCGCAGCGCAGCAACACGCCGAGGCAGAGGGGCTGCCAAATCTATATCCAGAGCGATATCTTGTTTGGATCCCACTGCTAAATGACGTGCTTGGGTGTTTTTTATTTGCTGCTTAAGGAAATCGCGGTAGTTTTTGTCATACTTCCCGGAATTTGAAGCCCCTGCTTTCTTGGGTGGCCCTTTGCGAATTTCCGTAACGAGAGTCTGCATACGGCTACGCAACTTTCCCACAAGCTTTTTCAGTGAGCGATTTTGGAAAATCAGGAAAAGAATGATTAATATGAGCAGCAGCGACAGCTCAATGGCGCCGATCAGAATGATATTGCTAGCTTCCAAGTCCAGACCAAACATGGTTCTTCCGCTGTGGTTACAGTAGTTAGAGCAATCCTTTATAAAGTATGGTGCAAATCTGGTATTTTGCCTGGTGAAGGCATAAGCAGCGCGGTTTTGATCAGTTTAAGGAATGGGGCAAAGTTCAGTAATGAGGGGCGATTTTTGGCGCCAAATGTTGTATATGGCGGTGAGGGAGGGATTCGAACCCTCGAAGCCTTACGACTTACACACTTTCCAGGCGTGCTCCTTCGACCACTCGGACACCTCACCGTTTTGAAGGCGGAGAACTCTACACAAAGGCTCAGTTAAAGGCAATAAGATGGGCTCATGCATGCTTGGTACTTTCACAGCAATGTCACAAAGCTGGAGCAGCATGCGCCTATTTTAGGTCTGTCAGCCAAATGTCTGTGTTAATCTGAGGTCTTATGCAAGCTTATCTGGAACAATTTGCTGCCAATCCCTGGGCCCTGGTTGTAGGCTTAATCCTCATGGCATGGGTATGGGAGGATGCGAGTGTGATTTGTGCAGCGCTTTTTGCTGCTGATGGCTATATCACCATTCCGCTTGCAGTTCTTGGCGCGTTTATTGGAATTTGCAGCGGTGATTTGGGCTTATACTACCTCGGCCGATTGGCCACACGCATCCGCATAATTCGAGCCTGGATTCTTCTGAATCCCCGTTCACGAGAGCTGAGAAGACGATTTCGCCAAAAAACCTTTTCAAATATTTTGTTCATTCGGTTTATTCCCGGTTTGCGCACAGTTGGATTTACCTTGTGTGGGCTTTGGCACATTTCTTTACGGCGCTTTCTGTTGGCCATGGTCAGTGCGGGGGCGATATGGATTGCGATTGTATTTAGCCTGGTGTTTCAGCTGGGTTCGAGTGTGTGGTTAAAGGGGAGTCCATGGAAATGGGCATTGGTGGGTTTTGCTCTGGTGTTGTTGATCAGTAATAACCTATTGGCTCGGAGACGAGCGGTGGTTCGCGCTTGAGAAAGTTAGAAGATCTTGATGTTGATCTCGAAGAAGGGGGTTTACCTCCTCTTGCGGATGAAGACTCCTGGTCCTGGTTTGAATTTCTGCCACTCTGGTTTTTTTATCTGCCAGTGGTTGTGTATTGGATCTTGCTTGGTATTCGCTATCGCAGTTTGGGTTTACCCCTGTTAGCTAATCCGAATATTGACTTGGGAGGCATGATTGGGGAGTCCAAGTCGGAGGTGCTGAATCAAGCCGGTGCATATGCACGTAGTAAAATTTTACCTTTCGTTACTCTGGAATACAGGGGCGATGCAATTGAAGAGGCGGGTTTAGCGCTCGTTCACGCGAAAAAGCAAAATATTAATTTGCCTTTGGTTGTTAAACCGGATTTGGGCTGCCGTGGATTAGCAGTGCGTGTAGTCACCAGTCAGCATGAATTACAGCACTATCTCGCTCGATTTCCCATCAATCAAAAATACCTTTTGCAAAAACTTGCGCCCTGGTCCGCAGAGGCGGGCGTATTCTATGTGCGTAAACCAGGTGAAAGAAAGGGTACTGTTGATTCCCTGACCCTCAAATATCTGCCAAAGGTGGTAGGTGACGGAGTGAAAACATTTGCTGAGTTATTAGATCAAAATCCGAGAAGCCGTAAGCTTAAGTCGATGTACTTGAAAAAAAATACGGTTAAGTCAGATTATGTACCTGAGAAAGATGAGCCTGTGCAATTAACTTTTGCAGGCAGTCACTGTCGGGGAAGTATTTTCCGCAATGGCAATCAATTTATTTGTAAGAAAATGACTGATGCCATCGACAAAGTGATGCAAGACTTCCCAGAGTTCTATTACGGAAGGTTGGATTTAAAGTTTCGCGATTTAAAAGCCTTGCAAGCGGGCGAGGATTTTTGCGTTATTGAAATTAACGGTGCGAGCAGCGAAGCCACTCATATTTGGGACAGTCGAACGCGTATTCGTGAGGTGTTCACGACCTTATTTTGGCAATATCGCAGCTTATTTGAAATTGGAGCGCGGCTCCGAGCGGAAGGTCGCCGACCTCCATCTGCAATGAATTTGCTTAAAGTCTGGTTGAGATCATTAAAAGGCTCAGCCAGTTATCCCCAAGGGCAATAGGCTGAAATATTGACGAGTGACGAACATGAAAAAATTGTTTTTGTTTCTAACGCTGTTCGCTTTTGGTGTGCAAGCAAACGAAAATATTTACACAGGGTTTTTTAGTCAGACTGCTTTAGGCGGATATGATGCGGTGAGTTATTTTGAATCGGGCAAGGCCGAAAAAGGCTCGAAACAATTTCGACATAATTATTTGGGGGTGGATTGGTATTTTTCAACTGCAGCTCATCTCAAGAAATTTGAGGAAAACCCTGAAAGTTACAGACCTCAATACGGAGGGTTTTGCGCTTGGGCGGTAGCGACCAAAAAGGCGCGTGCTCCGGGAGACCCCAAATATTGGAAAATTATAGATGGAAAATTGTATTTAAATTACGACAAAAAGGTTCAGCAGGATTGGCTAAAGAGTCCTGAAGAGTTTATTCAGCAGGGTGATATAAATTGGCCTGAAATGGTTGTTAAAGAGTAGAAAATATTATGAAAATAAATTTTGGCAAGATTAGATGGGTACTTACTCTTTGGATCGCATTTGTTTTTGTGCAGTCCTTATTTTTCAAATTTAGCAATTCTTTGGAAACCCAACACATATTCGGTGTGCTTGGCGAGTGGTCGGGATTAAGTTGGTTTGCTGAATATGGTGCATACGGCGTTGGCACGGCGGAACTGATTGCATCTGTTCTCTTATTTACTCGGTGGTGGGCATGGGGAGCTTTGTTGGCATTCGAAATTATGTGCGGTGCCATAGTTTTTCACTTGTTTACGCCCTTGGGGATTGAAATGCCAGTGTTTGAAAATGGGATAAACTCTGGCGAGACAGACGGCGGGCTTCTTTTTATAATGGCTTGCCTAACCTGGACATCATCGATGATTTTGGTAGTGAAAGATTTTACCAGTCAAGATAGTATGCTCAGGAAGGTATTACCCGTTAAGCTTCGACCATAAGGGACATTTATGACAAGTAAGGCCTCAGAAGTTATAAAAGCCAATAAAGAAGCTTTGGAGCAAGGATTGGTGTTGCTGGATAAGCTCACCGAGAATCAGCTGTCACAAGTTTGTGAACCCTGGATTTCAAGTACTATTGGCCAACATATCCGTCATGTGGTTGATATGTATTTTGCTCTGGCCGCGGCGGAGTGCAAAGATATCATCGATTATGATGTGCGCCAGCGCGGATCGAATATTGAAAAGTCACTGGGTGACGCAAAATCTGCAATGCACAGTGTTATTGATTGGTTGTCGCAACTTGAAATGAAGTGCCAGCAAGGGCTTGAGCTAGAAGAATGTTCTCTCAATATTAAATCCGAGGTGAGCCTGAGCCGGAGTGTATCCCTTGAAGTGTCTTCAAACTTATTGCGTGAGTTAGTGTTCGTCGGAAGCCACGCAGTGCATCATTATGCCTTAATAAAAGTGATCGCCAAATGTCTAGAAATTGATGTGGAAGAGTGGTTTGGTGTAGCTCCCGCAACGGTGAGTTATTTACGCAATGAGCTTGCATGTGCACAATAAGTTGGCTAGTCAGTAAAAACAAATACACTGTTTTTTTTAACCGAGATGAAAGTGTTCTTAGGCCTATTGCCATTCCCCCAGCAATTTACCAAACACAAAAAGAAACAGGCAATGTAAAACACATCATGCCAGTTGACCCTCAGGGGCAAGGCTCATGGATAGTGACGAATGAGTTTGGTTTTACTTTTGCGTTGCTTAATTTCTATCAGGGAAAATTACCAAAGGGGCGTTTGCGTTCTCGAGGGGAGATAGTTAAGTTAGCAGCGTCAGTGACTTCGAATGATGAGGCTGAAAATTTTATTGACTCGCTGGATTTGAATCGCTACGCGCCTTTTTCCCTACTCATATTTAAGCCAGATTTGTTACGGGCTGAAGAAAAATTTCCAGCTGTCGATTTGTGTCGCTGGGATGGGAAAAGCCTGAATTTGGAAAAAAAATCTTCTCCACATTTCTCGTCGGCGGTGGAATTCGAAAAGGTGTGTAAAGATAGGCTTGAGTTTTACAAAAAAGAAATACTGGATAAAAATGCAACTGAACTCGAATTAAAGTATTTTCATCTCAGCCACTTCCCCGAAAAATCACGTTATTCAATCTGCATGCATAGGGAGGAGGCGAGAACGGTAAGTTTTTCACAAGTTGAAGTGACTCTGAAAGAAATTAATTTTTATTATACAGATGGCGCACCTTGTGAAAGCCCTTTGGAAAAATCAGCGATTTTAGCCTTAGCGAATAGCAATAGCGCCTTTGCCTAAGCCTTCGTAGGCTTTGATTTTAACTCTCTTCTCTGGAAATTTTTCTTTTAGCTTTGTTGCGATATGTTCGGCAATATATTCCACAGTTGAATCGGTATTGATTAAATAACAGGATTCTCGCGGTAAGCTGAGTTCGAATTGACCTTGCTGCGCGGTATAGGCAAAAGAGATTTCCTCTGAGCTATTTTCAATTACATCCTGTTCGCTGCCGATGTATATGTCTTTCCAGAGGTTGGCCCAAGTTTCCATTTCAAACTGTGCTAACTCATCGTTAATCCAAATTTCAATTTTTGAACGATGTCCGTGGGCTATGCGCTGGCAATTCCCATTGTGTTTTTTTAGGCCGTGACTGTAGTGGTAAAAAGGGCCTTGAATCTGTTCTGTCGTAAAACTGAGTTCAAGTTTCTCAACACTCACAGGGAAGCATTCTGCAAGTTGCTGTTTACACCATGTAGCAACTTCAGCAGGTGTGATATTTTTGGCTGGAATCAATGTTAAAGCAGCGATTGGGGATGCCAGTTTTATTTCTTTATTGTTGTCAAGTTGCCATGTAAGCGTGCTATTTGCTGCCTTCGAAATCTTTGCAAGTGAAGTAGAAAGTTCTGGGATAAGCAATCGATGATCAAGGGTGTCGTCTAACCATTTGCGCAGCGTTTGTTTAACAACGCCAAAGTCACAGACCATGCCTTGCTCATCAAGTTGGCCTTCGAGTTGAACATTCGCAATCCAGGTTTCTCCGATCAGGCCACGATTCGAATCCAGGAAGCTAAAATCAATATTTATTAAATTGTCGACAAATAAAAGCATGTAATTTAGGGGATAATAGCGAGAGGCCGCATTCTAACCTATTTGATGCTCTTGGGAAGAAAACAGTGAATCCACACACGGATGCGCCAAAATAATGAGTGAGTGAACCTGCATGTACAAACTGGTTTTTTATGTGCCCGCCACACACCTTGATACAGTAAAGAGGCAGGTGTTTTTAGCGGGTGCCGGTAAGATTGGCAATTACGATTCTTGCTGTTGGCAAGTGCTGGGAGAAGGTCAATTTCGTGCTTTGGAAGGGAGTACACCTTTTTTGGGGCAGCAGGGTGAAGTGGAAGAAGTGGCAGAATTTCGGGTTGAGATGGTATGTGAAGATAGCTTGGTAACATCAGTTGTAGCAGCACTTAAGCAGGCTCATCCCTACGAAGAGCCTGCCTATGATGTTTGGAAGTTGGAAAGTTTTTAACCCACCGCAGGAAAAGAAAGTACTTTTCCGTTTTTATCCTCGTTTAACATTGGTTTACCATTTAACACCGCGTTAAGCCTGTGCAAGGATTCATGCATCATGTCTGAAATCACCAAACAGGCTGCCATAGGCGTTTTTTGTGTTTTGCGCTTACAGTCAATTTGGAATTGCAGGCCGCGCAAGCGTTTTTGCAAGTGCTCAGGCGCTGACAAGATGACATTTTCCACTTCCTGAATGCGTATTTTTTCAAGTGCGTCTGGATTGGATTTGGCTAATGCCAGCATTTGATCGAAATTGTTTAAATCTCCAAACATAGAGTGTCCCCCGTTCATCTACAACAAATGGTCTTTTCAGACCTCACGATGACCCCGTTTCCCCAATGGTCTAATACAGCTAGATTTCAACTTTTTATTAGTGCTCACTCCCCAGTGAGCATGTATGAAAATTATGCTATCAACATCTAACAGCTATGGGTATACGCATTTCTATACCAAATTCGCATAAGTAGGAAATTCGGCGTTTGGCAGCAAATTCATCTTCTAAAATGGAGAAATAGCACCCTCTTTATTGAGCAAGGCGAGTAAACAAGAGTTCAATTTTATGCACTCATTTCATGTTCGTGTGAACGACATGGCTTATAGTAGACTCAGAATATATTAGTGATATTGGTATGGCGAGATTTGTAGGGCAGGCAGCAGTATTACTGGTCGTTGCAGGTGAAGGCAGCGATCGAAAGTTATTACTGACAAAACGCGCTGAGCATTTAAATATGCACCGAGGTGAGGTTGCCTTTCCTGGTGGAAAATGGGAGCCGGGTGATTCGAATTTGCTTGCCACTGCACTTCGAGAGAGCTGTGAAGAAGTGAACCTTCAGGAGTCGGATATTGATGTAATTGGTGAACTTGATGTGAGTAGCACCAAGTCTGGTATTGCGGTCACACCCTATGTAGGGATTGTGCGAGGGGCAAGACCAGAGGAGCTTAATTTAGAGCCAAATCCCGAAGAATTGGATACCTTGTTTTGGGTTCCGCTAAATTATTTTATTGAAGATGGGCGGGAGCGAACAGATATCTTTCTTCGAGAGAATGGCAGAGAAGAATGGGCACCGGTTTACTATTACGCTGGTTACAAAATCTGGGGTTTTACTGCTCGAGTGATTGTGGAATTTATCAACAGTTACTGTGGCTGCGATATTCAACGGCAACATCTGGCACCAGAATTGAGTTACAAACCCAATTTCTAGGCTGCTTTTTCTGAAACGCGAGCACGTTCGATACGTGTATCGCTCAATTCTTCTATCTCAAAGCGGTAACGGCCGATCTCAAAACTGACCAGGGCATCAGGAATGCTTTCAAGGTATTCCAAAATGATTCCATTTAGCGTTTTGGGGCCATCGGTTGGTAGTATCCAACCAAGCTGTTTATTGATGTCGCGCACCGAAGCGGAAGCATCAATTTCAAACCAGTCTCCCTTGGTTTGGGTAATTTCCGGCTCTTCTTCTTCCGCCGAGTCCGTAACAAAGTCGCCGACAATTTCTTCCAATAAGTCCACAAGAGTGGCAATACCCTGCACTTCGCCGTATTCATCTACCACCATCGCCAAGCGCCGCTTGGACTTCTGGAAGTTGATGAGTTGTGTCGAAAGCGGTGTGGATTCTGGGACAAAATAGGGTTCATCTATGTATTTGCGAATATCTTCGTAGGTAATATCGGCATCGTGGGCGTTCATGAATCGAACGGCGTTACGCAAATGTAGCTCGCCGATTACATTGTTTATGTCACCCTCATACACAGGAAGGCGGGAGTATTCAGTCGTACGCAATAATTCCAGAATAGATGCAATAGGGTTTTCCAGGTCAATACCGATCACCTCATTGCGAGGAATCATGATGTCTTCAACGGTCGATTTTTCCAGATCCAGGACGTTGAGCAGCATGCCTTGGTGGTGGTCGGGAATAAGCTC
>JBNKVX010000109.1:0-9316 GCA_050299435.1 Cellvibrionaceae bacterium | reverse complement strand
GTCCGTTCATGGCCCAGCGCCAGGCTTTCTAGTGGGTGGCGCCAACCCGTTTTATAATTGGGATAGCTGTTGTAACAATATGAGTTGCGGTGGTTGTGGTACAGCAGCACTGAGTCCGCCAAAAGGACAACCTAAACAAAAGTCGTATTTACAGTTTAATGATACCTGGCCGCTAAACTCTTGGTCAGTGACCGAAAATAGTAACGGTTACCAAACAGCCTACATACGATTGCTGGCACATTACGTAAACCCTTGAGAAAATAGGGTATTTTCTATGTCGGCGAAAAGCTAGCATTGCTTTTTATTGCTTTTTCGCTGATGTTTCAAACAATAATAATGAAGGAATTTAACGGTATGAAATTCAGATTTTTTCTGGCAGTTCTCTTTTTTCTTCCGCTTGGTTTTTCTTGTTCAGAAAAACTTCCGGAAACTTCTGGCACTGCGGAGCAGGCGGCAAGTGAAACCATTACAGTAAGCTCTCCCAACAACAGCTTAAAGGTTTCAATTTATGAAAAAGAAGGTCAAATAAAATACCAACTCGAACGCAAGGGCGAGACGGTACTCTTGGAATCGGATCTGGGTATTGCTTTCGATACAGAGCAATATATTAACCAGGTATCGATTGCGCAAACTTCACCCGTGGTAGCGATTGATGAAAACTATGCCTTACTTAATGGTAAAAAAAGTGAAATACACTACCAGGCAAATGAAAAACGTATTCTTGTTTCGAATGGCGATGCAAAGAATCTTGCGATTGTTTTTCGTGTTTCAAATGACGGCTTTGCATTTCGTTATGAATTGAATAATAAGGAGATTAGAAATTTCACTGAGGAGGCTTCAAGCTTTCATTTTGCAAGCGACGCCAGTTCGTGGTTGCAGCCTATGGCTGTGGCAAAATCCGGGTGGTCGCGAACTAACCCTTCCTATGAAGAGATATATCAAAACAATTTGCCGGTAGGTCGTGAATCAACTCTGGGGGCGGGTTGGGTTTATCCGGCATTATTTAAAACCGGCAAGACCTGGGTTTTGCTCTCGGAATCGGCTGTCACTTCGGATTGGCATGCCTCACATTTAGCTCATCTCTCTACGGACGGCAACTATAAAGTGCAAGGCCCACAAAAAGAAGAAGTGATTATGGGTGGATCGCTTTATGCGAATGGTATCGAACTGAAATCACCCTGGCGTTTTGCAGCAGTGGGTGATTTAAAGACGGTAATGGAATCCACGCTTGGAACGGATTTGGCCAAACCGGCTATTGATATTGATATGAGTTTTATCAAACCAGGTCATGCTTCGTGGAGCTGGGCGATATTGAAAGACGATAATACGGTTTACGATGTGCAAAAGACCTTTATCGATTACGCTGAAGCAATGCAATGGAATTACACGCTAATTGATGCAGATTGGGATCGAAAAATTGGTGAGGAAAAAATTCAGGAACTGGTGGACTACGCTGCCTTAAAAGGTATTGGCATTTTGTTGTGGTACAACTCGGCAGGCGAATGGAATGACGCGCCCTATACGCCCAGAGATGCCTTGCTAACTGAGGAAAAACGTGAGGCTACGTTTTCAAAGTTAAACAAAATGGGTGTTAAAGGGGTAAAAGTGGACTTCTTTGGCGGCGATGGCCAATCGGTTATGCAATATTATATTGATATTATGACCGCCGCAGCCAAACATAATTTGTTGGTGAATTTTCATGGCGCGACTTTACCGAGAGGATGGCAGCGCACTTTTCCAAATTTGATGACCATGGAGTCAATTCGCGGTTTTGAGTTCAGAACTTTTACTCAGGAAAATGAAGATAGAATTTTAGCGCACACACTTACTTCGCTATATACACGCAACGTATTTGACCCTATGGACTATACGCCCATGGTTTTTGATGAGATACCCAATATTAAACGGGTCACTTCAAATTCTTTTGAGTTGGCGCAAGCAGTACTAATGCAGTCTGGTATCCAACACTTTGTAGAAATTCCGAAAGGCATGAAAGCCGTTCCGGATTATGTGCAAAACTTTTTAAAAACCTTGCCTACTCAGTGGGACGATGTGCGTTTTATCGATGGTGTGCCCGGTGAGTGGATAGTGCTTGCTAGAAAAGCGGGCGAGCAATGGTACGTTGGCGGGATGAATGCCAGCGAAAAAGATCTGACGCTCAATCTGGATTTATCTTTTATTGAAAACGATAAGGCCCAAATAATTCAGCAAGGTGAAAATGCCCGAGCCTTAGTGTTGGATAGTTTGAGTTTATCGGAGTCAACTAATTTGGGAATGGAAGCAAACTCGGGTTTTGTTGTTTATTAATTCGATGATAAGAGCGTGGCGGCAATCCGATTCGACTTCAACGAAGTGTGGTGGCAGAGCCACTGATACGACTGCTGATCCGAACGGAATAAATGTGTGCAGGTGAAGCTTTTATTATTCAGGCAATTCTGGTGGCTCGACTAACTCTAAGGCCGGGCCTTCCCCATCCAAAGCTTCGAGAAATGCTGTAAGCTGAAATCGCTCATCACTACTCAATCCCAGCGGCACGATCGCTGGGTCTTTTTCTCCTACATAACCTATGTTATCACCGCCGCGATCAAAGAAACTCACTGCATCAAGTAAACTGCGTTTTTGAGCAGCGTGAAAAAAGCTGGGCTGGCGACTGACACAGCGCAAGCTTGGCGTGCGAAACGCACCGAGTAAGGTCGGATCTGTGGTATCAATAAGCGCGAGCCGACCATCATCACCATCACTGTATATTCCGCGAGAATTGAGAATATCTTGTTCACTGTCGCTCAAGCCTTTTTTTGCACCGGGGTCGTCACTGAAGGCTTCGACGAAGAAATTTTGTAAATTCGCAATGCCTACGTTGTAATACTTCCGGTCTGTAAAAAATGGTCCGGAATGGCAAGTATCACAGCCCTTTGTCACAAATAAAACCGCACCCTTTTGTTCTTCTTCTGTCAACGCATCCGGTTCGCCGTGCATCCACTCATCAAAACGGCTTGTGCCACAACTGAGTAAACGTTGATAGGCGCCCAGTGCTTTTCCAAAATTAACCAGCACGCGTAAAATCTCCGGGTCATCGTGACCGGGTTTAATACAGGGATTGGGAGTTGGCCCTTCTTCCAGTTCCGTACAACCCGCTTCCTCAGGCGATAAAGCCGCATAATCATTCAGGGCCTCAGGTAAGGGCCCAAAAATGGTTTCATACTCGGTTTTATAAAAACGGGCGATTTGCTGGGCAACAAAAAGACGAGACGAATTAAATTCCAGCGGATTTTCAATCACGCCAATCGCCTGGTTATACAGGGTGTCGCGTCGCCCGTCCCAGTTAAATAATTTATGCTGGGCGACATCTAACAAAGCGGGTGTGCGACGTCGCGTCCAACTTGCTGCAAGCGACAATTCTCCACGCGGGCTACGTTGATCATGAAAACCCACTTCAGCATTGTGGCAGCCTTCGCAGGAAACACGACCGGCTTGTCCCACAACGCCCAGGGTGCCTGATGTATCGGTGTTGTTATCGTCGTGCAAAAGCGGGCCGGAAAAACGCGGGTCGAAGAAAAATTTTTTGCCCAGGGCGGCAGTGTCTGCATCATCTGCATACTGGTTGGACAAATCCTGCGGTGGAGTCGGCAACGCTTTCGGTGAGAGCGCCCGCAGCTTTGCCAATGTTTCTTCGGGTAAATCAGGCTCGTTGATTTCTACTGCGGTTTCAATTAAAACAGAATTTTCGGTTTCCGTGTGGTGGTTGCATGCAAGCATCAACAACACAGAAAAACTGACTATTGCTAATCGCAAAATCATTGCGAAACCTGAATGGCGATATCGATATTGCCAATAATTTCGCTGGCACTTAAATCTTCCGGGTTGATACGAAATGCCAGATTGTTCTCACCGCTCTGTAATTCTGCAAGTTCAATGGGTATCGAAACGGTTTGCAAAGATGTCATTGGGAAATCTTTTTCTGACACCACAGTATGACTTTGCCACGCGCCATTATTAATTTTGTACTCCAAGCGCTGACCGGCTTTGGCGAATAAGTTGAAATTTAAACTCGCGGCAACCGCTGCATTGAGGTCAACACCGTTCACACTGACTGCTTGAGTTTCACCCCCCATCAGCACATAACCTGTGCGTATCCAATCTTCCGCGTATTGCGCTGTGTTGTCGGGCACTTCGTAAACACGTGGTGTCGGGAAAGTCGGGCCATCAAAACCGATATTGTCCCAGCGAAATGTTTGTGCGTCCGTTACATTGCCGTCTTTAGGTGCGTTATAGGCTGCGTGTTGCAGGTGTACGTAGCCGCGCGTAAAGGGTAAATCCAGGTCGTTAACCGTTGCGAGGTGTCGGAAACTTTCCGGGTCTTCATAATCGCTGGCCCAAAACTCCAGAGTATTTTGATTCAAACGGAATTCCAGGTGATTGAGCTTAGCGTCATAGGCTTTAAAACAACGGCCAGTGCTGCCTTCAGCAAATTCCCAAAATGGATAGGAATGCAGTATTTGGTGGTCCTTGGTGATGGTGACCATTTCCAATGAATTTGCCCAGTTATTTTCTACGTCGGCTGGGCAATCGCCGCCAAACTGAAAGGCCATACCAATACCATTGCGTGGAAAGGAAATCACTGTCGGTGCAGAGTGATAAGGAATGGGAGAGGGATCCTCGGTTACCCACACTTCAATCCACCAACCGTGGCCCATGTTTAAGGGGTTTGCTTTCGCATCCACATCCATCACAATTTTTCCAGTGCGGTCTTTAAAATCAAAGGGCTGCAGTATGCGCATCGACAACACACCGAAATCTTTTTCGTCGTCAAACACTTCCTGAAGTTGATTGGACCAGGTGCCGTCCACACCTTTGCCTGCACATACTCGAACATCATCAGGCGGTGCAATGTTGGTAAAGTTTTCTCCGCAGAACGTAGCAGGAAATTTTTTTCCGTCGGTCGGAGTTGAACGAGGTTTAATTAAAAAATAACTGCGCGTCCCGGGGTGGCCATAACGCGCAACGGTCCAACGGCTTTCATCAATATCTCCCCCTCGCCCCCCCGCAAAAGGCTCGTCGAAGGTTTCGCAAAATGCTGGTTCATCCAGACCACAGGTTCCAGGTGGTAAATTTGAATCAATTGGCAGAACCGTAATGCCGCTTGACGAACTGCTTGAACTGGACGACGAACTACTCCCGCTGGAAGAGGTGCTTGAAGAGCTTGCCGACGAACTGGATGAACTACTGCTGGAACTGGAAGATGAAGAAGAGTTTGTATTCGCATTTCCTCCTTCGTCACTGCTGCCTCCACCGCCGCAGGCGGCAAGCTGAAGAAAACATAAGATCATTAAAAATTTCTTAAACATTTTTCTTCCCGTTTTCTGTGGTGGAGTCAGTGCACCCAATAGCAATCGCATTGGGGATTTTCTAAAAATAATTTTCAACATAACAGCCTCGTCAAAATTTTCGTAAACCGGTAACAAACCACTCCGCTTATAGACTTTTAGGGTTTAAGTACAACAAGCATATTGATTGCAGTCGGTTTCCAGTTCTGTCTGATTCCTTGGGTTTTTATTTCCAATTGGTTGATTCCCCCAACAATTTCATTAAAGGGAAGAGATATTTGCGTACCCAGATAGCCATGGTTCAAGCCACTATTCAGCACATCCAATTCTTCGTCGGGAATAGGGTGTTCATGCCACTCACCCCCGTTTAATCGATATAAAAAACTGCCATCACCTGACTCTAAATCGAGTGCGTATATCCAATAATTAAAAACCAGGGTGGCTGAACTCATATTACTTTTGTCGACTGCGCCAAATTCCATCGCTGTCGTCGACTCGCTTTCATTGGGCAGGTAATAACCGAGCGTGACTATTGGTTCACCTGTATCAGAATCCCAGTCTTCTACCAGGGAATCGGCGATATCATATTCACGATTATCATTCACAGCCGGACCATCGAACCCCACATTGTCAAAGCGAGCCGTCCACGCAATCATCGGGTAACCGAAATATTTTAGTGTTGCATGGTTGTGAACGTTAAAATTTAAATAACCTTTAGAAAAATTTAAATTGATGGCTTGATCTGCCACGAGTTCGGGCTCACCGAATTCAATGCCATTTTCAGAAATGGGGCTGACATACACGCGTGCACGTGTTGTTGACAACTCAATTCGCACACGGTTGAGCTGATCCACTTCTGCGCTAAAACAGTTTTTAGTTTGCGTGTGAAAGGTTTGTTGATAATTTTGAAATTCAATAATGTTATACAAGGCGCTGGCGTTTGGTGTCACACCGCCACACCATTCAGAGAATACAAATGACACGGCATTGCGTGGCAAATTGCCACCTTCATCATTTTGAAAAATCGCATAGGACGGCGTACCTAGAGGATCTTCAGAAACAGTGACAGAAACAAAGCCATACAGCGAACGCTCTGTACGCAGCTGCGCATCGAACACGATGGTGCCAGTGCGTTCATTGAAATCAAAAATCTGGCGCACCCGCGCCGTGTTTTGCCCATAATTTTGTAATGCGGTACTTATGAGCAAATGCTCGCTTCCCACAAATTCTGTCGGTTGGCAAATCAGAAAATCTTCAGGCGGCAAAATATAGTCGTTTAAACCGGGTCTGCAATCCGGCGTCAGCGCCTGAATCGAAGCGATAGGCCATTGGTAGGTGGGGGACTGCGGCTGCTGCCGGCTGAGGCTCCACTTGTCAGGATGAAGATCACCTGCAATATCGGGTTTTTTAGTGTAAAAACCATCAAAGGTTTCACAGAAAGCGGGAGCTGCTAACCCACAGGGGCCCTGACCTATTGCAATACCGGAAGAAGAGCTACTGGAACTACTTGAGCTGCTGGAACTTGAACTACTGGAACTCGCACTGCTGGATGCGCTACTCGAAGATGAAGAATTGCTGCTAGAGGCAGTGCTGGAGGAAGATGAGCTTGATGCAGCACTGCTGCTTGCACTGGACGAAGAGCTGGATGAGGCACTCAAGTCCTGACTGTCAGAAACATCACTGCCACCGCCGCATGCTAGAAGCGACGAAATGAGCAACAGAATTATCATTCCTCGCTTTATGAACATCATCTTATATCACCATGCTGGAATCTTGCGGTATACACTGGAACAACCAGGAGGCTTTAACAAAGAGCCTCTCTCCATCTCACCAGACTCCATGTCTAGTCCAGAGGCTTCATCGCCCACAGGCCAGTGTGCCAATTGGACGAGTAGATGACTTTGCCGAGTGGATCGAACGACATCTCGTAGGGCCCTCCGTTGTCGAAGGTTTGGTCGCTCAATTCCGTCCAGGTCTCTCCATCCGTTTCGAGTGAATAGACGTAGGGAACGGGTCCTTTGCCGTAAGCCGGTGCCGCGTAGAGGTACTTTCCGTCGCCGTGGATCGTGCTGTAACCGTGTCGTGGTTCCAGAGCTTCCCAGGTTATTCCGTTGTCCTCGCTACGTTGTAGGTTCGTGACGCTCCCGGAGTAGACGGTGCCAGTTTTGGCGTAATATATGTCGTTGCCACCATGTACGATGTTGTTCGCCATGACTTGCTCCCAGGTCTTTCCCGCATCTTGCGTACGCCAGAATCCATTGATTTGCGTTCCAACGAGCCAAGTGTTGGAGTTACCAACGCCTAGCTCTGGTGCGTAGAGAAAGTCAATGGAGTGACCATGCCCCCAAGACGATAATGGGTCGTGAACGATCCAGGAATCGCCCCCGTCTTTGCTCTCCAGAATGCCGCAGTTGTTCCCATACTCTTCGCTGTCGAAGCGCCAGGGGAAATGAAAGGTCAGCAGAATGTGCTTGAAATCGCTCGGATCGACAGCAACGTCGTAGACGTCGGTAATGTATATGTCCCGCTCTTTCTGCAAGTCTACGAGTGATTGAGGCTTGGTCCACGTCTCACCAGCGTCCCAAGAGACCCAAAACCCCTGGTGCGCTCCCCTTACCCCTGCTCCTACGTAGAGGTGGAGAGGATTGTTGGGGTCCACGCGAACGTGAAATGGTGCCTGAAAGCGGCCGATCTTTTTCCAGGAGCCACCGCCATTGGTGCTCTTCCAGAGCCCACCAAGGCTTACGGTAAATGGCGTCGTGCCCCAGTAGATCGTTCCAGTGTTGCACGGATCGACGGCGATAGTCTTGGCGCTCATGGTTTGGTCAACACCCAAACCGGGTAGCAACTCAGCTGGCGCAATCTGGGCCCATCGCCCGGAGGTGAGTTCCGGTGCTCCGTCAGGCATCAAGCCCGTCGGATTGCATGGAGCGGTCGGTCCCGTTCCGACGGGGCCGACAAAGTGCACGTTGGAATCGTCTACAGGCGTGGCGTCACCTCCTGCATCATCGTCCTGCTGGTCGTCGTTGGAAGAGGAGTCGTCGTCTGTAGGTGGTTCATCGTCGGAGGACGAGTCGTCATCCATAGGTGGTTCATTGTCAGAGGGCGAGTCGTCATCAGCACCGCCTGAACCATTGTCGTCGCTTGATTGACCATCCTCGGTTGTGCCTTCTCCTATATCAGCGTTATTAATTTCGGGCTCGGAAGCATCAAGATCTTCTCCTCCACACGCACTTAATAGCAAGGCCAGTAGCAATAGCGTTAAGGCACTTCTTCTACTTTTTACTCTTTTAAAATATATGAACATTTGCACCACTTCATCAGCTGCTAAGAATATTGATTTGGCATTTGTCCGGAACTTCGCCACTTTCTCCTTCTCCGTTAAACTCCTGAAGCAATTATCGGATCAAACGGTGGCTGGTCAACGCTTGAGAATATTGATTCATACTCTTTCACACTGATTCACTTTCATCTGTCTTGTAATACTCACAACCTTATATTTAGAATTTATTCACTTTGCTCACGTTTTTTTGATGGTAATAAGATGACGCATCGTTTAGCTGTACTATTTTTTGTTGTTTGCTTTTCTTTGGGTTTAAGTGCTTGCGGAGGCGATCCATCATTTGATGAGGAGACTGTTCCTGGCCCAGAGTCTTCTTCACCTGAACCGGAACCTTCATCTGAGCCAGAACCCGAACCTGAGCCGGAACCCGAACCTGAGCCGGAACCTGAACCTGAACCTGAGCCTGAGCCTGAGCCAGAATTTGAGCCAGAACCAGAACCCGAGCCGGAACCTGGACCTGCACCCGAGCCCTCGGAGAGTACGCTTCAGGCCCTAACCGTAATAGAAGATAGAATCCATATATCGCTTGATGGCGACGTGCAGTTGCGTGGTGATGAAACTGACTTCATGGTAACTGCGAACGGCTCGTGGGTAGGCGTAAGTTCGGCGACCATCAAGGCAAACGATCAAACGACCCTCGTGTTGATGC
>JBNKVX010000108.1:0-9339 GCA_050299435.1 Cellvibrionaceae bacterium | reverse complement strand
GGGTTCGGGCTGTGGCTCAGGCTCGGGTTCGGGCTGCGGCAAAGGAGGCTCAGGCTGAGGTTCCAGCTCGGGCTCGGGCTCGGGTTCAGGTTCTGGCTGAGGCTCTGGCTCTGGTTGAGGTTGATCCTCTTCTTGATCTTCTGGGTCAATACCAGGATCTCGACAAATTATGCTGCTACCGTCTTCATTATCAATAAAATCGGGGCTAAACGGCATATAGGGAAATTCTTCACCCACATGCGCTTGACCCACACTTAACTCAGTAAACACCAAGTCTTTCCGCGCACGTACTATGGGAGAACGTGCATCTGATTCGGCGTCGTACACCCAAATTCCATATTGGCTGTTGATGTCACCATCAGCTTCATCATTGGAACAAAACTGGGAAACGCCGCCTTTCACGTCCGCACAGTTAGACCATGCCATCAATAGACGACTAGTTCCGTCACGATAAGGCGCCAGGGCGGAGTACCAACCGGCTGCTGAAGGCTGCCCTGGGTACAGGTTACTTTCTGTCTTGGTTAGTGATTTAGGTGAAAAGCTTGAAAATACTGAAGCACTGTTTTGCGACAGAGGATCAGCCAAACTAACTGCACTACCTCCCATAAATTCGTTGTACTCATGCTGAATAACAGCCATAAGTTTGCCGTTTTCCGCTTGCACCAACTTGTCTATGGTCAGAAACTCCTCATCGGAGCCTTGCACGGTGTGAGTTGCGTAGAGCTGTTCAAGGTTGGCTCCGTCAGATTCGATACGTAAGATGGAGTAGTGATTGCTAGCAAGAGCAGGCCCAACCGGGGTATCAATTGCATAGGCACAAAGTTCGCCCTCTTCCCACGATCCTGGCTTGTCCAGTCCCTGAGTTGTTTCGTTAACTATCGGCCCACTGAGAAAATTTTGAGTTTTGCTTATTGCAGTTTCACCGCCACATTGGGGCAGCAACTGGTAACTTCTGGACCAACGGACAAAAGCGACACGACCATCTTTTAAAGTTGTGGTAGAGGTATCGTGATTATTGCCATAGGTCAATTGGACGATGTTTTCGCCTTCGGAATTCATCGAATGCAACAAGGAAGGTTTTTCACTTGGTCCTACTTTGATGCAATTTTCATTTTCTTGTATAAAACGCTCGACTTCGCTGTCAGGATTGCCAGCGGCGCGATCAGAAGAGAACACTACACTGCCATCATTCGCATAAGTTGGGTTTGTGTCGTGACCCGCATTCGCAATTCCATCATCGGCGATAATTCGGCGGACTGCTTTACTCGCGAAAGTGTATTCGTAAATATTCCAGCTTGAGTGACTGGCATTTCCGCTTGGCCCGTGCGCAGCAAACACAATTTTGTTGCCGTCCGGGGAAACATTCAGATCTTTAACATCGTATCCGGCGCTGCCAAAGTAAGCGGTTAGCACATCATTTTCCAAAGCATCAACGTCTATGCCTTCACGGTGAATAAGGCGGGCGCCAGGATTGAAAAAATAAGGTGATTTTAGATCAAGAGGTGTACTGTCTGCTCCACTCAGTTTTTCACTGAAATGCGCTATTTGCGCCTCAGCAGTTTCAGCAATGCTGCGCTCAACATAGGCAAAAGGGGTATTTTTCGAAAAATTGGAAAGCTGAGAATCAATTCCAATCCCGTTGGAATTTAATTCATCCGCAGATGCGTTTCCACCCTCAGAACTGCCGCCTGAGCAGGCTGCAAGGGTAGCGAGGCTTATAACCAAAAATATGTATTTAAGGTTTATTGATAACGCGTTCATTGATTTCACCGTGTGTGTTTTTTGCTACTGCCCTGCGGTTATAAGAACCGCAACAAAACCAAGACCTTCACGCATATCCTGGCACTTTGGACGAAATCCATACGGTACAGGCTCACACTTTAGAGCCTAAAAAATGTGCACAATGCAACAATTTTGATATTTCGTTTTCTTATTAAAATCAGATGTTATGGGAAGCGCCAAATATTGATAATTTGGTTATTACAGGCGCCAAGCTTGGATTTAGCTTGGCAGGAAGATAAATTTATACTCAACGGAGGTGGCGGCAACTTCCTTGGCGCCAAAATTCACTTGCTTAATTTTTGCCAGAATTTCTTGCTCCAGGATAGTCTCACCGAGATCGCTGGCAACAAGCTCCAGCTTGGACACTTCACCATTGGGCTCGATTACCAATCTAAAGGTAAATTTTCCAGCGAGGTTGGGGTTCTCTCGCAAGGCTTTTTGATAGAGCGAGTTTGCACGGCTTTTGGCGTGTTCCAGC
The DNA here is from genome assembly GCA_050299435.1 of Cellvibrionaceae bacterium. Classification (GTDB taxonomy): domain Bacteria; phylum Pseudomonadota; class Gammaproteobacteria; order Pseudomonadales; family Cellvibrionaceae; genus 1162T-S-0a-05. The sequence continues at coordinate 7,079 of JBNKVX010000108.1, read as the reverse complement.
GTTCTTCGAATACTTTCCATATCACGTTTACCGGCCTTCCACGATCCAAAGGATGCACGTGAACTACCGCCAGGTGCACCTTCCGTAAGTACGCCATCTACAACGAGTGAATTGTGTTCAGCCAGCGCTATGGAGTCGCTGCGCATCATGTCATCGTCCACCTCAATACCGGTGCCGACACGCGTTTCTGAATCTTGCCCCAATATTTGTTTCGCGCTGTGTTCCACTCGGCCCGCATCAGAAGTGCTGACATTTTTATTTTGCAAACGCGTTAAATCCAGAGAGTTACGCAGAGAACTCAGTTCGCTTGAGAGATCACTCAAGCCCTGAGCCGCAGCGAAATCTTGTTTTTCATCTGGCTGCGCGCTTGATGCATCCAAAGCGATATCAGATTTCGGTCGTGGCTCGTCTTTTGGTTTCGGTTTAGGTTTGTTTACAACCTTTTTCGGCTCTTCAACTTTGGGCACTTCAACAATTTTGGGTTCTAGCACAATACGTGTTTTTACAATCGCCTCTTCGGGCTCTACGTAGTCCTTTTCAATCTGAGGCAACCAGGATATAGCAAATAACAAAAGTAAAAATAAGAGCAGTGTACGCTTGAGCAATCGCTCGAATTTTTCTTCTTGTTTATCATCTTCCTGCCAGGGAAGAACAAGATCAAAAGCTTGCGCTTCTAAATACTGCGACATCTTACTCTCCTGCCCCAGATGTTAAAGCGAGCTCATCATTCACAAGCTGATAAGAACCTTTCACGGTTTGATTGACGGCAAGCGAAATATTTCGCAAATTATTTTCCTGGCAACTTTCCATGATGCTCTTGATCAAGATATAGGAGGCTGATTTGTCACCCACAATAGCAACCGACATGCCCGAGTGTTTCTCAAAAGCGTTTAAACCTCCTTTCTTCTCCGCCGTATATTCTTCTGCATACTTCGCAAGTACTGCAGATAACTCTGGAATGGCCTTACCTGGGTTATCTTTAATTAAGGTATCTATTTCGCCAATCAATTGGTTTTCAAACCAGATCTTGTCTTCGCCAATAATAATCGCCACTTCTTTGTGGGGGGCAGTTCCAACATTAGAGTCAGGCAACTCAACAAACTTAGCGTTTTGAATTTTTTCTGCTTCACCTGAATTCAACAACAAGAAGAAAACCAGGATAGTAAATATATCCATAAGTGAAATCAGACTAAGTTTCGCAACGACGCTCGCCTTTTTCTTTTTATAAAAAATTGTAGAATTCAAAGATTTCACTTATTAACCCTTTTTAACTTTCTTATTCGCATTATCCAAAGAGATTTCTGGAAACAGCTCTATTTCGACCAGGCTTGCAGCCACCGTCGTCTTATAAGATTTCACTGTTTCCATGGTCGAAACCAACTCTTGATAATTCACGTCGGGTTCAGACAAAAGCAATATATCTTTCCTTTCGTGGAGTTGCTGCTTCACTTCCTGCAACACACGAGAAAGCATCATATAGTCGTATACAACTTCACCCGCTATTTCTACCTTGGGAATTTCCTGTATGAGCGTAGTTTCAGGGTAATAAACCTGGAAACCCTCTTCGGCAATAATAACTTCGAGTTGTGACTGAGCGCCCTCACTAACAGCAGCACCACCTGTCAATTCGGGAAGCGAAATTTCAAGAACCGTAATTTGCGTAAAAGTCATACTTAACAATAAGACAGGTACCAATACGATCATTAAATTCAGAAAGGATGTGACATCCAGTTCTGCTTGGTCTGTTCCGCTTAAATTTTCTGAAAATTTCATTGTGTTAGCTCACAAACCAATATCAGGTTGCTGGGAGTTCGTTGCCAACTACGGTGACACTTTCACGTTCTTCACCTGTATCCTTCTCTATATAGCGCGTAATGCCAGCTTCGATCAGGCGGTGGAGAGTCATAATATTCAGAAATCGCACGGCCGACATTTCGATTCCACGCACAATTTTTGAAGTCATGTTCTGCAACATTGCATGCAATACGAGAAGTGGAATCGCAACAATAAGACCGAAGGCAGTGGTATTCATTGCAACGGAAATTGAATTAGATAGCAGTTCGGATTTCTGCGCTGGGTCTGCTTGAGCTACCGCGGTAAACGCACCAATCAATCCAATAATGGTTCCCAACAATCCCAATAACGTCGCCACATTTGCAAGCACCGCGAGATAACCGGTACGCTGTTCCAACTTTGGCATCGTCTCAAGCATGCCCTCACTCATGGCATTTTCAATATCCGCTCGTTGTTTTGATACCTTCATCATATCCAAACCACAGGCAATGATACGAGTCACCGCAGCCTGGTTCTCGCGGGTATACATGAACATCTTATCCATGTCCGTTGATCTTAAAAGTGGCAGGAAATCCTTAAAAGCGCGGTTGTTCATGACTTTCTCACGTGTCAAAAACATCCAACGCTCTATGGCAATAGCCACCCCCACTGCCAGGACTATTGCGATGGGATAGATAAAAAACCCACCATCCTGGAAAAAGTTTGTGATTACATTATAAAAATCGCTCATTTTTTACACCTTGGTTACCCTAAAATTTACATTCAGTCGGCACTCTAAAGCCGGCTAATCAGTTTGGTCTATTCAGTTGAATTTACCTTTTCCATATTCATGTCTTCATAAATGTTGATTGATCTCACCATGACGTCGCGATCTATCAACTGCAAAGTTGTATCGTGTTTTTGCTCCATATTCCATTGCAACTTATCTGGCGTGGAAGTTCCCTGCCAGGGAATGAAATAAGAAACTGCAGGCTGTTCTTTGTCTCCAACAAATGTCGATTCCAATTGAATATCGGCACGGGAAGTTAATTCTTTCTCACTTTTTTCTTCGTCGGCAAACACAAAACACGTAAGGAATACGATGAACACTGCTAATTTATTCATTTTGACACCAATAAACTTTGATCAGGTATAAGATTTTCGATTGGCAGACTGACAGCCACGCCCGTTCGTCCATGCAATTCTGTTAACCACGCCACCACTTTCTTGTTTTCCACCTGTGTCAAATACAAATAGGCTTCCATATGTTTTTGTGAACGAATTGGCAAATTCAGATAAATATCATATAAAACGGCCAGGTTAAGATGGGCCTCGGGGCAGTCTTTCCAAATGTTCAGCAAGTCCACGTAAGTGTTTTGCGCTGCCAGATATTGACCTTGTAAGCGTTGAACATAAGCAATCCGTAACCATGCATTCACATTATTTTTATTGATGTTTATAGCCCTGTTGTATGCTTCAAGTGCGCGAACATGATCTTTATTTTCCATCTCAATGTCGCCCAACAACACCCACGGACCGGAAATACTGTCGTCCTCCTGGGTTAAAACATTCAAACGCTGTTTGGCTTCATCATAATTTCTGGATTTAAACGCTTTACGCGCCTCGATGTAGGCCGCGACGGAACCTTTCTTAATTCGACCGCGTGTTAAGTAAGGATTGGGCATAGATTCGTAAGGGAGGTATTTACCATCATCACCTTTTTTAGCGACAGGCAGATACTCCAGAGTTGGCATCAACTCAAACGTTTTTTCAGCCGTGACATTGGTTTTAACTTGCTGGCCGCCGCACGCATACAACAAGCATACGCTCAGTACTACCAGCAAGAACCGAAAAAAATTATTACCGTATTTCATCGCCATAGCTCACTATTAGCTCACTTTTTGCGTACCTCTCAGGATGCAAAACCGCAAGCTGAGAAAAACTTCGGTCAATCCATTGATTGAACTCGCCGTCCCAGGCGCGTTGAATATTCGCGGTGTAGAGTTCCGTTGCCAGGTTATCGAAGGGCTCAGCCTGCTCTTCGATTATAGACTTATACAACTCTTTATCCTTCGCACTTAATCCAGACGGTGGTGGCGCCTTTCTTAAATCGGCAGCCAGATCCTGGTATAACATCGCAATCTTATACCCAGACTCAGTCACATACTCCAGCATTTGCGAATTTGCCGCTGCCTGATAATAATCTGAAGCTTGCTCCAAAAACTTTTTCTTTTCCGCGATGCTTGCAACAATGGGTTGCTTTAGCTTTTTACTTGCAAACTGTCTACCGTAGTAATCCCCGTAAACAATATTGGCCCATGCTGCCAGCCACGCACTTCTTTCAGTTTGTTTTGCGCCAGCACCTTTGTGCCCCTCAATGAGTCTTCGTAACCAATACTGCTGTTTTTTGTCATCCTTTAACAAACCGTAATTTAACGCAAGCTTATACCTGGCCTCCATTCGCGTATCGAACGGTTCCTCGTAGGTATAGGCGTAAAGTTTATAGGTAGTAATTGCCTCGTCAATGTTACTTGCTTTCTCATACATACTTGCAGCGAGAAACAAAGCCTCTCTAGCAATCTCCGGGTCTTCATCGGATTTATTTAAGGCCAGGTAAGCACTTGCTGCCTCAAGCCAATTTCCATTTTGTTCATAAGATGAAGCGAGCTTTCGAGGGAATTCTTTTGCCAGCTCATGCTCACTGAATTTTTCATTCAGCTCTTTGAGCTCCACAATTGCTTCCGGGTATTTCTTAAGTTTAATTAACAACAATGCTGCATCATACTGTGCAGGTACACGACGAGTAGAAAGGGGGGTTAACCTTTTTATCTTTAAAAGTTCATCTATAGATTGTTGAGTTTCGCCAGCATTGATTAAGGTTTCGGAGTTTTTATAGATAGTCGCAGCCAAGCGTTCAGATACCGCCTTAAATTCCTCATCTTTTTTACTAATCAGCGCACGCTGATTCAGGTAACTTTCTTCAGCCTTAACATAATTTCCCAGCTTAAACCATGAATGAGCCAAAATACCAAAAGCGGTTTTTTTGAGGGTCTTATCCAGTTCTTTATTGGACTGAATGAGCGAATCAGAAATTTCTATGGCCTTTTCGTATTGATTCAAACTAAACAAATATTCAGCTGCATTTGTTAACACTGCTGGAGACCTTTCATCTGTATGAAATTTATTGGCAAACCGTAACATAGACTCAACCGCATCAGCCTGCCATCTTTTTGCAGCTCTTCCCTCACCCAGATTTTGTATAAGGTTTTGATATGAAATAATGGCTGCATAACCGGCATTAGGACGGTGTTTTTCTGCGCTTTTACCTTTTGGCGAGTAGGCAACCAGTTCGTATTCCTTTATAGCCTCCTCATATCGATCAGCAGCAAACAACACTTCACCCAGGAAAAAACGCGTTTCATCAACTTTAGGGTCATTTGGAAATGTTTCGATAAGCTCCCGGTAGTGTGAGGCCGCAGTATTGAATGCAGTTACAGATTGCACACTGGCCTCACCGCGTTTCTTCTCAAGCGCTTTGGTTTTTTTATCAGAAAATTCAATAATTTTTTCTTCTAACTCCAACACCACTTTTGCATGTGCCTGACCTTCGCTGTGGAAGTGGCTTGCCAGCTCTCCCAGGTACACCCTCAAAAATTTGTCTATATCTTTTTTATTTTCGTCGGTTTTACCTGTAAAACCGGAGTACAAACCATAAGCTCTTACATACAATGCCTTTTCATCAAGCGCTTGCTTCGGAAATCCGCCTTTTACCAAGGCTTCTATTAATTGAATATGCATCGCAGGTGAACGTGGGGACTGCTTAAATTTCTCGACAAAGGCTCGGTAACTACTTACTGAATCTCCGTACAACTCTTTCTCGAGATAATAATCTCCAAGGTTTTTATACACCATCCAAACGTAGCGCTGATTGGCCAACTTATTCACATCTGAGATAAATTCTGCGCCGCCGACTTTATCCAGGGCCAAACTTATAGAGTGCAAAGTATCATCAACAACTGGCTTTACGGTTTTATCAAGATTATCAGTGCTTTCCTGGTCCTGAAGGTGTTGCTCCAGAACAAGAGCAAATTCACTTAAGCTTTTATCGTACTGATATTGTTTGTAATAACACCAACCCAACATATAGTGAGCATTATTCCAGAGCTTTTGATTTTGAGATTGCGTTACCGCCAAATAGGCCACTTGCGCCTGGCTATATTCCTGGTAGTTAAAATGAATATCCGCTTTGCGAAACCATGCTTCAGCAATATTAGGATACCAAGGGTGCCGGCTGGTTAAGCGCGTTAACATTTTTAGAGCTTGCCTAGTTTGTCCTTCCATATCGTAAGCTTTTGCCAACTGATAAAGCACTTCAGCGTTATCCGGTGAGTTGGGATATTTTTCAAGTATCTTTTCATATTCCTTGATTGCTTCAATATAGTAACTTTTTTTATTACTCACTTGGTCCTGCTTTTGGACTCCTTCCATCATGTAAACATCAGCAATTCGGCGCTCGATTTGTTCTTTAAGCTGCTTATCCTCAAAAAGATCTAACAATTCTTTATATTCATTGCGAACCTGTTCATGACTTAATTTAGAAATTTCTATTTCTTTTTCTTTTTTGGGTTTGTACTTGAGATCCCCTAAAGTGTTTTCGCGTGTATTCCCTCCGCAAGATACGACAAAAAGAACAATACAACCCAGAATAAAGTTTCTAGCAACTGACAAACTCATAGACTTTGCTCTCCCACTCTTTCCAGGTTCAATAAAGTATTATCATAAAGTCTGGCCTTCGCCAAACGGGACTGTGCGAGGTAGTAGCCCATGCGATCTTCATGTTTATCCAGCTCTGCATTAACGATTCTTCGCATAACCGGTTCCAGCTTTTCAATATATTTACCCGTTTGGGCTAAACGATGCTCGACTTCTTTCTGAAGTGCAGCCACCTCGTGCTTATAGCGCTTGGGCTGTTCATAGGCATTTTTTACATTTGCCAAGAGTTCAGCACGCTCCTCCAATAAGCCAAGTTCGGTCTCTGTGGATTGCAATAAAGCATCCATTCTTACTTGCTCACTTTCATTCAAGGTCAAAGTATACAAACGGAGATCTTCTGAATCTGAGATAAACTTTTCACTCAGTTCTTTCTTACGAGCAAGAGTCTCTTTCACTTGTTGTGTCAAACTTCTTTTCTCTGCAGCTTCCAGAATTATTAAGTGTTGCTCTGCCTGACTCTGCCAGAAACGAAGATTGTCTTCTATCGCATACAAATCAGCCAATTCGCGTAAGGTCTCATTAAATTCATTGCT
>JBNKVX010000107.1:0-9590 GCA_050299435.1 Cellvibrionaceae bacterium | reverse complement strand
ACGTGCACCATACATTGAAGCAAAAACCGCTTACCTATTCTCATCTCGAAGAGTTTGTTTCCTGCTTTAATCCGATTGACCGGCACAAACGTTCTGCTACCTGGAGTGAAGAGAACCCTGATGGTCGATGGCGTCCCTTTACGCGCGAAGAGCTCTTGGCGCGTGATAAAGCCAGTTTGGATGTATTTTGGCTTAAGGATAAAAGCGCGACTGATCTCGACAATCTGCCTGATCCCGACATTTTGGCTGCCGAGATTATTGAGAACCTCGAGGCAGGTTTGAACAGCTTCCGCTCGGTAGTTGCGGAGTTGGAGAAGGTCAATTGAACGCATATGTTCTGAACAGCTCCCAGGGTCGATAACCTAACCCCTATTTGAAGCCGGAACCTGCTACGTTGCTACCGATCTTGTAGACCTCATAATGTGCTTACAAAATGTGACGCGAAAAGCTGGAATGCTTTTGATTTGGCATAAATTGACTGTTTCTAAGGTGCTGGTTTAGATGACTTTTTTGAATTATGAATAAATTCCGAATTTATACTTAAATGCCTTCTAGGCAAATGTGTCGCAAACTTCGGGATTGCATTGGTAATCGTATTGCTAGTTTCTAATTTTATACGTCAATTCACACGCGGCGTTCGGTAAACTGGTGCTCTGTCGCGAAGTGAGTAACCGTAAGTCCTGCTTCCTGTTCTTTTAAAATTGCGATGACCTGTTCTTCTTTGCCTTAATTTGGAAAGCTCACTCAAAAATTGCGACTTTTTTCGGGGATAAGGTATCATGAATGGAAATTTCAAATAATATGTAACTCTTTTCCATTTTATGACGTTTGTGATATCTTCTAAAAAATCGATATATCATAGGCGAATTGATATTTTTGAAAGAAATGCGCTTAATTCCGCTTGTGGCAAGTGATTTGTAGAAATATTCAACAAAATCTGTATTTATGAAATCGTTCATGTGATTTTGCGCTGAAAGATCGACAGAGTATTCGTGGAAAGATATGTTCTGGGATTTGATATTCATATAACGCGGGAATAAGTCCAGAATTGCACCAATGCCAAAAAGCACATTGGCTCTAGGACTATCATTTTCGAAAACAGAACTGCAATAGCGCCTGACCGCGGGTCTAAAAAAAGAGTTACCTAACGCAAAAGAACCAACTTCTAAGTTCCTAGGATCTTCCAAAAAAACCCAGAATGACGTGCCTGCCTTTGACTTTGAAAATAAGTTGGCAGGATACACCTCTCTTGCACCCATAAATATCGGGCAATTTTCTATCTGCAGCCTGTGTTTCATGCATTTTTCAACACTCCAGAGAGAAAAGATTGATAAGGTTCGAAAAGCAATCTCTTTTTGCTCCTCATAAAATTTACGAAATTCGTTTCCTCCAAGTACACTGTGCGTTTCATTTCTAGATAGCAAATCTGTATTTCCTGGCAGCAAACCAGAAATACCAAATTCTCCGCCACCACGAATTCCATTAATCACATGACCTGCTTCACCGTCATTATGCGAAACCCCATATATGAGCGAAGCTCTGCCGAATGAAGAAGCCTCAGCACTTGATCTTATGACTGTGTATTTACTATCTATATTTTGCCTTTTTGAATGGTATCTCCATTGTTCAGTGTTTGCGAAAATTCCTTCCAGTACAATCCAATGTCTATCTGAGTTACTGTTTATCAGCATGTTGAATTGTAGATCGTTCGATCTAGACCAAAAATCATGAGGTATTGTGAATTTCCCCGATGGTTCGTCTATCTCGACGTTAATACCGGTGCTAGGGGCAAGATAACTCACCAATTGCGTCAAATGGGATTTTTGAAAACCCAAGTTGCGAAATGACTGATACCCAGCGTCTTTGTTATAGAGGGCGTCTACGCTCAGCCTCCGCACGACTTCTTTCTTTATATAGAGCGATATATCAGTCGAGAAATCGCCGATAAAATCTCGCTTTTCCAATGTAGCTGGGTTTAGTAGCCCTCCCAGGAAAGACAATTGTAACCCGCCGCTTTCGTTATATTTTTTTGTACTGACAACAATCTTGCTGGATACCATAAAAACGGAAAAAAAACCTATGCCAAACTTTCCAATTGGTTCATATTCTCCTTTTGAGAGTTCGGGGTACTCATCAAACAATGCATCACTTAGCCAAAAGCTTTCTCCAAACTTCAACAATCCATTAGTGAGCGTGGACTGAGACATGCCAATTCCATTGTCTTGAATTCTTAACAACCACCCCTCATCTACAGATTCTAGAGAAACCTTAATCTTGCCAAAATTGGAAGCTGCCCATTGTGGGTCGATCACTTTTCTTGCATTAATTGCATCAACAGCATTTTGGAGTAGCTCCCTAAGAACAACCCAAGGACGATCTCCGTACAGTTTTTTGCCGCCAAAATCAGAAAGGAATTTCACAGAATCCTTTATGTTGATTTGAGTATCGACGGGCGACCATCCGTCCGCAGGCAACAGTTTTGTTAACTCCTCGGGTGTCGTAATTCCTTTAACCCTGCTGACGGCGAATCTGCACAAACCGTCACTTCGCCGTAGATCAGATAATAAATTGTTTACCTCTCGAATTTCGCCGTCAAGAGCTTTGATTGCGTGATAAGCAAGCCACCAAGCAGAAATTTCAGTCTTGGGAAACGGCGTGCTTGTATAAACAAGCACATCATTATTTTCCAAAAATGGTTGACTGACTCTGCTCTGAAAGTCCCAATGCGACCTCGATAAGTCGTTTCTATTCAGCACTATCTTATGAAAAAGAGGAGCGCGTTCTGCAGTCAAATGAGCCGCATCGGCCAATCGAAGAATGCAGGCAATTTTTAGTGGGTCAATTACCCAATCCGGTCGGAAACCGGGTAACGCTCCAACTTTGTGGCCGAGGTATTTTTCTAGCTTTGAAACTGGTTGATGATGACTGAGCGCCACCTTTCCTATTAATGTAGCCAACGATTTTCTTAGCTCTAAATCATCTATTAGATAAACAGGATTTGAATCCTCATCGAACCATTCACAACTGGCCAATGAATTCGCCTGTGTTGCGTGCCTTCGTCTCAAGACATCAGCAATAATTTCAGACTTCACGTTGTGGGGGATATCGTTATCTTGAATATTTTTTGGCAGTCCGTACGACTTTATTTTCTTCAACCGTTCTGCACGCCAGTCATTGCTCTCGTAAAGTTCTTCTAATCCTCCTTGATAAGAAGCAAGCGCCATGCCGGCATCATGCAGTAATATAGATACTCCGAGGACATAGCCTTCTAGAGGATTTAGAGAGCAACTTTCACCGACTATCATATCGGCGATAATCCAAAGAGAATCTAGATGGCTAACATCGTGCAATGTCAAGCCCGGAATATCCTTTGGAATTTCCGATAGGAAGGCTGTTACCTTGTTCCTAACATTGTCAAAAGAAACTTCAAGTCTTCGGGTATTTGCGTCAGTTTGATCTCCGCTTCCTATGGAATTTCTGTATAAAATTGTTTCTTTGTAATTCAGCATCCGACTGAATTCCTCACAAAATTTCCCCGATGCAGAAACCAAGCATGGCCCAATCGAGCGGTATTTCCATTCGCGGCTAGCAATACGATTACGGCTGCAGTCCAAGCCACCTCTAGACCATACCTTAGCAATCTGGCGTTGCAATCATATTTTGAATGTAAGCTTACAGTCACTGCTACCTTCCGGGAGAGAGCGAAAGGCCGGATTTTAGGAGCAAGAGGGAGCGGTGTATCCGAACAGCTCAGGAAATCGGGACTTGCTCGACATATGTAGTTATGGTTTTGATTTGCTATGTTTATGACGGCAGATGCGAGATTAGTAACAATGCCGCTGAACGGGCGATACGACCGTTGACCATGGGACGCCGCAATTAGATGTTTGCTGGTTCTGATGCTGGCGGAGAGCGACCCGCGGCCATTTGCAGCCTGATCGAGACGGTAAAGATGCAGGAGCTTGATCTGCGAAAATATCTAGTTGTCGTCCTTGACCGTATTGCCGATCATCCGATCAATCGAATTGACGACCTGCTTCCTGGAAAATCGACCTCAAAGATTGATCGCCTCCTGGAAACTGAAAAGGTTCTTCTGTCAAGGTAGCTGTGACGTGACGCTTACCACGATCTGCCCAGGACCATCCAAACACGGTCTTCACTTTGGGAAGTTTTCTCGTGAGGACCAGACAGTTGCTCTCCTAACGGTTTTGCCGAGGAGGTGCTGATTGTGGTGATTTAGGAGCTTTGGGTAGAATCCGACCTCCTCTATAGGAGGCCGGATTCCACTTTTACCACGAAGGGTTCGCGCTCAAAACCCCTCTTTAAGGAGCCAGATTAAGAGTTTGAGAACCCAACGTAGCGTTTCCTTCTTGAAGAAAAACATCCAAGTACCTTCCGGAGCCAACATGGAGTTGGTTCGAAAGAGACAGGTTGGCTCAAAAACCTGCCGGGCATACAGCCTCACCTTGCCTACTGAGATGGTTGCCGGAACAAGCATCCTGCAGTGAGGATTGGAGCCCTAATGTGAGCCTTTTCTTCTATAGATACGCTCTTGGCTATTGAGCGTCAATGAGGTGTCGTGTGACACTTTTATTGATGTTTAATCTGTTAATTTATCTCAGATTGCTTACTCTTACTAGGTTTGGCAATTTCTTGATTATTCAGTGTCTAACGCCGGTGCTGCTTCAGGTTCCAGTGGAAAGACCGGTGCGTGCCCAACGCCCATGAGACCGTGAAACAATTCGGCTTGGGTGAATTCGCTCACTTGAATTGGGAATGATTTAGCGCCGTTTGCAATAAGCCACATTGTGCGGGTTATTCCATTACTGAAAGAAATGGAAAATTCGTTGCCTGTAAAATTAATGACCGGATCGGCGAGGAGTACCGGATTTTCACGGCCGTGAGAGAAAACTGTTTCAGCGCCGGCATATTTCCGATCGAGGGGCATTTTTGTGCGGACTGGACATTTGTGGAAGCCGTCCGTTGATTGCAGCCAGTGATAGTAAAATTTCTCGGTATCGATATAGACGATGTGCTGGCAGCTGGAAACGCCTTCTTCAAACTGCATATAGGCAGTTTTGTCTTCTGCCAGCTCGATTTCCCATATCAGGTCCCGCGAATTGGTTGAAATCCTTCGTGGGGCCGCCGGCAGGGTTTTTCGAATTTGCAGGGCGAAGTTCAGACGTGCGATTTCCTTATTTTTTTCTGCCTGATCTCTGGGCGTTAAGCCAAATTTGGTGGAAATATAGTCAAGGGCCTTATCAACCAAAAACGTGGCCAGCCTGATGATTAGAACAACAATGACTAATACGGCAAACAGTGTTGCCCAGAATGTCGCAGTTTCGAGAGCAGTGAGTTCAGTAGAGCCGACTGGAGGGACGAGCGGTAAATGTTTCATCTTTTTCTCTACAGGCACGGCGTTTCGTTGACATCAAAATTATGCTGATACCTATGCAAGCTAAAATGATGATGGCGCCCAGGAGAACGTTAACAAGGGATACGGGTGTATTGGCTGTCATGACGATGTCTGTCCTTCAATTGCCTCAACATCTGAACACTGATCTGGCATACATTTGATGGCAAGCGCAGGATCAGGAAACCGGTTGTTGGTCTGATGATGTGCGTGCAGTTGTTCCTGCGCTATTGTGGGTATCTGAACTGTAGAGACCGTGTTGGAGAGCTCGAGTTGTTCATTCAGCTTGAGGCTTTGCGCCTGAATTGATGAATACGCCATATTGTCACTCGCTGCGCCCAAGTCACGATCAAGCATTTCATGGCGCACAATGTGAGCCACCATTTGAACTCCTGCTAAATCCCACTTCGTGATGACGGTATATTTTGCCGGGCACTCTGGCACTGCAATAATGAAGCCTTCAGTCGCTATTCGTGATGATCGCATACAAGGTAACAGGTACCGCTTATTGGGGAACGGTAGCTTGACTGCGAGCTCGCGACCATTGTGCAGTTCCAAGTGGAACTCAGGTATGATTACGCCCGCAAGTTTGACGAATTGTTGAAGCTCCTTCGCCAGGAAAAAGCTAGCATAATATGAATGAGAAATCGGCTTTTTGCCATGGCTGCATCCAGTCAGTTAATTAACCCGGGCATGGAAATATTGACCAGCTATTTATCGGCACCAGGACAAATATTTAACGGTTGTCCTTGTCATCGAAAGAAGTTTTGTTGATTGTCGAGAAAAGATCGAGCGTCAACACGGCGGCCAGGCAGTTTTAATTTGACCAAACCGCCTGCATCGCCTTAAGCTAACTGTATTAGCGCAAAATCGCTGATCAGGTTTGGCGACCTGAATATACCAAGGCGCTTGATACCGCGCCATTATTGGACGCGGTTTTTATTATGGTCAGGCGCAATGGGAGACCTTTATTGGTCTGCCGGTTCCTTGGTGCCGGTTCGCCAACCTATTGTTGCCTGACCACCCTTTTGGCGAGGGGTGTTCAGGGTTAATTCAGAACCAAGGAAAGTCTTATGAACACACCCCAGTTACCAAAGTCCACTCCTGCTGTTTTTGAGAAGAATGGCGTTATTTTAACGAATAGCCGTGATGTAGCTTTGTATTTCGGCAAGAGGCACGCTGATGTTTTGCGTGCCATTGACAAGCTGGAATGCAGTGAAGATTTTTACCTGCGCAATTTTGCGTCGGTAATCGTTGAATACGAAAATGGAAGGGGCGGTAAGCAAGAAGCTCGTGCTTTCGATATGACCAAGGATGGTTTTGGATTTTTGGCGTTTGGCTTCACCGGCAAAGAAGCAGCTAAGTTCAAAGAAGCCTACATTTCGCAGTTCAACGAAATGAAACAGAAGTTGCTTAAGCAGTTTTGGCCGGTTTCGGGCGGCAACGAAAACCCCAATCTCCCAACACAGCTTCAGATTCGAGATGAGGCTCTGAACATGATGCGTGAAATGCTTCCAGCTTTGCGCCAGGAACTGTTGGAAGCTATGCGTCCAATGTCTCACGACATCAGTCTTCATTCATTATTAGACGATGTTTCGACGGGGCAGGGCAGGCTGCTCGGCGTCTGGGAAGATCTCCCGACACATCACATTCAATGGTCAGACAAGGCACTTGCCGTGCGCCACGAATATGTGGTGCTGGGTTACTGGGCCGAAACCCGGCTGCCCACTGTCATGAGGTTATATGCCGGTATCTGGATCATTGCATCGCAGCTTGCCGTTTATTTGCATCCGGACTTTCGGCTTGTCGCTGCCTTTGAAGTAGATGCTCCGATAGCCTGAAGCGCATCAAAAGATGTTAAAACCCCTTTGCTAATCAAAGATCATGGGTTTATCAGCTTAAAGATGTATTTGCCGCACGTTGATTTGGGGAAATGAGCGGCCATTGAAAGGGATAGAAATGAAAAAATTAATTGCCACGTTGATCTGTCTGATGCCGTTGGCCGGTTGCTGGTGGGATTCCGCACCAGAGGCCTATAAAGGCACTGCGGAAATTAAATTTGATAACGGTCAAACCGCGAGCCGCGATTTTCAATGCGATTTTCGAGCGCAACAAGCAACACGCAAGTGTGATTTCTCAATAGATTTTAACAAAGAGGAAATGCAGAAAGCATTTAAAGAAGACTACCCTGCTAAGGTGGTTTTGAATTTTTCAATCTCAGCCAACGGGCGAAAAGAAGATCGCTATATGATTACAGTTCAACCACCGTTTCCTGATAAATCGTGGAGAGTCCGCTTTTTGCAGTATGACTTATTTCCCTGGAAACTGAAAGCTGAACCAGTTGCACGCACAGAAGAGAACGTCCCAGCCTATGTTGTCGATGCAAATCAACTTGATGAGGGGTTTCCGATCTCATTGCTTTTTGACACGCGTCCAAAAGCAATGACCAATCTTGAGGTTGAGATCAAATGGGAACCCGTTCCGGCAAATTCGCTATCTTCGTGAGCTGTTTGAATGAGCTCTCGTTACCGATGCTCCCCTGTCCATAGACGGGGGGATTTGCTTCTATTGAGGAAGCAAAAAAGGCGCTATCCGACGAATGATGGATAGCGCCTTTAGAACATTATCCGTCCCGGGTTCTTCCACCGAAACCACCACCATTCATCTGCGCAAATGCGGAGGCTATATCTTTAGCAAAGGCCTGTCTTTCCTGAGGGTTGCTAAAAGCACCTCCGCCTCCCGTGCCGGAGCCACCTCCGCCGCCTGTTGAATATTGTCCTGCACCAACGCCGGCTAACGGTTCTGATCCTTTATCGGGAGCTTTTGGAGCGGGCTGCAGGCCGAAGGATCGTCCAGCTTGCATCAGTCCTCCAGCGACACCTCTCTGATGTAAGGCTTGCCCAAATTGTTGAGCGCCGCTTGCCGATGAATCTATGTTGCTGCGACCGGTAATCATGTCTGATATCGAACTTCGGGCACCGCCTGCACCAAAGGCTGCGGTGTTTGCACCACCAGCTATCTTAAACGCCCATGCAGCAGCACCACCGGCGAGCATTTTAGCCCCCATGACGACGGCCGCGGCCGGACCCGCACCGTCATTCGCGCCGGATAGATTTGAGGCCAGGGACTTTGATTGCATGTGCAGTAGGATTGAAATAAGCCCGATCACCGGCATGATCAGAAAATTAGGATCAAGCACAATCCAGCTTCCTAGCTTGACCAGCCTTTCCTGTTCTTCACAAACAGCGCTTGTTAATGGCGGCTGCAGGTCAGGATCGTTGCCGTTGATATAGATCCACGGCATTTCTGTGCCGAATACAGAAAAATTAGGATTCTCAAATTTGGTTTTGTTCTTACTATAGAAATAGTATCTTTTTGCATTGTAAGGGTTGGAAAGTGCCTGCACTCCAGCAAGAAGATCATTCATTTTATTTGAGAATTTGTCGATACCCTGAAGGGTAAACCCCATGGCGCCTGAAGCAAGTATGATGGTGAGCCAGGCGCCTAGAAGCACCCGTAAGGATGCAGAAGACACCGCTCGCGCAGGCTTTAGCCAGTAAAGTCCGACAAGGAGGGGGGCGAGGATTGTTATGGCGACATATTTAAACATCGCTTCGACCATGAAGGCTGCAAAAATACCTATCACAAAGAGGAAGGGCAGCATGGCGATAATGCAAAGAAAACCTCTTAAAAACATCCCCAGCCCAAAGCCGCCATCGCCCTGGGCAATGTTGATCATGATCTTCGATACTTTGAAGCCTGGATATTCGATCTGGCAGGCGAGGGTGGCATATCCGTTTTCGGCCGTTGAACCATTCTTGTCGTAGTGATTGGAATTCTCCGTCAGAGCCTGAACATGACCATTTGTTTTGGATACGATTAACGCCCCGGCCTTGAGTGACGATTGCTCAATTACGTCACCTATCTGCAGGATATATGGCTGGCTTGATGAGATGCCGTTTTGTAAAATAATTACGGCTATCCCGGCGCAAGCCAAAGTAGGGAACAGTTTTTTGAGCATCCCGGCATTTCCAGAAACAAGGGAAATGGCGACACTGATCAGAATGAACAGTGAAATGATACCGCCAAGCACCTTTTTGACTGACGGTCCAACAGCCTTAAAAATGTCGTGAGAGAATGTATCTTTGGTAGAGGCTAGTTGGTTGAACAGCTCCCC
>JBNKVX010000106.1:0-9714 GCA_050299435.1 Cellvibrionaceae bacterium | reverse complement strand
ATGCATGCCTGCCGAGACAGTTGGATGTTAGCCGTGGCAGAAAACGAAAATATTGGTATAGGTAAACGGGATATCACTCACAACATTAATTTTTTTATGAACGTTCCTGTTACCCCTGAAGGGGGGCTCACATTTGAGGATGGGATTTCCGCCCCGGGAAAATACGTTGAATTAAAAGCTTTAATGGATGTGTATTTTTTGTTGTCGAATTGTCCGCAATTGAATAATCCCTGTAATGGTTATAATCCAACGCCGGTAGAAGTCTTGATTTGGAATACCTGATTTTGAATGCCTAATATATTTTAGAACCTTGCAACCTGGTCGGACGACTTTCCGGGTTGAAATAATAACGCAGGACGGCCTGCCAAAGCATGAGTAACATTATTCATGTTCAAAAAAGTACTGATTGCCAATCGTGGTGCCATTGCAACACGAATTATTCGGACCTTAAAACGATTAAATATTCAATCTGTAGCTGTGTATGCCGAAGCGGATAAATTGTCCTTGCATGTTCGTCAAGCAGATGAAAGTTTCAGCCTGGGTGACGGACCCGCCGCAGAAACCTATCTCAATCAAGACAAAATACTAAAAATCGCACAAGAAAGTGGTGCTCAGGCAATTCATCCTGGGTATGGCTTTTTAAGTGAAAATCCGGATTTTGTTTTGCGTTGTGAAAAAGCCAACATCACATTTATTGGCCCAACAGCGGATCATATGCGAGCTTTTGGGCTCAAGCATGAAGCGCGTGCCTTGGCTGAAAAATATGAAGTGCCTCTTTTGTCTGGTTCAGCATTGTTGTCATCACTTTATGAGGCGATTCAGCTTGCCAATAAAATCGGCTATCCCGTGATGTTAAAAAGCACAGCGGGTGGCGGTGGCATTGGTATGCAAGTTTGTCATAGTGAAGACAGCTTGCGTCAGGCATTTGAATCCGTTAAACGTCTGAGTGCAAATAATTTTTCAAATGATGGTGTGTTTCTTGAAAAATTTATTGCCAATGCACGGCACATTGAAGTACAGGTTTTTGGTGATGGCAAAGGCAAGGCTATCGGTTTAGGTGAGCGGGACTGTTCTGCTCAACGCCGCAACCAAAAGGTCATTGAAGAAACTCCCGCGCCGAATATTCCGGACGAAGTGCGCGAGCAGTTGCAACTTGCAGCAACTAATTTACTGGCCTCGGTTAAATATCGTAATGCCGGTACAGTGGAATACATCTACGATCAGGATACCCACGCGTTTTACTTTCTGGAAGTGAATACGCGCTTGCAAGTCGAGCACGGTATCACTGAATCAGTTTTCGCAATTGATCTTGTGGAGTGGATGTTGAAACAAGCCGCCGGTGAATTGGAAGATCTCGATGTGTTGCAGGCGAACTGTGTTGAAAAGGGTCACGCTATTCAAGTGCGACTTTACGCTGAAGATCCAAATAAAGATTTTCAACCCTCTGCTGGGCGGCTTTCAACGGTAAACTTTCCTGCTCAAGATTCAAAGCAATTAAGTGAACAAGTTCGAATTGATACCTGGATTGAAACCGGTCTTGAAGTTTCCCCTTTCTTTGATCCAATGTTGGCAAAAGTTATTGTGAGCGCGACGACACGAGAGCGTGCACTGGAAAAGCTTAGCGCAAGCTTGCAGGCGATCAGCTTGCAGGGAATCGAAACCAATGTTGAGTACTTGCAAGCAGTTCTGCAAACTGACACCTTTAAACAAGGTCGTATTACAACACGTTTTCTGAATCAGTTTATTTGGCAACCCTGCAGTATAGATGTTAAGTCGGCCGGCACCATGACGACCATTCAGGACTACCCGGGCAGGGTGGGGTATTGGGATGTGGGTGTGCCGCCCTCAGGGCCCTTCGATAATTTGGCATTTCGGATTGGTAATACCATGTTGGGTAATGCTGAAGATGCAGCGGGTTTAGAAATTACGTTAAAAGGGCCTCAGCTTTTATTTAACACCGATCGTGAATTTGTGCTTTGCGGCGCAGAGTTTGATGCAAATCTTGATGGCCAACAATTAGAGTTTTATACCGTTTACCAGGCACAACGAGGATCAATGCTCACGATTAATTCGCCAAAAGCAGCAGGCGCGAGAGCTTATATTTTGTTTACTGGCGGTTTGGAAGCCAACACCTATTTAAATTCTAAATCGACTTTCACGCTGGGACAGTTTGGCGGATTTAGCGGACGCGCATTGAGAACCGGCGATGTTTTGCATTTATCGAAGGTGGAGGCCGGGATACAATGTCGAGCAAAAAAGGTTTTATTTTCAAAATCCCAGCTACCGAAATTGCAAGCCTTGCGAACTATTCGTGTTATTTATGGGCCACATGCCGCGCCAGATTTTTTTACGGAAAAGGATATTGAAAAATTTTTCGATGCGGAATGGGAAGTGCACTACAACTCAAGCCGCACGGGTGTGCGTTTGATTGGTCCCAAGCCAGACTGGGCACGTGAAAGTGGTGGCGAAGCCGGAATGCATCCTTCAAATATTCATGACAATGCCTATGCAATTGGTTCTATCGATTTTACTGGCGATATGCCGGTTATTCTGGGCCCCGATGGACCCTCGCTGGGTGGCTTTGTTTGTCCGGCGACGGTTATCAAAGCAGATTTGTGGATGTTAGGGCAGTTAAAAGCAGGTGATAAATTAAAATTTATTCCAGTTAGCATGGAATCGGCAGTTGCAGCGGAAAAATCGCAGCTATTACTTTTGGCTGAGGGAGAAACACAAAAAGATTTGTCATTTGATGCGCTGACAATAGAAAAAGCGTCGATCAAAAGCGCTGTCATTCAATCTATTCCCGCAACGGAATCGCAACCCGAAGTCACTTATCGGCCAGCAGGTGATTGTTATCTTCTAGTTGAATACGGGCCCATGGTTCTGGATATTAATTTGCGCTTTCGAGTACATGCACTGATGCTCAAATTGCAAAGTGCGGGTTTGCAAGGTGTTAACGAACTCACGCCAGGTATTCGTTCACTGCAAATTCATTATGACGCGAAACTTATATCGCTCGAAGAGTTGCTCAGCGAGCTGAGTGCGTTGGAAAAAGCACTGGACAATATTGATCAATTGGAAGTGCCTGCGCGCATCGTACATTTGCCTTTGAGTTGGAATGACGAAGCCTGTCAATTAGCGATAAAAAAATACATGCACTCGGTGCGTAAGGACGCGCCCTGGTGCCCTGACAATATCGAATTTATTCGACGTATTAATGGCTTGAGTAGTGTTGAAGACGTTAAGCGTATTGTATTCGATGCCAGTTATGTGGTGATGGGCTTGGGGGATGTTTATTTGGGCGCGCCTGTGGCGACACCACTTGATCCGAGGCATCGTCTAGTAACAACTAAGTATAACCCTGCGAGAACCTGGACTGCGGAAAATTCTGTGGGTATTGGCGGATCATATTTGTGTGTTTATGGCATGGAGGGTCCGGGAGGTTACCAATTTATTGGTCGAACTTTACAAATGTGGAATAAAAATCGCGAGACAAGAGAGTTTACCTTACCCTGGTTGTTAAGATTTTTTGATCAAATTCGGTTTTACGAAGTGAGTGCCGAAGAGCTGGTTTCTATTCGTGAACAATTTCCACTGGGGTCCTATCCACTCAGAATAGAAAACACGACCTTTTCTCTGAGCAAGTACAATCAATTCTTAAAAGACAATGAAAGCGATATATTGAGTTTTTCAGAAAATCGTGAGCGCGCATTTAGTGAAGAATTACAGCGTTGGAAAGAGTCCGGTCAAATAAATTTCACAGCTGAAATACATCTTCAAAAAAGTGATGAAGATGATGATCTGGAGGAAAATTGTTCCGCACTCGAAAGCCATGTCGCTGGCAATGTCTGGCAGTGGTTGGTTGAAGAGGGTAGTGTTATTGAAGAAGGGCAAACGGTCTGTGTGCTGGAATCAATGAAGATGGAAATTGAAGTGCAAGCATCCTGTGGTGGTGTGCTAAAAAAACAATTGCGACGAGCGGGTCAACAAGTCCACGCTGGACAGGCACTCGCGGTCATTGAGCAGGTAGGTAAGGAATAGAAAACATTATGGATCTTCATATTCAATCTTTATTGGAAAATTATCGAAAGTTAAAACTGAGCCCGCGAGAGCTCCTTCGATATGTGCATGCGAAAATTGAAGAAAATAAAGCCAACCCTATTTGGATTTACACATTAACAGAGCAAGAGCTGGAACCCTATCTGGAGACATTGGAAGCTGTCGATCCTAAAAGTTTGCCTCTTTACGGTATTCCCTTTGCCATCAAAGACAATATTGACCTCGCAGGAATTCCAACGACAGCGGCGTGCCCACAATTTAGTTATACGCCAGATAAATCAGCAAGTGTGGTTCAGCGCTTGTTGGATGCGGGTGCCATTCCCATTGGTAAAACCAACATGGATCAATTTGCAACGGGTTTGGTGGGCGTGCGTTCACCTGCACCCTGGGGCGCCTGTAAAAATGCTTTGAATGAAACAATCATTTCCGGCGGATCCAGTTCAGGATCTGCTGTTGCTTTGGCTTTGGGGCAAGTCAGTTTTTCTCTCGGCACAGATACCGCAGGTTCAGGGCGTGTCCCGGCCGTCTTAAATAATGTCATGGGTTTAAAGCCGAGTCGTGGATTGCTTTCGTGTAAGGGTGTGGTGCCAGCGTGTAAATCATTGGATTGTGTCAGCATTTTTTCCTTGAATGCCAGTGATGCAAATACAGTTTTTGACGTCGCCGCCGCTGAGGACACAGAAGATGTGTACAGTCGCGCGAACATTTTTGAAAATGGTCCACGTTATTTTCAGAATAAAACAGCGTTTCAACTGGGTGTGCCTAAAGCAAAGCACCTGGAATGGTTTGGAATGCCTGAAAGTGAAAAGCTTTTTGAGCAAGCCATTGAAGCTTCAGTAGCGGCGGGTGCAAGCTGTGTTGAAATAGATTTGGCGCCATTTGTTGAAGCTGCAAAGTTGCTCTATGAAGGCCCTTGGGTGAGCGAGCGCTATTTGGCAATACAAAGGATTATCGAGAACAAACCCGAAGCACTTTTACCTGAGATTAAAGCAATTATATCGGGTGGTAATTTGCCAAGTGCCCTGGATACATTTTCAGCACAATACAAATTAGCAGAATTGGCGAAACGTGCAGAAAAAGAATTAAATAAAGTTGATGCCATTATTACACCCACAATTCCACGCTATTACAGTATTGAAGAGGTTAAGAATAATCCTATCGCACTCAATTCACATCTAGGTTATTACTGTAATTTTATGAACCTCCTGGATTGCAGTGCCATTGCTTTGCCAGTTGGAAGATATCAAAACGAAGTGGGCTTTGGCGTTACCTTATTTCACAAGGCTTTTCGAGACAAACAATTGTTATCGATTGCGGACACTTTACAAAATTATCTAAACCTGACACCGGGCAAGAATTTGAATCCCCACTCAGCTTCACAATATCGAAATCCACCCGCTAACTGTGTTGAAGTGGTGGTGTGTGGAGCACATTTGGACGGTTTGCCTTTGAATTGGCAGCTTCGCGAACGAGGAGCCACTCTACAATGCGCAACTGAAACAAGTGAAAATTATCGTTTTTATGCCTTGCCGGGCGGCCCTCCAAAACGCCCCGCGTTGGTGCGAGTCAATGAGGACGGTTGTGCCATTGCGGTTGAGGTGTGGAATCTTCCACTACAACACTTTGGCTCTTTTGTGGCGGAAATACCGGCCCCACTTGGAATCGGAAAAGTGGAACTTGCAGACGGTAGGTCGCTTTCTGGATTTATCTGCGATGCTTGGGGTATGCAGGGTGCAGAAGATATTTCCCTGTTTAGATCATGGAAAAATTATTTGCAAAACCTCAATTAAAACTATCGCCTCCTAATCTCCTTCTATAATCAATAAAGCAAACCAATCAAGCTTGAACACTCGATGGAGAGATTATGCGGTATCAGCTGGCTTCGCTTTTTAATGGACTTTTACGAATTTGCGGTCTACGGACAATTCAGAGTCAATTTGCTTTTTCCTTTGCGCTCATCATTGTTTTTTCAGGAATCTCCGTCGTTTCGTTGAATAGCACCTTATCAGCCACAGCAGACACAGTGAATATGGCAGGAGGCCAACGAATGTTGAGTCAACGATTGGCGAAAGAAGCGCTGCTCCTTACTCAAGACGCTGAAGTAAAAGCAACATTGGAAACTACCATGCAACTTTTCGAAAACTCACATCAAGCGCTGATGCTAGGTGATTCCTCTTCTGGAATAAACAAACCAGCAACTGAAGAGATTGAACAGCAATTACAAAAAGTTTGGCGCTTATGGTTGGATTATAAAATAGCCATTCTCACCCTGGTTAATTCTAAAGATAGTGCTCAATCGCTAGTGATCAAAGACAAAAGTGTCATTGTATTAAGCGAAATGAATAAGGCCGTAGCTATGATGGCAGATGAGGCCAACTCGGCAATGAAAGTACACCAGACGCTCGCATTTTTTCTGGCCTTTGCCGTGTTGTTTGTAGCCGTTGTCAGTTCTGTTTTTGGCCTGTATTGGTTGATGGATCAAATTAGATTGTTAAAACAGCGATTGGGAGCGTTGGCACAGGGGGATTTTACCCAAGTGATTGGAGAAGATGTGAGTGACAACGAAGTGGGCCAGATGTTCGTCGCATATAACAATGTGATAGATAAAATCGGCACGCTCGTCTCAGACATAAAAACACATGCTGTGAATATTTCAAGTCAGAATAGTAGTTTGGTGGAATCTGCAGAATCTTCAGAGAAAAATGTCAGCCAACAAAGCCAGGAGATCGAGATGGTCGCGTCAGCTGTGACGGAAATGTCTGCTAGTGTCAATGAAGTTGCGAAACATGCAGCTGAAGCCTCAGAGAATGTTTCATCCATTTGTAGGGAAATTTCGCAAGGACAAAAAGTGGTGGCCACTACCAAAGATCAGGTTAGTCGGCTTAGTGATGATTTACAGTCAGCTGTATCAGTCATGCAGCAACTGGATGAAGACAGTCAACATATTGGAAATGTGTTGACTGTAATTACCGGGATTGCAGAGCAGACAAATTTGCTCGCATTAAACGCCGCAATTGAAGCTGCACGCGCAGGTGAACAAGGTAGAGGTTTTGCCGTTGTGGCGGATGAAGTGCGAACGCTGGCACAACGCACTCAGGAATCCACCGAAGAAATTCGCAAAATCATTGAAAGTTTACAATCTCAAACAGGCAAAGCAGTCCATGTAATGGAGGCAAGTACCAGTGCCGCCAATGAAAGTGTTGATCACATTAAAAAGGCCAATCAAGTATTGAATGATGTGGTTAAGGCGATCAATGGCATTCAGGATTCAAACGCATTTATTGCATCAGCTGCTCAACAACAGGCGAATGTCAGCAATGAAGTAGATAAAAATGTTTCAAATATTTCCATGCTATTCAGTGATACTAAAACCCTGGCGACAGATATACGCAAAGTCGTTCAGGATATCGACATGGAAGTTATCGATCTCAACGAGGCTGTGTCATTATTGACCGTTAAAAATTAATATCTTTTATGTTGCTTTGTTGAGAGTGCTTCCTTTAAGTTTTGACTCGCAAGTAATTTCCTCTGTGTTCCTTTTGTTGAAAATTGTTGGCATCCATAGGCTGTCGATTAATGCGTTTTTTGAATCCTGAATTTCCCATCCTTTGCTGTGAATCCATTGCGCAATAGCCTTAGCCACATTGGGATACACTACTTTTTTACTTTCGAATGCGTCGAGCCATTTTCGAGTTACGTTTAAGTCGAGGGTGTTCATGTTTAGAGCCAAGCCCAGTTCTTTCAGTGCTTTGGCATTCGACAGTTGTTCCAGTTGACCTTGTAAAGGTTTGACCAACAATTTTTTGCCAAGCTGTATGGCTTCGCTGCCAAGTTCAAAACCAGCATTGCAAATGACGCCCTCAGATGTGGCGAGATCGTATTTGAATCCTTCGCGAGATAAGGGCTTTAGTTGGATATGATCAATGCGTTCATAGTGAGGAAAGGGGCCGTAGTAAACAAAATTGTAATCACTGAAGTTTTCCAGATAAGCCAGCACATCGTCGGCTTCTTCAAAGCCAAGATAAACCAGGATTTTTCTGGGTTCCACCGGATCATTGGTGTGGTGAGTTTCTGCAATGGGTGGCAGAATAGGTTGGTTAAAGTGATGCCAGTGTAAGCCGAGGCTGGTCTTGCAAGGCGCAAAGTTTTTCATTAATACGCGGGTAAAAATATTGTCGCCTACTCGCGGCACAGAGTAATTAAACGCATACTGATGACCTATACCAATACAGGTCTTGTTGCGCAATTTTGCAGACCACGCAGTGATTGGTTCGAAATCCGTCAATACAAGGTCATAGTCATCTACAGGCAGTTTTCTTATGTCGTTAATAAAAGTGCTTAAGCTGGCTTGTTTAATAGTTTCTAAAAATCGGAGCTTGCCGGCTTGATGAATAAAAGTTAAGCCTCGGTGGCAACGCCAATTGCCAAATTCTTCCATATCAAAATAATTTTCCCTTTCACGCCCGGAAAATAAAAAATCTACGTCAATATTAAGCTGACGAAAATAGGTATTAATTGCGCGTGCACGGCTGATATGTCCGTTACCTGTACCTTGTACCCCGTAAAGAATTTTCATGTGCTTTACTCTGCTAATTAAATGTTAAAAGCAATAAACTAAAACCAATAAACAAATAGATGATCCCATTGCAGCGCCAGCAATTGTGTCTGAGGGGAAATGTACACCCAGCATCACGCGTGCACTGGCAACACCCATCGCCCAGGGAAATAAGATCCAGGCGAGGAGAGGAAAATAAAATGAAAGCGCGCAGGCCATGAAAAAAGCAGCCGAAGTGTGGCCTGAGGGAAAGCTGAATTTGTCAGAGGGATTAATTGCGCTTTTAAAACCGGGAATTGCTTCAGGTGGTCTGTTTCGTTTAAACAACAGTTTTGCACATAAATAACAACAACGTTCGATAAAAAACCCTACAGTTAATAATTTCGCTAAAGACCAATTTTGAGCGAGTATAAAACCCAAGCCTATTAGCGCATAACAAGGACCATCAGCAGTAAATGAAATACAGCGACTCACCTTAATTGCGAGTAGACGGTGTTTACGACGTAGGCACCAACTAAAAGTCAGATGATCTAGATGTTGTATGTAAGGTAATAAGTTCATAAGCAATGCGAAGAATCAAATCAAATATTTACATGCTTGAATATAAATTCGCTTTATGACACTTCTATGACAGAAATGGAGAGGAAAGGTTGGTCATTTCCTTAAAAAGGCTAATGCGGGATATTTTTAATGTCACCGACACCCAAACGGCTTTATATTGACCTAATCGTGGACTCCTGCAAAAATACTGAATAAATAACCAGTTTTTTGGCTCAGTAGAATGGAGCTGGTTTGGTATTCACGCCATTGGGGGATTTATGGCAATCATTTTGGGGATAGACCCGGGTTCGCGCGTCACCGGCTACGGCTTGATCTCCTCTCTCGGTTCCAAAATTGAATATGTCAGTAGCGGCACAATACGCATACCCGATACGCTCTCTCTTGCTGAGCGACTTAAAGTCATTTTTAACTCCGTCAGTGATTTAATTGAAACCCACCTGCCTCAGGAATTTGCGATTGAGCAAGTTTTTATGTCAAAAAGTGCATCCTCTGCCCTGAAGCTAGGTCAGGCGCGAGGTGCTGCTATTGTTGCTGCCGTG
>JBNKVX010000105.1:0-9737 GCA_050299435.1 Cellvibrionaceae bacterium | reverse complement strand
TTCCATATTTTCATGACGTATCTCTTTATTATTGGCTCACTCGAAATGACTTCGATATCGATTTTTCACCCACCCACCTTTTTCTCATAGAGTTTATTGAAGCGCTCCATTGAAATACCCAGTGCCTTGCAAATATCGGTGACCTCAACGTAATCCAGCTTACGTTCCCCCGTTTCATATTTGGATACGTAGCTTTGAGGCTTACCCAGTAACTGGCTTAATTGCGCTTGTGTGATATCCGCCTCATCCCGCCGCAGCTCCTTTAAAAGCTCCCTTAGCTTTTCTCTGTTGTCATCCCAAAGTTTATTGCTCATTTGAATATTTCTGCCTATTGAGAAATATCCCAATCTAGTATATCGTTGCAAATATCCCATTTTGGGATTTCGACGGAGGTGTTTATGACAAAAGAAGAAAGGTTAACCACAGTCGACCTGACGGCATTTTACGATGACTTTGAGGCATTTAATGATTACTGCTCATTTCTGTGCGACGCCATGTCATCGCTGTTTTCCGAATACAAAGACAGCGAACCGGATACCCACACCATTATGGGCGCCAAACGCCACTTACACGCACTCAAGTGCCAGGCAGAAGCACTTAAAATCGAATTGAGCAGATTGCATAAAGCAACCGGTGCCGATCCAACTATAAGCCATTGAAGAAAACACTTAACCAGCAAACACCCCTCACCTCCCGGTAAACCTCGCCTGAAAGCCGATTTACCACCGTAAACGGACAGAGAACGCGACCCAAAACAAGATAATCCGCGCCAAAAAATACTGTAAAGCTTTTCAGTGCTTTGTGATTGCAGATAAATCATTTAGGCTTTAGCGCTTGAAATGTAAAGAATGAGAAAAGTTAATTCAGAGAAAGCAATTTGTTATTTTTTCACTAATCTATTGACTAAGTTTTTACACATCAAAATAAATTAATAGAGGAATATACTCTGTGACAAGAGGTCTACCAACTTTTCAGCAAGTATATGCATGCTTACAACAAAATGAACCCGCAATAGTTATTTCCACCCGGGGAACAACTTATAGTGTTTACGCTGAACATCGCAGGGGACAACCAGCAATTGTAGGTTATCCTCGCTCAGGCCAAGTAGTAATGCATAATGACTGTTGGGGGGACAATATTACATGCCAAGGTACACGTGCCGGTGGCATTTTGAACGGCAACCCTTCAATATATGACTGGTATTGGTTACATTGTGGCAGTGTATAACTATCATAATCACAAGGAACCATTTTTCATCACCTCGCACCAAAAAATAGCCCAGGGTTACGAGCATTAAGACTCAAGGAGAGATATGAGCAACATTCTAGAACTTGATTTCGATAAAAAGCTCGAAATAAAGATAGACAACGAGAAACCCGTATCTCTGAAGGATCTATCACTTTCACTTCTTTCCTTTAATCACTTATTTCACAAATTTGTCGAAGGTGAGACAGATAAAGAAACAGAGATAGGTACTGAACTTCTGATTCGGGAGGTTCGTAAGGGATCAATTATTATCGAATTAGTATCCCAAGCAGCACCAATCATTCCTCTCCTATGGGAGGGCGGAACCCTCACTGAATGGTCGAAAGTAGTTCAAAGCGTTTGCGGTTGGCTTTTGGGAAAGGCAGATAATCCAAATCGAGAATTAACTAAGCAAGACTTTCAAGAATGGAATAAATTTGTTGAGCCTATAGCTAAAGATCACGGCTCACAAATGAATATAATTGTTTCTGATGGTGGCCAAGTAATTAACAACTTCACCATAAACTCAACAGAAGCCAATGCTATTCAAAACGAAATATCTCGACATATAGATCAACTAGATTCTCCAGAAGATCATATCCATAGACGCAAAGTAATGTATTGGTATCAGGCAAAATTCGATCCCCATTCAGAAACTGGGAATAGAGCGATTATTGATGACATTTCACGTAGGAGCATGAAAGTCATCTTTGAGAATAATGCTGTAAAAGATGCCATGTTTCACCCGTCTGAAAAATTTAAGAAACAATGGCATGAGCTCGCATATGTAGTGGATGTAGAAGTAGAAACCGTGCGAGGTGAGCCTAAAATGTATAAGGTACTCAAATACTACCCTGAATATACATTTGACCCAGATGAAGAGTAACTTTAACAAGGCAAATCACAATAGTCAGTAAAGTTGACCAGCCCTCCCACTCAGATTTGCGGCATTAGAATCTAAAAAAGAAACACAATGGGTGACATAAAAAACAAAATCTAGATTTGATGATGCACTTTTCAAAGCCAAGACCATAACGAGCAGTCTACCCAAAATTACATTCCAATTGGCGGGAGGATAACGTTAACCCTCCATTTTTCACATATTTACCCGCAGCACTATATTTTTCACGAGTTTCTAAATCCTGATAGAAATTAAGACTCTCGAAAAATCTAAAAGTAGTGTATTCAATTACAGAGTTTCCATAGCTTTTTTTCTCACTTTCAATCAGCTCCCCGTATGAAAATCTGATTGTGCAGTTTGCCAAATACTCAGCCGCTTTGATGGAAATTTTATTTGCATACTTCAAACATAAGTGTCGAAACACCCTAACCGCCATCCCTTTTGGATTTGGATTTTGTTCTAGAACAATATCTAAAGCTCTATCTTTTAATTCATTGATATAAGTATCGTTACATATAAAACTTTTAGTTCTCCAATTCATGAGAATTGCATCCCAATTAAGAACCGTTGTTTCTATCAAAGATGCGATGCCATTATAACGAACAAAACCTTCTTTAATGGCCCATGTTTCTTTAGCACTCCAAATATCGATGAGTTGTCCTGATATTGCCAATCTATAACCGCCAAATTTGTTTCTTTGGGCTCCTGCCTGCTCTAAATAGGGAATACAGACTGACCACTCACCGTCTACTACTAAATCTATATCGGAATTAAAGCCTCGCTTACCAAAAAGGGCAATATCACGAAGAATTCCGCCAAAAAGGTAAATATCACCTGTGGAGAGTCTATCGGATAAAAAATTTATAAATTCAGTAACGTTTTGTTTTGGCGCATCAAAATTTTCAAGCAAACCTCTAGTTTCATAAAGGTCAAAAGATAGCTGATCTTTGGAATTGTATCGACAGGCTGCAGTAGTAGAAAAAAAGCTATTGATTCTATCACGGAGATAACCGAGAGATTCTGCAGGTATGGGTTTATGAAATAACATATTCAAGGGACTTATATTCATTATGTTTACTAATTAAATAACTTTCCGTCATACCGGATAAAGCATCACATACTAATTGACATTTGTCATATGCATTTCGATCACCACTTTCATAGACTCTTCTATAATTTTCAGATATATCTCCATAAATATAACGCTCATAAGGATAATTTTCATCATTTCCCTTTGAAACGGCTCGCCAAAGCATAGTCATCATATTTTTAATATAATTATTCCCTTCGAGCTCCAAACGTAAAACCTCTTTATTCTGAAAGCCATTTTTATAATCAAAATCTTTTACGGATTTGCATAACTCAGAACAACTGGAATTCTTGATGATTTCGAAGCCAGGTTCGATAGATTCATTGAGCATACGATCTATATTGTCGACAAAAACCTTGGTTGCAGAGGTGATCATTTCAGAAATTGATATTACTCTAAACATCTGCATTGAAATATCATTCAATTCTCTAGGACTAAGAGAATCTTTTTTGAATACTTCGTTTTTCTTTGAAGAGTCTTGTACTACTTTTAATATGACAGGATCATTATTTGAGTGACTCCTAAGATGATCCATCAAGTCATAAAAAGAGGCGCATCCTTTTTTTACTGTATCTTCAGCATCAATTATCGAATAGGCAATATCATCACAAGCTTCCATAATATAAGCCAAGGGATGACGGACACCTTCACGGAGACCGGTTTGTTCCCAAACTTCCTCTATAATTTTCTTTTCGCTATTAAAAATCCCAAATTTTTTATAGCCACCTTTATTATCGGAACCATATACACTTGGATATTTTAGTAAAGCCGCAAGAGTGGCAACAGTCAGATTAAGCCCAAATTCATCATTTAATATTTGTAGTCTGGTAAGTAACCGAAACGTTTGAGCATTTCCGTCAAACTCTTTAAAATCTAAATCAATATTAATGTCTTTTCCACAGCCCCCTTCCTTAAACCACTGTTGAACGGCTAGCTCTCCCTGGTGGCCGAAAGGGGGATTACCAAGATCGTGCGCTAAACCTATAGCCGCAAGCAAAGCGGGAATATTTCGCTTTACTTCCAGAGCCTCATGCTCCTTACCGAATACCTCTTCTGCATGCTCGAATGCAATGCGAATTCCAATACTTCTGGCAAGATTACTTACTTCATGGGAATGTGTGAGCCTTGTCCGTACGGAGTCGTTTACTTCCATAGGGAAGACTTGAGTTTTATCCGCAAGCCTGCGAGTTGGCGCTGAGAATAAGATTCGGTCATAATCCCTTTCCAGTTCTTTTCGGCCTACGCCGGTGCCTGTTGTCTCGCTAGGCCCAGATAACTCTTTGCGCCTTATAGGATTAAGTAGTTTCTGCCAGTCAAGCATAATGAGAATGAAACCTAATTTTTTAGTTATCTTTGAAGTCACATATGAGAGCTGAAGTAAACGGAAACTCGTTTTTTAAGCCGTCTGATACTGTCTGTAGTACGTGCAACAACAGCATCGTAGACCTATATGTAAAACCGTACCGTATCTCAGTTATCAAAATCGATATTTCTCACATTAAAATTGGTTAAATTTTAATTAGGCCTCCAAATTCCCTGACCGGTACAGCGGGGCCGAGTATATCCTATTGATATAATCGAAAAAATAGATGAGGGCCTACTTAATACCTAAGAAGACGTTAAAATAGTCAATATAACCTTCTGTATCCCCCCTCCCCCCATCAATACCTCAACCGAACCCGCGCCCCATCGCTCACCGCATCATCAGGATGGGTAATAAAAACCTCACCCTCTGCCAGGCCGCTTTTAACTTCAACATCCAGGCCGTTGCGGTGGCCTAGTTCGATGTGTTTGATTTGCGCGCGCTTATCGTTAACCACAAACACGGCCCACTGGTCGCCTACACGAAATACGGCATTGGTGGGGATTTGCAGTATATTTTCGCCCTGCCACAAAATAAAAGAGGCATCCACGCGGTAGCCATCGCCCAGGCGCTGCCAGTCGGCGATGGGGGATGTGATATCGACTATCACCCTGACCCGCTGCTCTTCCACCCCCAGTGCGGAGACTTTGGTAAAGCCTACGGGTTCGATAAGGCGAACCTGTCCGTCCAGAATTTTATCGCCGCCCCAGCGGCTTAGCTTAACAGGCATGCCCGATTGCAGTCGCACGGCATCGTGGGAGAGGACATCCACGATGACTTCCAGTGAGGCGGGGTTGCCCATTTCCAGTAGTGCCTGCCCGGCCTGAACTACGCCTTCGCTTTCGTGATTGATTTTTAATACCTGGCCTGCAATGGGCGCCACTATGGCGACTTTTTCGGTATTGCTTCCGCTCTTGGTTCCGGGACTGGTTTCGCCGTCAGTTGCGGCGGAGAAACGCAGGGCGGTTTCTGCGGCCTGTAGTTCGTAGGCGGCGACTTCAACGGCAAATTTTGTCGATTGCAAATGGGCCTGGTTGCGGCGCGCGCCGGCCTGGGCTTTTTGGTATTCCCCCAAGGAAATATTGTTGCTGCGGTAGAGGATGCTGATACGTTCCAGTTCGCTATTAGCGAGTTCGGCATCGGCTTTGGCGGCTTTGGCGTTTTCTTTGGCCACCAGTAAGGCCGCTTTGGCCACTGCCACCCGCGCCTGTGCTTCGGCGCGGCTGCGTGGGTCCAGCACGTTGGAGCGCAGGGGTTCCAGCTCGGTTAAGACCTGTTCTTTATTAACCTGATCCCCCACATGAATTTCCAGCCGACGGGCAAAGCCATCCACCGGGGATGAAACCACAAAGCGATCGATCACCCGGGTTTTGCCCTCTTCTTCGATAATTGCCTGCAAGGGGCCGCGACTGACACTGGCAACACTGACCAGTGCGGCACGGGGAACAAACGCATAAAAAATGACGGCGGCAATTACCACCACAATCACGACTTCGGCCAGTCTTTTTTGCCAATGCATAGCCACTTACTCCCGGGTTTTTAATACGGCAATCAGGTTGAGATGATCCAGACGTATGCGCACCAGCAGACCGGATAAGAGTGCGGCCAGCAACACAATAAACACCGCAAACGCATAGGTATGGGTTTCAATAATTAACGGAATACGAAACAGTTCCAGTTGAAAAGCAGACACCATATAACTGCATAAACCAAAACCGATCCATAGCCCCAGGGGAATGGCCAATAGTGTCAGCAGCCCCAGTTCGCCCAATAAAATCATGGCTATTTCGCCGCGGGTAAAACCCAGTACGCGCATACTGGCGAGTTCCCGGCTGCGTTCGGAAAGCGCAATACGCGCGGTGTTGTAAATCACACCGAAGGTAATAATACCGGAGAGGACGGAAATAAAAACCACGTAGACCAGCATAAATTCAGCGACGGTTTCGTTAAAGTTGTGAATGACATTCACCCGCACATCGGTATTGGCAACCTGCGGCACGTCTTTTAATTCTGTATAGGCCTGCTGCTGTTGTTGCGGGTTAATTTTTAAATAGGCACCGGAGATGGTATCGCCCTCTCCCAGCCACTGGTTCAACCCGGGCAGGCGCATATAGGCCGCCACCCCGATATATTGTTTCACCAGTGCGGTAACCGGCACTTGCAGTATTGGCCGTCGGCCTTCGAGCACTTCGACGGTGAGCGTATCGCCAACGGATACCTGTAACATTTTCGCCAGTTGGTCGGTAATGGCCAAACCACTTTCCGGCAGGGTAATCGCATTGAGCTTTTCATCCAGCAGTTTGTATAAGCGCCGTTGGGCGGGGTAGCCCTGAATCGCGGTGCGGTAGCTGTGGTGCTGGTAACGTAAGCGCACCGGAACAGAACGAAACGCCTCGCCGTATTCAACACCGGGAATATGCAGCAAATCAAAAAGCGCGCGATAGGAAGTGGGTTCGATAAAGGTGACCGTGGCGTCCTGCCGTTGCGATAAGCCGTATTCAATATCCACCATGTAATCGATGGAGTCGTTAAAAAAAGTGCCCACCACCATAATGGCGCTGGCAAAAGCCACACCGAGGATGGATAGCAAGGCCTTCACCGGTTTGCGTTCGATATTGCGTACAATCATCCGCCCGGATTGGGGTAAATATTTTTTGATACCCAAACGTTCAATCACACTTTCGCGGTAAACCGCCGGTGGCTCCGGTCGCATGGCTTCTGCCGGTGCCAGTTTAACGGCGGCTCTGACAGAAAACAGGGTGCCCAGTACCGCCGCAATCACCGTGACCAGTGTTACCACTGCAATGCGATCCGGGTGTAATTGGTAATCCAGAAAAGGAAAGCGGTAATAGTCCATATACAACAGGCTTAATGCTTTACCCAGCCACACGCCCGCCGCCGTGCCCAGTAATAAACCCAGGGCAACGATGGCCAGTACGTAGGCAATATAGTGTTGGCCAATTTCCCGGTTGCGATAACCAAAGGCCTTGAGCGCCGCAATTTGTTCACGCTGGGTATCGATTAAACGTTTCACCACAATATTTAATAAAAAAGCCGCCACACCGAGAAAGATGGTGGAAAACATCACCGACATTTGTCGCAGCTGTTTGAATTCTTCATTGAGAAAACGGTGGGATACCTGCCACTCGCGGCCATAACTGTCGATGCCGCCGTAAGGGCGCAGTAATAAATCCAGTTGATCGAGAGTATCCTGTACGGATGCCGTGTTGCTCACACTCAGCACCACGCTGTTAAAGGCGCCGTCCATATCAAACGAGCTTGCCAGTAAGCGCCGGGACATCCACAGCACACCGTAGCGTTTGAAGTCCGGCATAATGGCGCCCGGCGCAATCTGGTAGACAAATTCCGGCGACAGCGCCACACCGACAATGGTTAGATTTTTAAGACGCCCCTTGATAATCGCATCCAGTTTATCGCCCGGTTTAAAACCGTGGGCGTCGGCAAAGGCGCCGTTCACCAGAATTTCATGGTCACTGTCCGGGTCAATCAATCGGCCTTCGCGCAGATACAATTGGTTCAACAGTGGCTGGCCGGTTTCCGGTAGTGAAACAATTTGGCCTTTTACCGGATCATTAAAACCGGCAATCACCAGTTTGACGGTGGCCACCACCCGGGTCTGGACTTTATCGACACCGGGAATGGCTTCAATACGTTGTTGCAAACGGTTGGGCGCGCGCTTGGCCGTGGCAAAAATATCGGCGAAATGGTAATCCTGGTAATAGGCTGTGCGGGTTGCGCTTAATGAATCCAGCGTGCTAGTGGATAAAATAAAGGTGCTCACACCGGCGGCAATCACCAGCGCAATAGCCAACACTTGGCCGGTGGTTCGCCTGAGGTCGCGCAATAATTTGCGGTGCAGGGCGCTGAGAGAAAATAACTTCACCAGTGCAACTCTTGCGGTGATAATTTTTCGGTATTCACAATCACGTCACTGATTTTGCCATCACTGAGGTGCACTACCCTGTCCGCCATTCGGGCAATATCGGCATTATGGGTAATCACTACAGTGGTGGTATTGAGTTCGCGATTAATGCGGGCGATAGCATCCAGCACCAATATGCCGGTTTTTGAATCCAGTGCGCCGGTGGGTTCGTCACACAAGAGCACTTCCGGTTTTTTGGCAATGGCGCGGGCTATCGCCACCCGCTGTTGTTCACCGCCGGAGAGTTCTGCGGGGAAGTGATCGCGGCGTTCGCTCAACCCCACCAGTTCAATCGCCGCTTCCGGCGTCATGGGTTGCCGGGCAATCTCGGTAACAACAGCGACATTTTCCAGCGCGGTTAAACTGGGAATCAGGTTATAAAACTGAAAGACAAAACCGACGTGATAACGCCGGTAGTTGGTTAGCACGGTTTCACTGGCCCGGGTCAGGTCCTGGTCCCGGTAAAACACTTTTCC
This sequence comes from Cellvibrionaceae bacterium, assembly GCA_050299435.1. GTDB lineage: Bacteria > Pseudomonadota > Gammaproteobacteria > Pseudomonadales > Cellvibrionaceae > 1162T-S-0a-05. Next base: position 719 of record JBNKVX010000105.1, on the reverse strand, counting down.
GGTGGTGGGTTTATCGAGCCCGCCCAGAATATTCAGCAGGGTTGATTTGCCACTGCCCGATGCCCCCAGTAACACCAGCAGTTCACCGGCATATAAATTCAGTGTGACTCCGCGCAAGGCATGAACCGCCACCTCGCCCATGCGGTAGGTTTTGGTCACCTCAATCATCTGAAACACAATGGCGTTGTTAGCAGATGCCGTGGGCTGCTGTTGCATAAGACAGAACTCCGTTTTTATAGATTTACTATAAACCGACTATATGCTTATGGTGATGGATATATTATTTACCGATATTGATTACAGTCAATTTGTTTCGATGTAATACATAACGGATTCTTTACAATGAAGTCGTCGTATATTGTTTTGCTATGAGCTGATAATAGCCTGGCTAAGCAGGCTTAAATGAATAAATTAACCATTTTACCTTGATACTTGATGCGGTATATTGCCCCCTATGAATCCATTACTGAATCACCTACCCCAAGACAAACAAGCAGAGTTGGCGACCATTAGCGCCATTATTCAGCGCGAGTGCAACGATGCTCAAATTATCATCTTATTTGGCTCCTATGCCAGAGGCACATGGAAGGATGGGCCGCATCAACAAGGGCGTGGCAAGCTGGAGATTCACAAGCAAAGTGATTACGATATTTTGGTGATCACGAGTAGCGAGTACACGGCGCGCGATACGGCGAAGTGGAAAACCATCGAACAGGCTT